>NZ_CP036533.1:696000-1044000 GCF_024585265.1 Bradyrhizobium sp. WBAH42
GCGGTGGAGCTCAACCCGACCTCGCGGCACCTGGCTGAGGACCGGACGGTTGTCAGAAATGATCTTTTGTTGTTGTTTGAGGGCCGCACCAAACATGCCGTCTGCGTGGCCTAGCCACTCAGTCATGTGCGCGATCGTTTGATCGATGAATGCCTGTCTTTCGCGGCGATCTACGCGGGTTACTTTGTAAACCACCAGGACGAACAGCGCCGTTCGGTTGGTTGAAAAATCTCTCCAGCTCTGCGGGGATCAACATAAATAGGTCTCGCAGCAGAGCGATAATCTGGCCATTCTGAGCAATGACTAAGTCGAGCTTGCTCGTAACTTCGGACTGCCATTCCTGCGCGGCCGATCGTTCATTCAACTCATTAATCTTAGCAATGATCTGAGCAATAGCTTGCGCAACGGTAGCGGGATCCATTCGCGCCCCCTTCCGTTAAAAATGCTCCACTATCTTATGTTGAGTTGATTGAGCGATGCAACAGTTTCTCACCCCCTGCGACCCAAAGTCTCGGATCATAGTACTGACGCTTCCTAACCCCGAAGGCAGTTCGGCTGGGCAAGCTTCCGCGCCCATACAAACCTCTAGCGGGCTTTGAATGGCTCTCATTCCGGTGCAAGCTACGACTGCGCAGAATGCGACCGCGAGTGGACCGATGTGTGGACAGTACAATTGCGACGATGATTGTCCGCACTGCAGTGCACGCCACATGCCGCCCTATAGAAGCGAAGACGCGGAGGAGTGCGATGATGAATAGCGTCGCTCTCCTCAACGACACCTTCAGACGTACGTTCTGCGGCTGTAAGGTGATGATGACAATCGGGGTCGCAGAGCTACCCGAGTGCGTCAAGGCCAAGGCGCTTCGTCAGGTGGCGGATTTCTCCCGATTTACACAGGAGAACGACCCCCGCGGCGAGCACGACTTCGGGAGCTTCGACCTGGTCGGTCGGAGGTTCTTCTGGAAGATCGACTACTACGACGAGGATATGTGGTACGGCTCCGAAGATCCGAGTGATCCAAGGCGGACTACGCGTGTGCTCACGCTGATGCTCCCCAGCGAGGACTGAATGAAGCAAGAAGTGACCGCCTCCCATCTAGACGCGGCGGATCAATGCTTCAGCAGGAGGAGTACCGTTGCGGGGACCATAGGCCTGCCGCGCTCAGGCCCCTATCAGGCGGATTTACCTCGGACCTCGCTTCCGCACCCTCGCTCATGCGGGGGTTCTTTTTCTCGACTTGTCTCGCAAAAGCAATACGCGCCGCAACGTTCGCGGCATCAGTTGCACCTCTCGTCTCCTGCTCGCGAATCACTGAAAACGAAGACCTGGAATGGAGGCGGCGAGACTCATGACTTCATTTTACTCGCTGCTGGCTCCGGCTGCTTCCAACGCATCCTAGCTATAGCTAGACCCCGCTTCCGCGCACACGGAAGTTAACCTAATAGAGCGACTATAGCCTATAGTTTCATGACGTTGAGTGGCCTGCTGAGCTCAAGAGAGCTCGTGCGTCCGCTCTTAGGCCTGTGAGGTCGGCGATTTTAGAGACGAATTCGATTCTTTTCGAATCGACGCGAGCGAACATTTCAATCTCTTCATGTGGAGATTGCCGATATCCGTCGTGGTTCTTGAAGACTTGGGTGAACAATCTGGCAATGTCACCGGCCTACCGAAAAGAAATAGATCACGCCCTTGAACGCATCCCCTTAATTGAAAAGCACATCTGGCTTCCTCGGCACGCGTGAGCGGACTCCATACTGCAAACGTGCCGCTAGAGCCATAGTCTCGAGTCTATGGTTCGCAAGCCACTTCCCTATGATGTGGTGATGCGTCCCGATCTGCGGTCAACTCTCACCCGAACGACTCGAAGAGCTTCGTCGCATATCCGCAGCGTGTGAGCGATTGCGCGCGCGGCACCTTTCACCACCTATCACCGCGTGATCGCGGAGATACGGTTCTTCGATGACCACCCATACAAACCCCATCACACTTTTCATCCATCGCGTCATGCCGAACCAGGCGGCAGGGCAACCGTTTCTACGACAGCCTATGAGCAGTACCATGACTACTCCGACCCCGACACCCCGGAGCTGAGGCAATCCAATCCTGACGACCGCAGCGGCTTGAGGACCCTTTCAGAGAAATCCAAAGCGTAGCTTGTGGAGTCCAAATCGACGGCTGGGAGTTTCTTCCTGGAGGCCAGTTCCTGCCGATGCTCGATTGTTGATCGTTGACCACTGCTTGTCGCGGCGGCGTTGCACCGAGGAGGGTATGCGCATGGCTTCGCGGTACTTCGCGACCGTGCGGCGGGCAATATCAATGCCCGAGGCGCGCAAGCGTTCCACGATGGTGTCGTCCGACAGGATCGCGGAGGGCTCCTCCGAATCGATCAGCTGCTTGATATGGTGACGCACCGCTTCCGCCGAATGCGCTTCGCCGCCGTCGGCCGAGGCGATCGAGGCCGTGAAGAAATATTTCAGCTCGAACGTGCCGCGGTTGGTCGCCATGTATTTGTTGGCGGTGACGCGCGACACCGTGGATTCATGCATCTGGATGGCGTCGGCGACGGCCTTCAGATTGAGCGGCCGCAAATGCGCGACGCCATGGGTGAAGAACCCGTCCTGCTGGCGCACGATCTCGGTCGCCACTTTCAGGATGGTGCGAGCGCGCTGGTCGAGCGCGCGCACGAGCCAGGTCGCGTTCTGCAGCGCATCGGTGAAGTAGGACTTGTCGCCGTCCTTGCCGACCTTCTTCGACAGCTCGGAATAATAGGTCTGGTTGACCAGCACGCGCGGCAAGGTGTCGCTGTTGAGCTCGACATGCCAGCCGCCGTCGGGACCCGGACGGACATAGACATCGGGCACCATGGTCTGCAGGCGCGCCGAGCCGAACTTCATGCCCGGCTTGGGATTGAGGCGGCGGATCTCGCCGATCATGTCGGCGATGTCCTCATCGTCGACGCCGCAGATCTTGCGCAGAGCCGCGATGTCGCGCTTGGCGAGCAGATCGAGATGCTCGACCAGCGCCTGCATCGCGGGGTCGTAGCGGTCGAGCTCGCGCAGCTGGATCGCCAAGCACTCGCTCAGAGAGCGCGCGCAGACGCCGGGCGGATCGAATTTTTGCAGCACGGCGAGGACGTTTTCGACCTCGGCCTGCGACGCGCCCAGACGCTCGGCGGCCTGGCCGAGATCGGGCGGCAGATAGCCGGCCTCGTCGACGAGGTCGATCAGGTACTGGCCGATCATGCGCTGCGCGGGCGCCGTGAAGGCCACCGAGAGCTGCTCGGCGAGATGGTCCGACAACGTTGTCTCGGCCGCGACAAAAGCTTCGAGATTGTAGTCTTCGTCACCGGAGGCGCCGCCGCCCCATTCGGTATAGGTGGTCGGCGCGGCATCCTGGGCGTTGCGCGCCGCCGCCTCGGCCAGCTGTTCGCCGCTGACCTGATCGATTTCGGTCGGGGCCTCGGCGCCAGCTACATGCTCATTGGCTCGCTCGAGCAGCGGGTTTCGCTCGAGCTCCTCTTCCACGAAGGTCGTGAGATCGAGATTGGACAATTGCAGCAGCTTGATCGCCTGCATCAACTGCGGCGTCATGATGAGGGACTGCGACTGCCGGAACTCTAATCTCTGCGTGAGCGCCATGAAGCAAGAACCTTTACTGAAGTTGGCCCGCGTTTTGCTCATCTAGTCAGGAGCTGTTCCACCCGCTTTGATGTCGCGCAAAAGCAGATGCGAGGTCAGATATTTAATGAAGGCAGCCAACAGCTGGACACCGAAACAATTGCGGAACTCCTTCGTTAAGTTCCGTTGTCCGTGAGACTAGAGAACTAAAGATTAGGAGGTGGCACTTTGACCCGAGGACATGAACCAACAGGACAGTTTCACTGTGCGACACTCCGATGAAGGACTGGGCGGTCCGCGGCAGTTTCGGTGACTTCTGAGAGTAGCCGCGATCCTACACCATCCCGTACGACCACCGGCAAAAGGTGCGCTGGGCTTAGGATCGGTGCCTGCCCGCCACTCTGATAGCCCATTAACAAAGAGCCTTGCTGCACGCTCGGAATTGGCACGAACTTTGAAGCCAATTACGGAAGAACGTCGCCCAAACGGATTGGCACTAAGGCTGCCAGTCAAAACAGTTGAGGTGGCGGGTTGAACTGGCCGCGAGATCGGCCTTGCGCCAAAAGAGATTGCGAGGTTACGTCGCGTTCGGCTGCCTAAAGCCCGCCGCTTGTTAGCGCATCGCCTGCCCCATGTGCGTCAAAAACAAGTCCCTTCCTCAAGTTGCTGAGGCCTCGGCGGAAGATCCAATAGCGGACACTATTGTGCCTGCGCTTCGGCTTATCCTGGCGAAGGGTCCAACGTATTCGCGATGTCGCTTCTGGGCCTCTCACGCATCTGGATCTGGGAAGGATACCTTTCTCCTCCAAATTGGCCGGCGTGACCGGTACGATCTTGTCGGTTCGTCGAGAGCCTGCGCGAGTTGCTTCGCTTGCAGCGGACTGCCGACAATCACACGGGGCGAAAGGCGTCCGCACGCGCGTAGACCGCCATGCTGTTGCGTATGACCTCGAGCACCACCTGATCGCTGGCCAGCAGAGTCTTGCCAGCGCTTTGACGCACTCCGCGTCATATCAGTGCTGCCGGCGGAGCCTGCCGCCACCCCAAACATCCCGCCGAAGCTTCGCTGGATACCGAGTCCAATCACTCGTCTCATCGGCATCTGAGCTGCGGCGAGACGACAAGTGCGAGTTAGGGCTCTTGCTACAACGCAGTGAGTCGCAGAGGTGGCCAGCTCCCAACTCGAACTCCCGGCTCATTGCCTGTATCGCCGGACCCGCAATTCGTGCCTCTGCGCCGATGGTACTACATACACCAGCGCTGGTAGAACACCGCAGCGGAACGTTGACACCGGCAGATCTCATACCGGTTACTAACACCATTGAGCGGCCAAACGAAACGTTCAAGCGGGGATCAAGATCAAGACCGTTTAGCATCAGCGGCCGCCACGGCAGTATTGTCCTGGGCTGCTCACCTCCTGCTAGATCAACATGCGGCAAGGTCGTTGCGCTGGAGAACCCTTACCACAATGCCTAGATAGGCGATTGACCTCGCTGCACGAGCAGGTAGCTTCACGTTGATCGAAATCGCGTTACAATTGTAAGGCGGCGCTGCCCCCGCGGTGAAGCGCACGGCTTCGCGATACGGCTTCGTCCACCGGCAAGCCGCTGCCATACGGCGAACCACCTTGCCTCGGCGAATCGCATCAGGCAGCGGCACCTCGATTGCCTGATCGATAAGGCCGGGACGGCTGGCGCGGTCTAGATCGCCTCGGGACGGTTGCTGGAGAGACTGAAGATCATGTCGGCGTCTTCCGCCGTCTCGTTGATCCTCCTGTTTAGCAACACTAGATCGCTTGAGAGGCGGATTGAGTCTGGCGCAACGAGACTTGCATGCAACGACGACGCCCCAAGTCCACACCGCGTGTTGAGGGACACCGCATACGCGCGCCTGATGCGCTTGCCTGCCCAGCTATCTGGTTTGAGCCGCTTCCGTTGAAGTACATCGTCGAGGCCACTTGAGATCGGTTCTCCCGATCGGCGGCAATAACGGAAGAGCCCGCCCGAGGACGGGGCCTTTGATCGTGCCTTTGAACGGGCGCGGAGTTAAATCAGGCGGCGTCGGGTTGCTTTGTGTACAGCATTTGTCCGGTTCGCCGCCCCTAGCTTTCTGACGACGTTCTTCATGTGAAAGTTGACGGTATTCTCGCTGACCTTCACAATTCTCCCGATTACCCAGGCTGACTTTCCTTCTGCGACCCAGTATAGGCACTCTATTTCTCGCTCTGTTAGCGGAATGTCTGTCTCGCAATCTTCATCAAGCGGCTGTGTAATCTGCGCGACAGCGTTGTGAAATGCCGACGCCAATGTCGTGAGATGAGCCATGCGATCCCGTGGATCGGCATCGTCGAAGGGAGAGGCAAACGAAACGAAAGCCAATCGGCCTTGCGATCCAAACAATGGCACGCTTATGCCATGCTTAAGACCTGCTTCTCTGGCCTCGCGTAAGACGCGCAGCTCACGGGGCTGCAGTTCATATCGACAGGTTAGTTCATCCCAAAGAAAGGGCCTTGGCAGCATTGCTGTCCGCCGGACTACCGGGTCGATCGCTCCATACTCTTGCTCAGCATAGCGTTGGCACCAATCAGACGGGAAGTTTATAGTTGGCGGCGGCGGCAGATAGTCCAGCAGACGACGCTCATTCGAGCAGGTGAGTGCTCCGTACGCGACTTTATTAAAGCCTTCATTGCTCGCGCAATTCACAAGAAGATCGAACAGCGCTTTGATTGATCTGGTCTGTGTAGCACATTCGACGAAGCTGAATAGGTCTGGCCCGCGGCTTTCCCGTCTGATTGAGGAGAGTGGCATTGCGCCGTGCGATTGGTCATCCATTTCTATTTCCCATTTTACTTTTACAGATGTTGGCTCTGCTTCTTGCAGCTCAAGCGCCGGGCCCGAAATGTTTGACCCGGTCCCGGCGCGCACCGATCAGATAGGTGGGGCAAACCGATGCGCGCCGCCCCCAGGTCGAGCCAACGCGGAGCTGTCTTCGTTCGTTGCCGGCCGGTCCGGTTGCTGTCCGAGCTGCCGAATCGTCGCGTGCGTATCCAGACCTCTCGAAAGAACGGCTGGCAAATGATGCAACGGTTGCGGCGGACAAGGTCAGCACTTCTCGTAAGAACACACCAACGTCTCGAGCGCCGACGTAAAGAAGTGCGCTCGACACGGAACTCTTCGCGCAGCTCGGCACACCTAAGGTCGCGGACCGGTGCAGCCCCTCTCAGGCGCTTGCGCATGTTGGGCCGCCACTCGCGGACATTGACAACGAGCTGCTTGATAAGGACGACAGCGTGCATGCGATCCTCAGGACTTCCAAGAACCAGCATGGTGGGCACAGCAATTCTCGTACCACCTTCCGATTTGGCAAAATTCCCCTTAAGAGAGAGGCACTCAGAGAAAGACGGTATCATCTGAGGCGCTTCGAGCGGATGCAACATACATCAAACGTGCGACAACGTCTCAGGCGCGACATCGAATTGATATAGATCAAGAGCGTGATTAAAGGCCGGTTGCCTCACCTGCATTGACGCGGAGCGCGGATGAGCGCTGCCTGTGAGTGCGGTCCTAAGGCGCAAGCCAAATCGAGTAAGGACCTTTCCATCCTTGAATTCGAGCAGCGGAGCAGCAGTTTGGTCTAGCGGCGTCTTTGAGCAGATGAGGACCGGCGCTTTCGGCGTTTCGCTGTGGCGCGGCTTTGCGCCCCCCCCTTCGGCGTCGTGAGGACTTGCCTTCTCCTTGCAACGCCGCGGAGCGAGCGAATGAAAGAGGAAAGAATCACGGAAGGCTCGTCGTGGAATGATCCGGGCGCGATGTTGATAAAGACTCTGGCTGACGTGGCGGAGATGCTGCGCCTCGCGGGCGTAGGCGTGGCGGTCTGAAGCGGATTACACGCCAGCTCGGATGCAGCCTTACGATGACGGGCTACGTAGCGGCGAGTGGTGTGAAGCCGTTCAAATCGTGGCCGGCCTAGCTCTCGCGCACCACGTTCTTCAGATAATGGTAGGCCTTGATGATCTCGACCAGGCGATCCTCCGTAGAGCGGTCGCCGCCATTGGCATCGGGATGGTGCTGCTTAACCATCGCCTTGTACTTCGCCTTGATATCGCCGAGCGTCGCATTGGCATTCAGGCCCATCACCTGCAACGCTTTCCGCTCGGCATTTAAAATCTTGTGCGCCTCAGGCTTGGCCACCGCGCGGGGGCGGGCACCGGCGCGTCCGCTCAGCTCGAGTTGCGTGCAGAAGGCATGCCAGTCATCCTCGAAATCGGCCGCGCTGGCGGCCATTTTGCGGGTGCTGATGTTCTCGCCCATCTTCCAGGTCGGGCGATGGCCGGTGAGCGCCTCGTTCTGGTAGCGCGCGACCGCTTCCGCGTCCATTCCCGAGAAGAAATTGTAGGACTCATTGTATTCGCGAACATGGTCGATGCAGAAGTGCCAGTATTCGCGCGCGTTGTCGCGGCCCTTGGGCGCGGGATGAGTAGCCTTGTTCTGGCAACCAGGCCATTCACATAGCGCCGCGGTCTGGCGCTCCCGCGCTTCCTTCTTGTTGATGCGAATGGAATCGAAGATTCTGGAGGCGTCGATCAGCATGACTGGCTCCGTTAGCGGAGCGGTAGTTAACAGCGCCGCTTGTCTGCTAGAGAATTGGTTTGGACGGCCGAGTTGGATCTGTCTCGGGCTTTGCGTCTAGTTAGTGGCATGATGTAGCAGGCGGTTCTCAGCAATCGACGTGCCAGGACTGCGAGCTTGGTTCAGGCAAGCATCTCTTTGCGATTCAGATCGACTCAACTGCCATTTGCTGTCGGGTTCTGCACATAGAGGTCTTGAACGGAACGGGCGGTGAATACGAAGAAAGCGGGAGCTTCGCTGCAATCTGGGTGATAACGCGCTCGAAGAGTCAGCGTATCCAGGGCGGATGGCGAACCTGCGAGAACTTCTTCAAGGAGCCGATGCGGCCCGAACGGGGCGATCAAGATCCCGCCCTTTGGTCAGCCGTCTGCGGTTGATCATGCACTGCTACAAATTCTCCGCAACATAGCGCGTGATCTGTTCGTCCGGGCCGTCCAGACGGAACTACCGCGTTTCGGAGACGCCGGCGAGCTGAAGCCGGCGCGGATGGTCGCGCCGGGCCGTGCGGCACGGCCATGGCCCGGCGCGCAACATCGCAACGGATATCGGCGCAATCGAGATTGCCAGGCTCACTCAAGGCGAGGACCGGCGCGCGAGCGGCTCGCATTGGATCGGCTTCACCTCGATGATTTTGCCAGTCTGAGCGCGGCGAACTAGGAGCCTCGATCCTCTGCTGCCCGCCCCTTAGCTGCGCGCTATGTCGACAGGCGATCCAGGAGGCGCTCTCGGCCCTGCTGGAGGGGATGCACCGAACCTTTCGCCTTCGATGATTTCGGTCCTGAATGACCAATCGCAGGGGGGGAATACGAGCGCCGGCAGCACAAGACCGTCAACATGCTCAAGGACATCGCGAACTGGTTTGGAGTGGCAAGAAGGCTATGCAGGATTTCAATGGCGCCAAGCCGGGGCGGTCGCGGAGCATGCACTTGCTACCTTCGCCGAAAGCCGCGCCAAACATGCGCGTGACCTAATTACCGGACAAGGATGGCCAATCTAGAGCCCATTGGCTTTCTATAACTTTCCCGCCGAGCACCAGAGCCAGCTGAGAACTGCAATCCAATCGAGAGCATCCGCCGCGGTGCAGCACACGAGCCTGCGAGCCAAGGAAGCGTTGTCGCCACAAGCCGTAAGATTGATGGTGCAAGCTGATGGGGGGCGTCGAAACGCTGCGTTGACTGAAGAACCACAATCAGTTGCCGAGATCGTCGCGGCGTCAGAGTGCCGATGCGATTGTGCTCGTCCCGAAGACGCAAA
The DNA here is from genome assembly GCF_024585265.1 of Bradyrhizobium sp. WBAH42. NCBI lineage: Bacteria > Pseudomonadati > Pseudomonadota > Alphaproteobacteria > Hyphomicrobiales > Nitrobacteraceae > Bradyrhizobium > Bradyrhizobium sp. WBAH42. The sequence continues at coordinate 705,500 of NZ_CP036533.1, forward strand.
GCCATGCCGCCTGCTCGGTTCCGTCACGAGTCGTGGTCAAGAGCGGCGAAATGATTGATCTGAGGCAATCCGTAAGTCTCTAAACGCGTCAGCTTTTCGACAGCTGATCTCAATAGAACGAGAGAGAGCGTCACTATCGGCTCGGCATTGCGAATCGACTCAAACACCTGGAGTTGACATGGACCCATTTAACACCATCAACCCATTCGACCGTGACCACGCCGCAGTGTCACAACCGCAAGAGCAGCAAGCGGAGTTTGAGCCGTACTTGGATGGAGTGCCGCAGCCTGATGCCCCCGCCGTTGCAGAGATTCCTGCTTCTTCAGATCCCTACTATTTTCCTCTGTCTGAGGAAGAGCGTAGCCTCATTGAGGCCTTGGAACTTGGGCACCAGGGGGCCCACGGTCCTCATCCCGAAGACGCCCTCACCAGACACCTCGGGGACACCGCTGCCTGGCACAGCGCGCCGCGGGAAGCTTGGACTTGGCCGAAAGAGCTACCTGCGGAAGGGCACGATCAGAACCCGCTGCGGGGGATGATGGGCGAACCCGCCCTGACATCGGCTCTCCCAACCGTGCGCGATCACCAGGGACCGGATCGCGGAAAAGCCGTTCGCCAGTTCAATTGGAGCGACGGCTACCAACCGGCTCGGAACGAGCTGACCGGGAGCGCTCCCTCTTCAAGTCACGAGGTCCTCACGGGTGAGGATTACACCGGGGAGTTGAGGCCTGCGAAGAGGCAAAGAACACTAAGCCATACGGAAGGGGATGCTATCGAACGCCAGGTGAGCGAGCCCGGCAGTTCAGTCGTTCGCGAGCCGATGGAAGACGCCGGCGCACCGTTTCAGGCCAGCGATCGGCTCGTCCTTCCCGCGGAAGGCTACGATCAGGACCTGCTGTGGGCGATGGTGGGAAACGCTGGCGCATCGCCGTCCGTCGAGCCAACCGAGGGTCATCACCAAGGGCTGGATTCAGAACCGGCCGTTATTCCCTTCAATTTCCGGCAGGGCGACCAGCACGCGTCCGCTGCGCTTGACCGTAGCAACGTCGCGCCGAGCCAGGACAGCCGACCCAACAGTTTTATCGTTCACAATGACCGCTACACGGCGCTGTTCGTGCCCGCGGCAACGATGAGGCGAAGCACCCCACTTCCGCCAGGCGCTGCCATTCCTCTGGGATTTCGACTGGAAAACGCTCCGCAGCCCAGCGCGCAACCAGCGAACCGAGCCTCATCATCGCGTGGACGGTCGATCGAGCAAGCCGCTCCGGCGTCCTCCTCCAGGGCTGAGGGGACGTCCCCCGCGCCCCGCGAAATTTATGCTGCATCATTCGCCGTTCCCGAGAATTTTTCGCACGGCGACCAACCAGCCCCGGACACGATGCTCTCGAAGCTCCGCCGCTGGGGCCAGGTGCCGAACGAGGCGCAGCCGGCAATAAACTACGACATTCGCGGCGAACGTTACACCGCTCTCTTGGGGCCTGGAGGCCCCAATGACGTTCGGCTCATCCATGACACAAGCAATGTAGATGCCGAGAGACAATCCCCAGGCTAAGAATTAGGAACCCGACCACATAGCTCCGGTATTGGACTTGCTAAGCTAGCGTAGCTTGCTCCAGCGAGCTTGGCGCGGTTCCGGGGCGCCGGGTGAGCGCTACCCGCCCGATTAACTTGCGCGCATCATCGCTGTGCGGCTCCTCGTTGAGCCGCACAGCGATCTTTTTTGATCTTCCGAACGCCAAAGTTGCGAAGAACACCTACGGTGTTATCGCCGTTGCGTTTTACAGCATTGCCATTGATTGGGGCCGCGGCCCCAAGACAGGAAAGCATCGTCGGAGTAAAGAGGCTGCTTCCTGCCCCCATCGAACACGCGTCGGCTGAGCTTAGCCGGCTGCAGATCGGTGTGGTCGTCCATCAGTCCCACATGCACATCCTGGTCGTGGCGTTCCGCAGAAAGCTCCTCTGGCCAACGAGGCGCTGCCCAGCACCTCGTCGATCCGCCTCGAGCCTTTCAGTACATATCTCAGGGGTCAGCAATGGTCCGGGATACCGTGCGCGATCTTCATCGCTTAGCGTGTTCCGTCACACAGTGCTATCTCGACGCTGCTGCCAACGCCCTTGTCCTGGTTATACTATTGACATGTGCACTCAACGTCCCCGCGGAAAGTCGGTCAGCAATGCCGTTTCCATTTCTCGGCGTAGATGGTCGCTGAACCTGCAAGAGCAATGCATAGACCGTGCCGTATCCGTCGCTACTCCAGTTTTGGACGCTTTGATGAGAGCCGCGTCCTTCGGGACGACGGTTCGGTTCAGCGTGGGCTGCCTTGGGCACTACTCTGCCCATCGAAGACGACGACCTGAGATGACCTCTCGCCTCAAGGAGTTTGAGCGCCGGATGAAGCTCATCAAGCAGCAGCGACCTCTGTCCGGCTGATAGAAAGTAAGCGTATCGCCGCGCTGATAGGCTTACCGGTCACGATCGCGCGACATGAACTCGCCGCCTTGATCGACGGTAATCGGCATGAGCCCCCCACCTGGGCATCGCGCGAATGAGCTGCGATACAGCCTGGTATGACCTGTTTTTTTGGAGGTGGGCTATGGCAGATGCCATGCATGAAGCCATGCTTGATGCCAGGCAGGAAGGCGGCTCCTATCTCCCACGCCGCGGCCGCAGATCGAGGCCGCCCTGCCCCCGCCGCCACCGCCGGTGAAGCCGGCTGATCCCGCACCCGCGCCGAGCACGGACGGCGGGCCCAGTGCCGCCGCGCTGGCCGACGATCCCACGATCAAGAGCCTGACCGCCAAGATTGCCGCCAATCCTGACGACGTGAACGCGCTGTACCGGCGCGGCCAGGTCTATGCCAGCAAGGGTGCCTACAGCCTCGCCATCAAGGATTTCGACGACACCCTCCGGATCAATTCGAAGGACGTCGAGGCCCTGAACAACCGCTGCTGGACCCGCACCGTGGTCGGCGATCTCCAGGGCGCGCTGAAGGATTGCAACGAGGCGCTGCGGCTGCGGCCGAACTTCGTCGATGCACTGGACAGCCGCGGCCTCGTCAATCTCAAGTCGGGCGCGGTGAAGAATGCGATCGCCGATTTCGACGCGGCCCTGAAGATCAACCCGCGCCTGACCTCCTCGCTCTACGGACGGGGCCTTGCCAAGCAACGCAACGGCTCGGCCCAGGAGGGGGCGCTGGACATCGCAAACGCCAAGGCGATGGACCCGAACATCGTTCAGGAATTCGCAAGCTACGGAGTGCGTTAGTATTTTTTTGAGTTGGGCCCGCCCGAGGCTCGAACCTTGAACAGCACTGGGAAGACCAATGGGCGGATGCCGCAACAGGCCTTTTCGGGGGTGGGTTGCTTGAATTTGAGATCACGCGAGCTGGCTGCGCAGGAGGGACTGGCTATGAGATCGGCTGCAAAAGGGCTTACCGCGATTCTGTCCATCATCACCGTCGGCGTCACGCTGTCGCTGCCGACCTCGGCCGCCTATGCGGGCGATGACGGCAACAGCAAGAACGTCACCGAGGACGAGATCGTCCGCGCGCTGGCACCGGCGCCGAAGAAGCCCCTGACCCGCGGCCTCTCGATCGGCCCGCAGACCGAATCCGCGCCGAACGCCGCGGAGACCAAGCTGCTGCAATCCGTGCGCGGCCGCTCGACGCGCTCGCTGTCGTCGACCGAGCGCGAGGAAATCGCCTCCGTCGCCAAGGACAAGCCGAACATCGATCTCGAGATCACGTTCGACTACAACTCCGCCAATATCAGCGCCAAGTCGATGCCCTCAGTGCAGGCGCTCGGCCGCGCGTTGACCAGCACCGACCTGAAGGGCTCGACCTTCGTGGTCGCGGGCCACACCGACGCCGCCGGCGGCGAAGCCTACAACCAGGATCTCTCGGAGCGTCGCGCGGACGCGATCAAGCGCTATCTGGTCGAGAAGTACAGCATCTCCGCCACCGACCTCGTCACCGTCGGCTACGGCAAGAGCAAGCTCAAGGACGCGAACCAGCCGCTGGCGGAGGTCAACCGCCGCGTGCAGGTCGTCAACATGGAAAACAAGACCACCGCATCGAAGTGAGCACGACGTATCCTTTGCAGTGACAAGTCGTGATGTGGTGTAAGGTCTCGCTTCCAAAGCGCGTCCCGCAGCCTTGCGGGACGCCGCTTCATTTCAGGGAAACGCTCCGTTTGGACCTCGCGCGGATGGCCGTGAGCCAGGTCAGGATGATCCGGCGATGAATTTGACTGAATATCTCAAGCCGGCCGGAACCGTGGCGTTCGTCGTCGTGCTCGGCATCGGCTATTATCTGTTCGAGCATCGCAAGCGTCCCGAGCCGAAGGAGACGCAAAGCGAGGCGCTCGTCATCGTGACGAAGTCGACCAATGCCTGCTTCTCCGATCTGGTGCGGGTGACCGGCTTCTTCGTGCCGCGCCGCGAGGCGGTGGTCGTGGCCGACCAGGAAGGCTCCAGGGTCACCGACCTCCTGGTCACCGAGGGCACGATCGTCGCCGACAACCAGGAGCTGGCGCGCCTGACTGCGCCGCCGCAGATTCCGGGCCAGCCGCAGCGGCCCGGCCCGCAAGGCCCGATCTCGCTGAAGGCGCCCGCGCCCGGCCTCGTCACCGAGGTCCGCACCATCGTCGGCGCGCCGGCCTCGCCGCAGGCCGGTCCGATGTTCCGCATCGCCGTCAACAACGAGATCGAGCTCGACGCCCAGGTCCCGGCGGTGCACATGTCCAAGCTCACCTCCGGCGCCACCGTGCGCATCAGCCGCGACGACGCACCGGATCTGATCGGGCGGGTCCGGCTGGTTGCCCCCGAGATCGACCGCACCACGCAGCTCGGGCGGGTCCGCATCAGCGTCACCAACAATCCGTCGCTCAAGGTCGGCGTGTTCGCGCGCGCCTCGATCGACGCCAAGCGAAGCTGCGGCGTCTCGATCCCCAAGACCGCGATCGATCACCTCACGGTGCAGGTCGTCAAAGGCAACATCGTCGAGACACGCAAGGTGCGGGTCGGATTGTCGTCCGACAGCGCGACGGAAATCCTGGAAGGGCTCGAGGTCGGCGAAATCGTCGTGGCCGACGCCGGCTCTTCGCTCCATGACGGCGACCAGATCAAGACCATGTTCGCCGATGAACTCGATCGCACGCGGGTACGCTGATGGCTCTCAATATCTCGGCATGGTCGATCCGTCATCCGCTGCCGTCGGTCGTCTTCTCGATCATCCTGCTGGTGCTGGGCTGGGTGTCCTTCACCAAGCTCGCGATCACAAGGCTGCCCTCGGCCGACATCCCCGTGATCTCGGTCGCGGTGTCGCAGTTCGGCGCAGCGCCGGCCGAGCTCGAATCCCAGGTCACCAAGACGGTTGAAGACGCCGTCTCCGGCGTCGAGGGCGTCAGGCACATCACCTCCTCGATCACCGACGGCCTGTCGGTCACCACGATCCAATTCGCGCTCGAGACCAACACCGACCGCGCGCTCAACGACGTCAAGGACGCGGTGACGCGCGTGCGCTCCAACCTGCCGCAGAACGTCACCGAGCCGCTGATCCAGCGCGTCGACGTCATCGGCCTGCCGATCGTGACCTATGCCGCGATCTCGCCCGGCAAGACGCCGGAGCAGCTCTCCTATTTCGTCGACGACGTGGTCAAGCGCGCGCTGCAAGGCGTGCGCGGCGTCGCCCAGGTCGAGCGCATCGGCGGTGTCGAGCGCGAGATCCTGGTCTCGCTGGATCCCGATCGCCTGCAGGCGATGGGCCTGACCGCGGTCAATGTCAGCCAGAGCCTGCGCGGCACCAATGTCGACGTCGCCGGCGGCCGCGCCGAGATCGGCAAGAACGACCAGGCGATCCGCACGCTGGCCGGCGCCAAGACGCTGGGCGATCTCGCCGGCACCATGATCCCGCTGTTCGGCGGCGGCGAGGTCCGGCTCGACGATCTCGGCACCGTCACCGACACCATCGCCGACCGCCGCACCTTCGCCCGCTTCAACGGCGAGCCGGTGGTCGCGCTCGGCATCAAGCGCTCCAAGGGCGCCAGCGACGTGAAGGTGGCCGAGGCCGTGCAGAAGCGCATCGACGCGCTGAAAGCCGCCTATCCCGAGGTCGACCTGAAGCTGATCGACACCTCGGTGGAATACACCAAGGGCAATTACCACGCGGCGATCTCGACCTTGTTCGAAGGCGCGATCCTCGCCGTCATCATCGTGCTGCTGTTCCTGCGCGACCTGCGCGCGACCATCATCGCCGCGATCTCGCTGCCGCTGTCGATCTTCCCGGCGTTCTGGGCGATGGACCTGCTCGGCTTCTCGCTGAATCTCGTCAGCTTCCTCGCCATCACGCTCTCGACGGGCATTCTCGTCGACGACGCCATCGTCGAGATCGAGAACATCGTCCGGCACATGAACATGGGCAAGTCGCCCTACCGGGCCGCGCTCGAGGCCGCCGACGAGATCGGCCTCGCCGTCATCGCGATCTCCCTGACCATCATCGCCATCTTCGCACCGGCGAGCTTCATGTCGGGCATTGCCGGACAGTTCTTCAAGCAGTTCGGCATCACCGTCTCGGTGCAGGTGTTCTTCTCGCTGCTCGCCGCGCGCTTCGTCACGCCGGTGCTGGCCGCCTATTTCCTCAAGCACAGTACGCATGAGGAGCCGCCGCCCGGCCGCATCCTGCGGTCGTATCATGGCATCGTCGCCTGGTCGGTGCGGCACTATTTCATCACGGTGCTGATCGGCCTCGGCATCTTCGCGGCCTCGATCTGGAGCATCACGCTGCTGCCGCAGGGCTTCCTGCCGGCCCAGGACAGCGCGCGATCCCTGCTTGCGCTCGAGCTGCCGCCGGGCACCCAGCTCGCCTACACCGAAAAGGTCACCGAGGACATCGTCGCGCGCCTGCGCAAGCGGCCCGAGGTCAAGAGCATCTTCGTCGATGGCGGGCGCGTTCCGCCGGGCACCCAGGAAGTCCGGCGCGCCGCCCTGATCATCAATTACACGCCCAAGGACAGCCGCGACATCACCCAGCGCGAGCTCGAATTCTCGATCAGCCAGGAGTTGGAGAACGTTCCCGATATCCGCTTCTGGTTCCTGGACGAGAACGGCCTGCGCGCGATCTCGCTGGTGGTGACCGGCGTCGATCCCAACATCGTCAACAACGTCGCGAGCGAGCTTGCGACGCAGATGAAGCGCATTCCCACCATCGCCAACGTCATCTCCGAGACCTCGCTGGAGCGCCCCGAGTTGCGCATCGAGCCGCGCGCCGATCTCGCCGCACGGCTCGGCGTCTCCACCGAAAGCCTGTCGCAGACCATCCGTGTCGCCACCATCGGCGACGTCGGACCGGCGCTCGCCAAGTTCGACGTCGGCGACCGCCTGGTGCCGATCCGCGTGCAGCTCGAGGATGCCGCCCGCGGCAATCTGAAGACGCTGGAGCAGCTCCGCGTGCCGCTCGGCGAGCGCGGCGAGAAGGGCGGCGTACCGCTCTCGGTCATCGCCGACGTCAAGCTCGACCAGGGTCCGACCAGCATCGGCCGCTACGATCGTGAACGGCAGGCGACCGTTGCCGCCGACCTCGTCGGCTCCGCCGCGCTCGGCGACGCCACCAAGAAGATCTACGAGCTGCCTGTCATGAAGACCCTGCCGAAGGGCGTGAAGGTCTCGCCCTCGGGCGATGCCGAAAGCCTGAACGAATTGTCGGAGGGTTTTGCGACCGCCATCACGGCGGGGCTGATGATGGTGTACGCGGTGCTGGTGCTGCTGTTCGGCACCTTCCTGCAGCCGATCACCATCCTGTTCTCGCTGCCGCTCTCGATCGGCGGCGCGATCGCGGCCCTGCTCGTCACGGGCAAGCAGCTCACCACGCCGGTGTGGATCGGCATCCTGATGCTGATGGGCATCGTCACCAAGAACGCGATCATGCTGGTGGAATTCGCGATCGAATCGATCCACGCCGGCAAGCCGCGCGAAGAGGCCATGATCGACGCCGGCATGAAGCGCGCCCGCCCGATCGTGATGACCACGATCGCGATGGCCGCGGGCATGATGCCGAGCGCGCTCGCCGTCGGCGCCGGCGGCGAGTTCCGCTCGCCGATGGCGCTTGCGGTGATCGGCGGCCTGATCTTCTCGACCCTCCTGTCGCTGGTGTTCGTGCCCGCGATGTTCATGGTGATGGACGATTTCGGCGCCCTGATCTGGCGCTTCGCCAAGCGGCTGATCGTGCACAGCGAGGACGCGGAGGTTGCCTCTCATCACGAGCCAACACCGGCCCACGCGGCATCGGCACCGAAGAGCGTCGCGCGTCCAGCGGCGGAGTAGCCTTACGAAGCGTGCTCGTAAGCCTTACTCGTTCCGCGCGATCGCGGTCAGCTTGGTCATGTTCCGAAGCAGGATCCGGCCGCGCTGGAGATCGAGGATCGCGTCCTTGCGCCAGGCCTGGAGCTGGCGGTTGACGCTTTCGCGGGCGGCGCCGACGAAGACGCCGAGCTGCTCCTGCGAGATGTGGACCTCGGAGCCGAAATCGGCCGCGAGCGCGCACAGCCGCCGCGCCAGACGCACCGGCAGCGGCTGCAGCATGGACTCTTCCATGCGCTCGCTCTGCCAGCGAATGCGCTGGCACAGCAGCGCGATGATCTTGATGGCGACCTTGGGCTCGCGCTCGAGGAAGCCGAGGAAGTCTTCGCGCCGCAGCACGAACAATTCGCTGGCTTCGCCCGCGGTCGCGTCCGCCGTGCGGTTCTGGCCGTCCAGCACCGCGACCTCGCCGAACAGGTCGCCCGGCCCCATGAAGTTCAGCGTCAGCCGGCTGCCGTCGGAGGCGCCGGTTTCGATGCGGACCTGGCCGCGGCGCACGCCGAACAGCGCGTTCCCGGGATCGCCCTTCTGGAACAGCACCTCGCCGCTGGCCAAATGCTGGGTGTGGCAGAGATTGGACAGCCGCTGGAGCTCGTCCGCGCCGAGATCGGCGAACATCGGGTTCATCTTCAGGATGACCGCAAATTCGGCCTGCTTGCTCATTTCAATGTCCTTGTGAACGTCCTGGTCATCGTTCTTGGCAAATCGCTTGAAACCATCGACTTCAGGATCGCGTAAAACCGCGCCGGAGAAGTGTGTCATAAGTCACATAACTTTGCAGCACCCCCCGACTATTTTTACGCGCTTGGAGCCGCTTCCCGTCCGGGGATAAACTCTGGGCGCAAAGGACGGGTGATCTGCCGGTTCGACGCGGATTGTCCGTCGCTTGGAAAGTCGACATGAGAGCATTGAAATTCGTCGGCGGGGCTTTGGCCGCCGTCATGGTCGTGATCGCACTTCTGCTCGTGGTCGGGATCCCCTCGGGCTTCCTGACCTCGACGATCGCCTCGCGCCTCGAGAGTGCGACCGGCTATCGCCTGTCGATCGACGGCACCACCAAGATCAGCCTGTGGCCGACGCTGAACATCACGCTGAACGACCTCACGCTGGCCGACCCTAAGGACCGCAGCGGCATCACGCGCCTCACAATCGACCGCGTACAGGCCGACATGTCGCTCGCCAGCATATGGTCAGGCAAGCCTGAGATCAGCGAGCTCGTCGTCACCCATCCCGTGCTCTACCAGCCGCTGCTCCGCGAACGCCTGCCGAATGCAACCGCGCCTTCGAAGCCGCTCGCGCTCGACACCAGCGGCGCCACCATCGAGCGCATCAGGATCACCGACGGCGAAGTCGCATTCTCGCGCCTGCGCGACCGTGTCGAGAGCCGGATCAGCGCCATCAACGCCGACGCGGTCATGGACCGCGACCGCAAGGTCAATATCACCGGCACGGCGCGCGTCGGCGAGCATCCGACCAAGTTCGACATCAAGGCGGCCACACCGGCCTCGTCGGTGCCGGTGGATTTCGCCATCGACATGCCCAGCGTGCTGAAGTCCCAGCTCACCGGTCACGCCGAGATGCGACTGAACGGCAATGTCGTGATGATCAACGGCGTCAACGGCAAGCTCGGCGACGGCGGCTTCAACGGCTGGGCTTCGGTCGACATCGCGAGCAAGCCGCTGGTCAAGGTCGACCTCGACTTCCAGCGGCTGTCTATACCGCTGGCGAAATCGCCGGAAGGCGTGTCCGGGCAGCCCTGGAGCAATGCGCCGATCGACGTCTCCGGGCTCAATTACGTCGATGCGCAGGTGCGGATCTCCGCGAGCGAGGCCGTGATCGGCGATGCGCGCATTGCGCCGCTGGCGCTCGATGCCAAGCTCGCGGGCGGCGTGCTCAAGGCCGGCACGGCCAATCTCGGCGCCTATGGCGGCCAGGTCTCGGGCGAGGTGATCCTGGACGCGACCACCGGCGCGCCGAGCTTTGCCATGCATTCCGACCTCGTCGGCGTGCGCGCGCTGCCGCTGCTCCAGAGCCTTGCCGAGTTCGACCGCATCGACGGCAAGCTGCAGGCCAAGCTCGCCTTGCGCAGCGCCGGCAACAGCCAGCGCGCGCTGATGGCGAACATGCAGGGCACGGCCTTCGTCAATTTCCAGGACGGCGCCATCCGCGGCATCAATGTCGCGCAGATGATCCGCTCGCTGACGACGGGCACGCTGTCCGGCTGGCAAGACAACCAGAACAGTAACCAGGAGCAGAGCACGGATCTGTCGCAGCTCTCGGCCTCCTTCCGCATCGACAAGGGCCAGGCCGTGACGACCGACCTCAACCTGATCGGGCCGCTGGTGCGCGTCACCGGCGCCGGCACCATCGCCCTCGACACCAAGATGATGGGCTTTCGCGTCGAGCCGAAGCTCGTGATGACGACCGAAGGCCAGGGCCGCGCCAACGAGCCGGTCGGCTTCGGCATTCCCGTGATGATCCAGGGCTCCTGGTCGCAGCCGCGGATCTACCCTGACATGGCCGGCATGCTGGACAATCCGGACGCGGCCTATGCCAAGCTGCGCGAGATGGGCAAGGGCCTGTTCGGCCCCGACGGAGCCGGGCTCGGCAATATCCTCGGCAGCCTCGGACTAGGTGGCACCGCCGCGCCGGGCGGCGGCAATGCAACCGGCAACGCCAATCCGCAAGGTCAGCAACCGGGGCAGAACAATCTGCTCGGCGGCCCGCTCGGGGAGGCGATCGGCAATCTGATTCAGCAGGGACTCTCCAGCGGCGCGGGGAGCGGCACCGGCACCAGCCGCAGCCGCAGCCTGCCGGCAACGCCCTCCACGCCGGCGCCGCAGGCCTCCCCTGCCGCTCCCGCCCTGGAGGACCCGCCGGTCGCGCAGCAGGACAGTCAGCCAATGAACGACGTGCTGCGGCAGCTGTTCAATCGATAGGCTCCCTCGTTCGAACGGATCGGGCTGCTACAATCGCCGCCGGTCCACCTGCCCAGGAGACAGAGGTAACCACACCGGCCGGTCCGCCGGCTGCATGACGGCCCTTCGGTCCGAATTATGGTAGAACGGCTTGGAAGGGCCCTGTACGGCCCATAGCGCGCGGCGTCTGTGGCGGCGCGAGAGGATCGGGATGGCAGGAGCGAACGACAAGACACGATCTCTGCGCGAGGGCCTGTTCGCCAAATACGTCGTCTCCCTCGTCGGCCTCGTCGTGTTCGTCCTCGCCGTCAACGGCGCGATGGAGACCTGGATCTCCTACCGCGCCACACGGACACAGCTGACCGACGGGCTGGAGGACAAGGCGCAAGGCGCCGCCCGGCGCATCGAGCAGGCGATTTCCGAGCTCGACCGCCAGATCAGCTGGGTGACGCGGGCGAGCCAGGACACGCTGGAGAAGCGCCGCGCCGACTACGCCTCGCTGCTGCACCAGGTCTCGGTCGTCAACCAGCTGTTCCAGCTCAACGGCGACGGCCGCGAGGTGCTCCGCGTCTCCCGGCAATCGACCACGACCGGCGGCAACGCCGACCTCTCCCGCGACATGCGCTTCACCGAGGCCGTCGCCCGCGGCGTCACCTACGCGCCGGCCTGGTTCGCCGACCGGACGCCGTTGATGTCGATCTCGGTGGCGCATTCCGGCTTCAATGCCGGCGTCACCGTGGCCGAGATCGACCTCAGCTTCCTCTCCGACTTCCTGTCCGACGCCCAGGTCGGCAAGGCCGCCTTCGCCTATGTCGTCGATCCGCGCGGCCGGGTGCTGGCGGCGTCGTCGAAGGGGCCCGAGATCGGCGCGGACCTCTCCAAGCTGCCGCAGGTGGCGGCCGCGATTGCGCCCGGTCACGAAGCCGACACGTCCGGCACCGACTTCAACGGCCATGCGGTGATGAGCGCCGCGAGCCTCGTGCCGAAGCTCGGCTGGAGCGTGCTGTTCGAGCAGCCGACCACGCAGGCCCTGATGCCGATCCGCGACCAGCTGGTGCGCATCGCGCTTCTGATCGGCATGGGCCTGATGGTCGCGATCCTCGCCGGCACGCTGCTCGCCCGCCGCATGATCATCCCGATCACGGCGCTGCGCGACGGCGCGCAACTGCTCGGCGCCGGCGATTTCAGCCACCGCATCGACGTGCACACCTCCGACGAGCTGGAAGACCTCGCCGGGCAGTTCAACCGCATGGCCGACCAGATCCAGGAGACCTATTCGAACCTGGAGACCAAGGTCGAGGAGCGCACCCGCGATCTCGCGCAATCGATCCACGAGCTGAAGGTGCTCGAGGAGGTCGGCCGCGCGGTGGCCTCCTCGCTCGATCTCAACGCGGTGCTCGCGACCATCGCCGCGCGCGCGATCGAGATCACCCATGCCGATGCGGTGCTGATCTACGGCTTCGACGCCGAGGCGCGCCGCTTCAACCTGGTCGAAGCCAACGGCATCGACACATCCGCCGAGGGCGCGCATGTCACCATCGCGCAAGGCGGCAACATCCTGAGCGATGCCGCCGACAGCGGCGAGCCGATCGCGCTGGCCGAGCTTATCGATGCCGCCGAGCAGCCGCTGCGCGAGGTCGCGCTCGCAGCCGGCTTCAGCTCGGTGCTGGTGGTGCCGCTGATCGACCAGCAGGGCACGCTGGGCTCGCTCGTCGTGCTGCGCCGCGCCGCCGGCGCGTTCGCGCCCAGCATCATCGGCCTGATGCGCACCTTCGCCAACCAGGCGGTGCTGGCGATGCGCAATGCGCGCCTGTTCACCGAAGTCGACCACAAGAGCCAAGCGCTGGAGGCGGCGAACACGACGGTGCGCGCCCAGGCCGACAAGCTCCGCGAGCAGACCGAGCAGCTCAAGGACTGGAACAAGTCGCTGGAGGAGCGCGTCAGGACCCAGCTCGGCGAGATCGAGCGCATCCGCAAGCTCGAGCGTTTCCTGGCGCCGCAGGTGGCGCAGCTGATCGCCTCCTCCGACAGCCCCGAGGGACTGCTGACCAGCCAGCGCCGCGAGGTCACCGTGGTGTTCTGCGATCTGCGCGGCTTCACCGCGTTCACGGAAGCGACCGAGCCGGAAGAGGCGATGAACGTGCTGCGCGAATATCACGCCGCGCTCGGCCAGCTGATCTTCAAGTACGAGGGCACGCTCGACAAATATGCCGGCGACGGCGTGATGATCCTGTTCAACGCGCCGATCCAGTTCGAGGACCACACCAAGCGCGCGGTGAAGATGGCGGTGGAGATGCGCGACACCATCGGCCCCTTGACCGAGCGCTGGCGCAACCGCGGTCACAGCCTCGGCTTCGGCATCGGCGTCGCGCTCGGCTATGCCACGCTCGGCCAGGTCGGCTTCGAGCAGCGGCTGGAATATGCCGCGATCGGCAGCGTCACCAACCTCGCCTCCCGCCTCTGCAGCGAGGCCAAGCCGAACCAGATCGTGGTCAGCCGCCGCGTCTACGGCATGGTCGAGCCCTGGGTGGAGGCCCGCGCCCTCGACGATCTCCAGCTCAAGGGCTTCAATCACCCCGTGCTGGCGATGGAAATCCTGAGCTGGCGCGAGGCGGTGGAGAACGTGGTGGATGCCGCGGCGGTGCGGCGGAGGGGGTAGCCGAACCAAAAATGCGAAAACAACCCCATGCACAGTAGGCAGGGGTTGCGAAATCAATGACTTACGGCAGGCCCTGCGCGAGCCCACGCGATTTGCCCCGTCAGTCGAAAACACCGGCAGATTGGCAGCATCCCCGGACGCCTCCCACGAACCACTTCCCTCCTCCCCGCGACCAACCATCGCCTCAACGGCGAGGTTGTTTCTGGGAGACGATTCGTGACGCTTGCGCTGCCTTCGCGTGCCTATGATTTGCAGATGCTCGACCGGCCCGCGGATCGCGCGCGCGATCAGGGCTGGGTGTTTGGGCTGCCGCCGGGCATTGCATCCGAGCAATGGCCGTTCGATCCCGTCACCGGCTATCCCTTGATGCACGGCTTCACGCTGCTGTTGCCGGAGGATTATCGGGTGCATGGCGAGGACATCGTCGCATTGTCGTTCTTCGCCACGGCGCCCGATCACAATGACGGCGGCGCGCCCGACGATCCCGAGATTCGCGAGGCGGTGCTGGCGCGGCCATCGCATCCGCGCCTGTCGCGCATGACCGACATTCTCGACTACGCCTATGCCGCGCTGCTGCTGACGCGGGCCGAATATGACGGCGCATTCGCCGCGCCGCCGGCGCCGCTTGCGCTGGCAACAGTGGAGCGGCCACGCTGGCTCGACGTCGGCGGCGCCAGCGCCTTCTTCGAGGCCGCGCCGGCTTACGCGAAGAAGATGTTTGCGGCCCCGCCGCGCGCCGATCTCGGCGAGACGCGCGCGATTGCGCTGTCGCCGCGCGCTGATGATCCCAACGCCGGCAAGGGCCCGCAGGACGAGTATGTGCGCGAAAATCCGCCGACCGGCTATCAGCCTTATTACTACTATGTCGGCGGCAAGCCGGGCCGCGACAATTTCCGCCTGCACGACTGGGCCAGGGATCACGCCCCCAACCATCTCGGCGGCACCATGCGGCCCTGCCAGGCCGTGCCGGAGATGAGCCCGTTCTACATCGAGTTCGAGGAGTATTTCGGCGGCTACAATTTCGGCGGCGGCAACGCGCAGCTGGACTTTAGGGATATGAAGTTCGACTGGGCGTGTGGGTGATCACGCCCCCCGCTTCGGCCCGATCGCCTCGAACCCGGCCTTTTGCTCGTCGCTCAGATCGGCCTGGAAATCGTCGAGCGCGTCGGCGATTGCGCCGACGGCTTGCAGCATCGCCTGCAGCCGCGTCTTCACGGCGGCGAGGCGGGCCTGCTGGGTTGCGGCGGGCTCGGTCGGGCAGGCGCTGAGCGTCTGCATGGTGCGGAGCGTGGTGTCCTGCAGCACCTCGAAGCGGGCGCGGGCGACCTCGTCGAGGTGGAGCGTGGCGGCGATGTCGGCGGCGGGCCATTGCTGCTGGACGAGCTGCTCGTATTGGCGCTGCGCATTCTCGTCAGCAAGAGGATCGTAGTCCGCCTGGCAGGCCTTGGCCGCCTGCGCGTCCCTGGATGCGTCCTTGCTCGCGGTCCTGTCAGCGTTTTTGGACTGGTAGGACGCCAGCGCGGCGCGCCGTTCATGCGCGAGGGCGTTGAGCCGGGCTTTCTGGTCGTCATTGAGCAGGCCGACGAATTTCGACAGCGGCGCTTCCATGGCGTCGACGGCCTTGATCATGGCCTCGATGCGCTCGCGCATCAGGCCGAGGCGCTCCGCCGCACTCGCAGGGACCTGCGCCGGGCAGGCGGTGCGGATGGTGTCGCGCGCGGCATTCCAGGCGGATGAGAGCTCGTCGAGCGCGGTACGCTGCGCTTCGTTCGGTGCAACGGCGCTCGCGATGCGCTCGACCGGCAGGCCGCCGGTGTCGCTGGCCTCGCACATCGTTTCCGCGGCCGGAATTCGTCGCGCGCGACGGCCTTGCGGCACGGTGTAGGCGGCCAGCTCGGTGGCGGCATAAGGCGTGAACAGCGCGGCATAGATGTCGCCGTAGCCGTAGAGCGAGAGGCTGGTGGTGTCGCCGAAGATGATCGCATTGGTGAGATCGTCATGCGCGAACGGCCAGAACACCGGGCCGACCCAGCCGTAGCTGCCGTCGGGATGACGCCACCAACCCTGCGGACGGCGGCCGCCTTGCCATCCCGCCAGCGCAGCCTGCGCCGTGAGGGCCGCACGCAGCACGTAAGGGTTCGATAGCTGGCCGCGCTCGGCCCCGCGCGGGTCTTGCGACCTCAGCGCAGCGGAGCGGTAGCGGCCACCGCGCACCGCCATACGGGAATGGCGCAGGCGCGACAGGCCGATCACGTGGCCGACGGCGAAACGCGCAACTCCGAGCGGACCGCCGCGCAAGCCGAACTGCGCCTCAGCCCTACCAGGCAGCAGCACGGCCGCAATCAGCAGGGTCGCACCGGCGAGCGCCAATCCCATGCGTCCCGGCATGATCGCTGACCTAACCACGGGCTTGATCACGTCCCTCGCTCCCGCGTGCGCAATGCGTCGCATCTCAATGACGCGCGAGGGAACCGAATGTTCCAGACAGACACAGGACAATGCGTCGCAACGCTGGCCGGCCAATGCCGGTGCAGTGTCACTCCGCCTTTTGCGGCATCACGAAGGTCTGGCCGGGATAGATCAAGTTGGGGTTGTGAATCTTGTCGCGGTTGGCCTTGAAGATCACCCCGTAGCGGGCGCCGTCGCCGTAAGCGAGCCGGCTGAGCGCCCAGAGGCTGTCGCCGCGGGCGATGATCCGGCTGCCGCCGGCCTCGGCCGGTGCGGCGGTGAGCGCCTCCGCGGGCGAGGCCGATGCGACCGCAGTGCCCGCCGGCGCATGCGCGAAAGGTGCATGCGTGAAAGCTTTGGGCTTCGGCGCGCCGATCAGTTTCGGCCGGGCCGCTTGCTTGTCGGGCACCGAGGCCAGGCGCGGCGAGGCCGACGGCAGGGCGGCGACGACATCCGATTTGTCGTCGGGCTTCTCGGCCTGCTTTGTCTCCTGCTTCGCGACCGGTGGCGTGCGCGCGGGCGGCGGCGCCGCCGCGGCGATGGTGACCGGCATGGTCCGGCCGGATTCGGTGACCGTGCCGTCCGGTGCCTTGGCCCGGAGCGTCAGGTCGTAAGAGCCGGCGGGCAGTTGCGGCGGGGTCATCACGAACTGGCCCGAGGCATCCGCAACCACGCTATCGAGCGGCTTGCCGTCGCGCAGCAGCTCGACCCTGGCACCCGGCGTGGCGCGGCCGGCAATCACCGCCGCCTCGCCGTGCTCGTCGACGCGGGCGACGTCGAAACGGGGGCCGGCGTCCGCAACCGGCGCCGGCGGCTTGACCGGGACGAGATCGCCGAGCGCGGCCACCTGCTTCTGGGTCTCGGCCAGCGGGCCCGCATTCGGCTCGGGAGCAGGCGGCGCGCTGCCGGCGAGCTTCGGCTGTTCCGGCTCGAGCCCAGGCTTGGATTCTGGCTTGGACTCTGGCTTGGACTCAGGCTTGGACGTGTCCGGCTTGGACTCCACCTTGGCTTCAAGCTTGGGCTCGACCTTGGCCTCGATCTTGGGCTCGGCCTTGGCCTCCGGCTTGGCAGCGACGGTGACCTTGGTCCCGTCCGGCAACAGGCGGCGCAGCTCGGTCGGGCCGATCACCAGCGCGGTGCCGACCAGCGCGAGCAGACAGAAGGCGATGAAGGCCTTGGATGCGGTGATCATTTGAAAAGGACCTTGGGTGGCAAATCAGCCGAGGCCGGCAAGGTGCGCCGATTTGGCTGCCGCAGCAAGACTGCCGATGGGATTATGCCTCCGCCGAGGCGCGCGGGATGAACCGGCGCGACCATGCGGGTGTCCAAGTATCAAGGCCGCCTCGCGGCATTCTTCAAGGGAATTTTTGCCGTGACCGTATTTTCCCGTGCCGCGCGATCGCTGGCGCTGGTGCTGACGCTGGCCGCTTCACCCGCTTTGGCCGCCTCCGGCCCGCCGCCCGGTTACATCCTCACCGACGATGCCGATCTCGCCTTCACCTCGCCCGACGGCGCCACCAGGCTCGAGCAGTACATGAAGGAGGGCGAGGATTTCGACATCACGTGGCAGGTCTGGGCGCGGCGCGGCGAGGAGATGCGCGAGCTGAAGCCCGAGCAGGGCTATCCGGCCGGCTTCCGTTTCACGGCCGACTCGCAATGGCTGGTGCGCATGCAGAAGACCGGCTCGGGTGAGCAGGATCTCTTTCTCTACCATGTCGAGAACGGCGCCTTCGTCAACGCGACGAAGACATCGCTCAGCGATCTCGCCTGGGCCTATTTCCACAGCCGGCCCGACACGAAGAACATGAAGCTCGACTACCACATCTCGGCCAATCTGATGAAGGGCACCGAAGATGGGTATCGCTGGCTCGGCGTCGACTGGCCCAACAACCGCTATCTCCTGATCTCGCTGTCGGGCGAAATGGACAAGCATCCGAAGAACGTCGCGGTGAAGGGATTGGCGGATTGGAAATGCCGGTATGACCTCAAGACCGGCAAGTTCGACGTCCCGGCGATGTTCGCCAAAGGCAATGCGGAAGCCTTGAGGTGGGAAATCAAGCGCTGAGGGTCCCGCGGTCTCGCCGCAATCTCCCGCGCGATGGAACCAACCCTCTGATTTCGTTCCGATTCATGTTTTCCTAACCCTTTGTGGTAACTGGGTCTTGTCGGTTTTGCAGCATCTTGCATCCCACGGGAGGACTGGGATGGGCGCATCGATCCGATGGACCGCGCGAACGCGCGCGTTGCTCCGCCGTTGGCGCGGGGCGCCGCTGACGTGGCTGATCGCCGGCGGCTTCGTGCTGATGCTTGCGACCGCGATCGGCACCGCGCTCACCGTCGACCGCTTCCGGCAAAACGCCATCGAGAGCGGCCGCGACAGCCTGGAAAACGCCGTCCGCATGCTCGCCCGGCATTTCGACCGCCAGTTCGAGGACTTCGCGGTGCTGCAGAAGAGCATCATCGCCGAGCTCGAGAGCCACGGCATCGAGTCCGCCGAAATCTTCCGCAGCGAGATGGGCACGCTCGCCGTGCACGAGGTGCTGCGCGCGAAAGCCAGCGGCTGGTCCGACGTCGCCGGCGCCAATCTGTTCGATTCCAGGGGCGTGCTGATCAACTCGTCGCGGCAATGGCCGGTCGCCGACATCTCGGTCGCCGACCGCGGCTACTTCAACCGTCTCAAGGACGATCCGGCCGCGCAGGAGGACGTGGAGGTCGTGCCCGGCCGGTTCGGCAGCGGACCGGCGATCGTGTTCGCGCGGCGCGTCTCCGGACCGCACGGCGAGTTCCTCGGGCTGGTCACCCGCGCGATCGCGCCCGAGCAGCTCGAATCCTTCTTCGCCTCGACCGGGCTCGGCGAGGATTCCTCGATCGCGATGCACCACCAGAACGGACAGCTGCTCGCCCGCATTCCGCATGTCGAGGCGCTGATCGGTCAAAACTTCCGCAACGGCACGCCGGAGCAGATGGCGGTGTTCGCGCGCACCTTCGTCACCACCCAGCTGGCAAGCCCGATCGATGGCAAGGACCGCATCGTCGCCTCGCGCCTGCTCGCCGGCGAGCCGCTGGTCGTGGTCGCGACCAAATCGCTGGATGCGACGCTGGCGACCTGGCGCACGCAGACGAAATTCTTCGTCACCATTGCCGTGCTGTCGATCGGCCTCCTGGTGCTCACGCTGTTTCTGATCTTCCGCCAGGTGACGCACCGGCTCTCGCTCGAGAAGCAGCGGCTCGACACCGCGATGAACACGATGACGCAGGGCCTGTTGATGTTCGACCAGGACGAGCGGCTGATCGTCTGCAACCGCCGCTACATCGAGATGTACGGGCTCTCGGCCGCATTGGTGAAGCCCGGCGTCCACTTCCGCGACGTGATCCGGCACCGCCGGGACACCGGCTCGTTCGAGGGCGACGTCGAAGCCTATTGCGACGACATCCTGAGCAATATCGGCCGCACCCAGAGCGCCGTCGTGGAAACCGCCGACGGCCGCCTGATCGAGATCAAGAACCAGCCGGCCGCTGCCGGCGGCTGGCTCGCCACCCATGACGACGTCACCGAGCGCATCCGCGCCGACGAGCGCATCGCCCATCTGGCGCATTACGACGCGCTCACCGATCTGCCCAACCGCGTGCTGCTGCGCGGGCATCTGGAGCGCCGCGTCGCCGAGCTCGCGCAAGGCAAGCCGTTCGCGATCCTCTATATCGACGTCGACGAGTTCAAGGGCGTCAACGATTCGCAC
Source organism: Bradyrhizobium sp. WBAH42 (assembly GCF_024585265.1). Taxonomy (NCBI): domain Bacteria; kingdom Pseudomonadati; phylum Pseudomonadota; class Alphaproteobacteria; order Hyphomicrobiales; family Nitrobacteraceae; genus Bradyrhizobium; species Bradyrhizobium sp. WBAH42. The sequence goes on from NZ_CP036533.1 coordinate 725,615, forward strand.
GGGCACGAGGTCGGCGACGAATTGCTGCGCCAGGTGGCGAGCCGCCTGCGCGCCTGCGTCAGCGGCAACGACATGGTCGCGCGGCTCGGCGGCGACGAATTCGCCATCGTCAAGGCCGCGACCTCCGATCCGGCCGAGCTGACGGCACTGGCGGAAACCATTCTCAAGGCGTTGCGCGCGCCGGTTGACTGCAAGGGGCAGGAGATTCCGACCGATGCCAGCATCGGCATCGCCATCGCGCCCGATCATGGCGACAATCTCGACGATCTGCTCAAGCGCGCCGATCTGGCGATGTATGCGGCGAAGTCGGAAGGCCGCCGCACCTTCCGCCTGTTCGCCCCCGAATACGACGCCAAGGCGCGGCAGCGCCGCCAGCTCGAGCTCGACCTGCGCCAGGCGCTCGCGCGCGGCGAGTTCGAGGTGCACTACCAGCCGCTGGTCGACCTCACCGCCAATGTCGTCACCGGCTGCGAGGCGTTGCTGCGCTGGCGCCATCCCGAGCGCGGCATGGTTTCGCCGGCGGAGTTCATCCCGGTCGCAGAAGACACCGGCCTGATCGGCGAGATCGGCGAATGGGTGCTGAAGCAGGCCTGCGTTGAGGCCGCCTCGTGGCCCGGCCCGATTCACATCGCGGTCAACGTGTCGCCGCTCCAGTTCCGCTCGCGCACGCTGGCGCTCAAGGTCGCCGCCGCGCTCGCGGAGTCCGGGCTCGCGCCGGGACGGCTCGAGCTCGAGATCACCGAGACGGTGCTGATCCGCGACGACGCGGAGGCGCTGGCGATCCTGCAGCAATTGCGCGAGCTCGGCGTGCGCATCGCGCTCGACGATTTCGGCACCGGCTATTCGTCGCTGAGCTACCTGCACCGCTTCCCGTTCGACAAGATCAAGATCGATCGCAGCTTCATCAGCGACATCGGTCAGTCCGAAGATTCCTCGCCGATCGTGCAGGCCGTGGTGCACATGGCCGCCGCGCGCCACATGGCGACGACGGCCGAAGGCGTCGAGACCGAAGCGCAAGCCGAGGTGCTGCGCCGGCTCGGCTGCAGCCAGATGCAGGGCTGGCTGTTCAGCCCGGCGGTCCCGGCGGCGAAGCTGAAGCAGCTGCTCGCGGCGCAGGCGGTCGCGGCTTAGGGCGGCGGCTCCCTCATCGGAGACGTCCGCAGCCGCTCATCCCCTCACCGCCTGCCTTGAAAATTTAGGATCAAACCTTGCGCCTTGCGGTTATCGCCTCGCTGAGACGGTCGGGAACTCCGGCCGACGGGCCCTAGTCGACATTGCATCACGCGCACCACAGGCGGCTTTTCGCCCGCACTGTCGCGCGCGCGTGCGTGAAACGAGCGAGGTGACATGGCGATCTTGGCGTTCAGAATCTTGGCGTTCAGAATGATCCCTCTCGTCGCGGTTGGGGCCCTGATCGGGCTCGCCGCGGAGGCCCGCGACGACGGGCGCTACGCAAACTCTCCCCTCAAGGGCTGGTTCGAGAGCCTGAAGAGCAAGGGCGGCGGCCCCTGTTGTGCCGATGCCGACGGCACCGCGCTCGACGACGTCGACTGGGAGACGCGGGACGGACATTACCGGGTGCGGCTCCTCGGCAACTGGGTCGAGGTGCCCGACGACACGGTCATCACCGAGCCCAACCGCGCCGGGCGCACCATGGTCTGGCCTTATTACGTCAACGGCCGTCCGATGATCCGCTGCTTCATGCCGGGCAGCATGACGTGATCCGGGACGAGGGTCCGCAAGGCCGGTAAGCTCACATCGATTGTCGAGCCGCCCGCACTTCGGCGAATTCGGCGTCGGGGTGGCTGACGATGGTGGCGACCCAGATGCCGCTGATGATCAGCGACCAGGCGGTGTTCCAACAGATCCAAAACACGATCCAGCCTCCCTCTTCCTTTTCTCACGCGGCAAAGCGATGGCGCCGTTCCCCACGCCAGGCCGCCGCGATGGCGGGCGGCGAGGCGCTATTTTGGTTTGGTCGGCGGCGGCGCCCGGTCGGTTTGGCCGGTGTGGCGCTTTGCCACGACGTCCTCGTCGCGCTCGCCCTCGTGCGGGCGCGGCGGAGGCCTGGGCTGGCCGGCCTGACCGCCATGCTTGCCGCCCATGTCTGGCTTGCCTTCGAGATCGTTTTCGCGGGGCATGCCGGTTCAATGCGTTCGCAGCGCATTGGTTCGCAACGGCATCGACTGTTTCCCGCCCTGTGAACGGCCTCATAGAACCGCCGCTCTTTGCAGTGCAGGATGGCGGACGCGGCCCTCGGCCTCGCAGCTTGCACCGACGGATTGGCCTGATGCGAAAACGCCTCATCCTCTGGACGCTCATGACGTCCGCCCTGGTCGCGGTGACCGTGTGGACCATGCTCGGGCCGCCGGACCGCCCGCCGTGGCCGCATTTGCCGTCCCGCACTGCGGCGGTGCGCTGACCCGTCATCCCGCGACCGATGCGATTTCGGCATCGATCGATCCCATCTGGATTTTGGTGCGGCGGCGCGTCTCCCGCTATCCTCGCGGCAAAACGACCACGCCGCGAGCCGGCTTTCAGGAGGAGCCCATGTCGAGATCGATCCGACGCATCGTATCGCGCGTGCCAGGCGCTGCGATCGCCGCAACCCTGTTCGCTTCTCTCGCCCTCGTTTCTGGAGTCCGTGCCGGCATGGCCGAAACCTTCGCCTATGTCGGCAATGCCGACAGCAACGACATCAGCGTGTTCAAGATGAGCGAGAGCGGCGAGATGACGCTCGTGCAAACGGCCGCCTTCAAGGGCGTCGAAAAGCCGGGCTCATCGACACCGCTCGCGATCACGCCCGACCACCGCGTGCTGATCGCCGGAATCCGCTCGCAGCCCTATGTCGCAGTGAGCTTTGCGATCGATCCCAAGACGGGCGAGCTCAGCCATCTCGGCAACGGACCGCTCGCCGACAGCATGGCCTATATCGCCATCGACCGCAGCGGCAAGTTCCTGTTCAGCGCCTCCTATGGCGGCAACAAGGTCGCGCTGAATCCACTGTTTGGCAACGGCGTCGCCGGCGAGCCCAAGCAGGTGATCCCGACCGGGCTGAACGCCCACGCCTTCCTGCCCTCGCCCGACAACCGCTTCGCGTTCGCCACCAATCTCGGCTCCGATCAGGTGCTGGCCTTCGCGTTCGATGCCGCAGCCGGCACGCTGACGCCGAGCGATCCGCCGGCGCACAAGGTGCCGGAGAAATCGGGGCCGCGGCACTTCGTGTTTCACCCCGGCGGCAAGTTCGTCTATCTCCTCCACGAGCTGAACGGCGACGTCGCAGCATTCACCTATGAAGCCAGGAGCGGCGCCTGGGACGAGATCCAGCGCACCACCGCGCTGCCGGACGGGTTTTCCGGAAAACCTTGGGGCGCTGACATCCACATCACCCCGGACGGCCGCTTCCTCTACGCCTCCGAGCGCACCACCAGCACGCTCACCGCCTACAAGGTGGACGGCTCGAGCGGCAAGCTGACCACGATCGGCAGCGTGCCGACCGAGAAGCAGCCGCGCGGCTTCCAGGTCGATCCCGCCGGCCGCTACCTCGCCGCCGTCGGCGAACTCTCCGACAGCATGACGGTCTATGCCATCGACCAGGGCAGCGGCGCGCTGGCCAAGCTGAAATCCTACCCCACCGGCAAGAAGCCGAACTGGGTCGAGTTCCTGAACCTGCCGTGAGGCGCCGCCACTGACCTACGTAATCATCCGTAATTTCGCGAGGCCCGGCTTGGCGTCATATCTCGGTCATGGACCGGCAGATTGTCTTCAAATGCCCCCAGACGGGCCTGAACGTGCAGCATCGGCTCACCGACGAGCCGGCTGACCGCACGCACGTATCCGTGTCCTGTCCGGCCTGCACGCGTCTGCATCTGCTCGAGCGGGCCAGCGGCAAGCTGCTGGGTGATCGGCGTCGCTGACGGCCTGAGCCCTTCGAGCGAACCTGTTCTCCAATTCCGCGACTCATCAAAGACTTGCCGCGACTGTCGGCGGCGCTGAGTCCTGTTTTGGGACGACGCGGCCGTAGTGCGGGCGGCAGCCATCTGCTATCGATTGGAGGCACAGCCCCCGTGGAATTTCCGATGCGTCATTTGCCCCGCGCCGTTGCTCGAAACCTGTATCCCGCAGCCGTCGCCGGCCTGCTCGTCCTCAGCTCCCATCCGGCCGGTGCCGCCGATGACGACGCGCCCAAAGGGCCGGCGGTCACGGTGCTGAAGGTCGCGAAATCCTGCTTCTCCGACATCGTCGAGGCCACCGGCACGATCATCGCGCGGGAGGAAACCTCGGTGCGGCCCGAGCGTCCCGGCCTGAAGGTCACGGACGTGCTGGCGGAAGCCGGCGATACCACCACCGCCGGCCAGGTGCTGGCGCGGCTGGCGCTGCCCGAGGGCGGCACGCTTCAGGTCACCGCCCCCGTGGCGGGGGTGATCGCGACCTCGACCGCGCAGATCGGCAACCTCGCCTCGGCCAAGGGCGAGGCGCTATTCACGATCGTGGCGCGCAGCGAGTACGATCTCGTCGGTCTCGTCGCCACCACCGATGTGCGCAAGCTCGCGGTCAATCAGCAGGCCACCGTCCGGATCGCCGGCGCCGGCGACATCAACGGCAAGGTGCGCCGCATCGGCCCGACCGTCGAGCCGAACATCCAGCAGGGGATGGTCTATATCGGCATCTCCTCGCAGAAGCGGCTCTTGCTGAATGCCAGCGGGCGCGCGCTGATCAAGACCGGGCAAAGCTGCAACGTCGCGGTGCCGCTGACATCAGTGCAATATTCGTCCGCCGGCACCGTGGTGCAGGTGATCCGCCGCAACCGCGTCGAGACCAAGCGTGTCGAGGTCGGATTGATGTCGGGCGGCAATATCGAGGTCCGCGACGGCCTCAACGAAGGCGACGTCGTCGTCGCCCGCGCCGGTGCATTGCTGCGCGAAGGCGATCCCGTGCGTCCGGTGATGGCGAGCGCGGAAGCGGCGAAGTAGCGGCCACGATCGTCATTGCGAGGAGCTCTTGCGACGAAGCAATCCAGAGTCTTTCCGTGGAAAGATTCTGGATTGCTTCGCTGCGCTCGCGATGACGATCGTGGAGGCAGGTGTGTGCTAAGGCACGGCTATCGTAGGGTGGGCAAAGCGACTTGTCCGCCATAGCTCGCAGAGCGACGGCGGAAGCGTGCCCACGTCTCTTCTATCGGAAAGTTGGAAAGTTGGTGGGCACGGCGCTCTGCGCCTTTGCCCACCCTACAGCAGCTGCGATTGCTGCAAGAACTAACCGCCGGCTTCGCCGAAACGGACGTCTTCGAGCAACGACGACGACACGGTCGGGACCTGGTCGCCTTCGCTGGCGCGGGAAATGGCGAGGCGGGTCTTGTTGAAGACGCTCTCGGCGCTGCCGGGCTTGCTGAGATTGTTGAGGAATTCGCTGACCAGCACGCTGTGCTCGCCCTTGCCGTCGTCGACGACCTTGCCGGGCGAGGCGGAGGTGAGGATCAACGCATTGTCGGACGCGCTGATCGGCGCGAGACCGTGGCTATAGGAGCGGAAGCGGCGCTCGTAAGGATTGCGGCGGGAGGCGTCCACCACGACGAGCTTGGCCTTGGCACCCTGCTCCTTCATCATGTCGAGCACGCCGTCGATGGAGACGCCATGGCGGCGGACGTCGCCTTCCTTCCAGATCACGGCATCGACCGGCAGCATGTAGCTTTCGCGGCCGGCCTGCACGCCGTAGCCGCCGAAGAACAGCATGACGACGCTGTCGCGCGTGATCCGGGACTTCAGGCGGGTCACGGCACGGACCATGTCGTCCTTGGTCGCGTCTTCCACCATGTCGACGTCAAAGCCGTTCTTGCGCAGCGACGAGGACAGCGCGCGGGCGTCGTTGATCGACTGCGTCAGTGGCGCGCTGGCGTCGGGATAATGGCCATTGCCGATGACGAGCGCGAGGCGCGAGGTCTGGCCGATCGAGCCGGTGATCTGGTCGGTCGAGACGGCCTTGGCGGCATCGATCGCACGCATGTTGAGAGCAGCATGGGCGCCGATCACCAGCGACACCGTGCCGATGAGGGCTGCGGCGAGGGCGATCGTACGTCTGGAAAGGTCGAGCTGCTTTACATTCATCTCGCTTCGTTTCCTGTGCCAAAGACCGGCCAAGCGCGCGCACACTGTTTGAGTAGCGCGATAGCGTCTTTAGGTTTGAGGGATTGGCCGGGGAAGTGCCCCCGAATTGCGCGCAATTTGCGGCGCCGCACCAAACAAACCCTTAACCGGATATAGGCCGTGGGGCAATAGATTGCCAAAAATTTGAGCTAAGTGTCTGAATACGTTCGTTAATTCTCCGGGCTGGATTCCTGCGTCATTGGCTTCCCCGTAGCCTTCCGGAGATCGACCATGCAGCCCTCGTGCCGGCTTTTCCGTGACGTTCATCACATTTGTATTTCCTGCGAATCCGGGTAGCCTTTTCAACGACTTGCAAGGGGGGTGGCGCGCAGATGCCAGCGTGCCTGATATCCCCGACCAAGGCCCCCGCGACCAGGTATTTCATGAGCTTTCATTATTTTGCCGGCGCCGCCTGCCGGGCGCTGACGGCGCGGAAGGACGGCCCCTCGCTTTACGAGGTCTGCGATCCCGTATTGTCTGATGCGGCCAGCGGCGATCCGCATCTGGCCAAATTCTACAAGACCGCGCTCGGCAATCCCGCGCTGCGGATCCTGCTCCGCCGCGCCGGCCTGCCCGAGCTGCGCGACGAGGGGATGCTGACGCGGCTGCGCGCGGCGCTCACCCGGGCCCGCGACGAGGCCGAGCCCGACTGGGCGGCGGTCGGGCAGCCGATCGCCGATCTCGTCGACGGCATCGCGCTCGACCATCCCAGGCCGCCGCCGGTGCCGTTCAACGCCGCCATGCCGCAGATCGCGCAGATCGACGGCGTGATCCGCGATTGCGCGCAGCATCTGCTCGGCTCGTACCGCCGCAACGGCTTCCTGCCGACCTACGCCGCCTTCAACCTGATCGGCGATCCCGACGTCCGCGGCCGCGAGCTGATCATGGCGCTCACGGGCCTCAACGCGCGCGGCTACAAGAACTCCTCGCTGCTTTTCAATCTCGCCCGCGTCTTCATCGCGCGCTCGCCCGCGCGCGCCGTGGTCAATCCGCCCTGGAAGGGCATTGCCGAGCCGATGTGGGAGCCGGTGCAGATCCGCCATCGCTCGGCCTATTACGACGCATTCTTCATCGAGGCCCTGCTCAGCTTCGTCGAGACCGGGCTCGCCTCGGTCGCCGACAAGATCGCGGCGGAGCGCGCGATCGCCGACATGGTCGATTTCTGCGTCAACATCAGCCGCGAGGAGGTCGAAGGCTTGGGCGGCGCGCGCTTCAACGTCATCACCGCCCTGGCGCCGGCACCGCATCCGCGCTTCTCGCGCTACTTCGCGCAGATCAAGCAGGACCTCGGCTTCGGCATCTACGTGCCGGATTGCGACACCACGGCCTGCTCCATCTCCGCGGCGACGCAGGCCGGCTGCCTTGATGCCATCATCGACCAGCCGCTCCTGGACTTCTATGCGGGTTATCAGGTGCGCGCCGGCGTCAACGAGCCCCGCGTGACCGTGCCGCTCAACGACAATATCGACTATGAGGGCGGGGTCGCGACCTGGATCGACAATCTCGCGGGCGAGCGCCCTTACGGCAACGATCTCGATCCGACGCTCAACCTCGACATTCTCGAGGTCAGCTTCCGTAACTTGGCGCGTTGGAAAGTGCTGGAGACGCCGGCGCGGCTCGCCACGGTCCATCGCATCATCGGATTCCAGAAGCGCCTCGCTGCCAGCGGCGCCTTCGCCAATCCGCGCTCGCACATCTATTATCTTCCGGAGCTCTACAGCGCCTATTTCGGCCGCTGTTATGCCGCCTTCCTGGCGCTGCCGCTGGCGGCGCAGGCCGCGATTGATCCCGCCGGCGATTTCGACTTCATCCGCCACCGCGTGCTGTCCTACGTCAAGGGCGAGCTGATGGCGGCCGAGATGAACGTGTTCGACGCCGCGCTGGCGCTGATCGCGCTCGGCCATCTCGGCGCCGACCCGCGCACCTTCGCACCGGCGCTGAACGTGATCGTCGCCGGGCTCGGTGAAGGCGGCCGCCGCGGCCCGTTCCGCGCCTATGAATGGAACAAGATGAAGACGCCGACGAGGATCCTTGTTGGCGGACCCGAGGTGACGTCGGCGTTCGTGCTGATGGGGCTGGCGGTGGCGAAGCGGGCGATGGCCCGGGGGTGATGGTCCTTTTACCCTCCCCTGGAGGGGGAGGGTCGATCGCGCGCAGCGCGAGCGGGGTGGGGTGACGGTCCCTCCGCGACGAACAGTGCCCGAGTGGAGAGATCACCCCACCCCGTCATGCAATCTCGCTTCGCTCGATCGCATGCCGACCCTCCCCCTCCAGGGGAGGGTAAGCAACGCCGCCACAATGACAGGAAGTTGAAAGGCAATCTGTTCGGCCTGCGCTGGCCGGGCGGCCAAAAGCCGACCACAATTGCGCGGCTTATCGAGATTGTCATCACAACCGGACCGGCATGTTGCGAAAAGTCCTGATTGCGCTGTCCTTGTTCGCCATCCCGTCGCTGGCTAATGCCGCCGACATCACCGGCACGGCAAAGGTTCGCGCCGGCGATGCCGTGGTGATCGGCAACACGCGGATCCGGCTCGGCGGCATCGACGCGCCGGCGGTCGACCAGCTCTGCCTCAACACCAAGACCGAGCGCTGGACCTGCGGCGTCGCGGCCCGCGACGAGCTCGCCAAATACAGCGAGGGCAAGAATTGGGTCTGCCACACCCGCGCGATCGACCGGCGCGGCCGCACCGTGGCGCGCTGCGAGGTCGGCGGCGAGGACATCCAGAAATGGCTGGTGCGCAACGGCTGGGCGCTGGCCTACACCCGCATCTCCAAGGATTACGAGCCCGACGAGGCTGCCGCGCGTGAGGCAAAAGCCGGCATGTGGCAGGGTGCCTTCATCGCGCCGTGGGACTGGCGGGAGCGCAACAAGAAGACCGCGATCCTCGGCGCGACCAAGCCGCCGGACGGCGCGCATGCGGTGCTGCTCGCGTCGGCCTCGGGGCCGGTCGCGCCGTCGCCGGATTGCACCATCAAGGGCAATGTGAACAGCGCCGGCGAGTGCATCTATCACCAGCCGACCAGCCGCTGGTACACCCAGATCAAGATGAAGATCAGCAAGGGCACCCGCTGGTTCTGCTCGGTCGAAGAGGCCGAAGCGGCCGGATGCCGGGAGACGAAGCGATAACCCAGCCCTGCGTTTTACGTGCTTTTCTCAAGGCCCTCCGCCGCGTAAAACCGTGAATCAGCAACCCACCATCCTGTTCTCTGGCAATAAGGACTGACAGCAATGACCGTTCGCGCGGGCCGGGAGTTTCTGGCCATCCCCGGGCCCACCACGATGCCCGACGAGGTGCTGCGGGCGATGCACCGTCCGGCGATCGACATCTACTCCAAGGAGATGCTGGATCTGACCGAGAGCCTGCTCAGCGACATTTCGAAGCTGTTCGCGACCAAGGGCAAGTCCTACATCTACATCGCCAACGGCCACGGCGCCTGGGAAGCGGCGCTGAGCAACGTGCTGTCGCGCGGCGACAAGGTGCTGGTGCTGGAGAGCGGACGCTTTGCGATCGGCTGGGGCAACGCGGCGGCGCTGATGGGCGCCGAGGTCGAGGTGCTCAAGGGCGACTGGCGCCGCGCGGTGCGGCCGCACGAGGTCGAGGAACGCCTGCGCCGCGACAAGGAGCACAGCATCAAGGCCGTCGTCGTGGTCCAGGTCGACACCGCCTCCGGCGTGCAGAACGACATCGAGGCGATCGGCAAGGCGATCAAGGCGAGTGGCCATCCCGCGCTGTACATGGTCGACACCGTCGCCTCGCTCGGCTGCATGCCGTTCGAGATGGACAAATGGGGCATCGATGTCGCGATGTCCGGCTCGCAGAAGGGCCTGATGACGCCGCCCGGCCTCGGCTTCGTCGCCGCCAATGCGCGCGCGCTCGAGGTGCACAAGAAGGCCGGCATGTCGACGCCGTATTGGAGCTGGAGCGAGCGCGAGGGCACCGAGAATTATCGCAAATATGCCGGCACCGCGCCGGTGCATCTGTTGTTCGCCTTGCGCAAGGCGATCGACATGCTGCACGAGGAAGGCCTCGAGAACGCCTTCCGCCGCCACAGCCTGCTCGGTGAGGCCGCGCGCCGCGCGGTTGCGATGTGGTCGGAAGGCCAGGTGCTCGGCTTCAACGTCGCCGAGGCCAGCGAGCGCTCCAACACCGTGACCACGGTGACCATGAGCAACGGCCATGACCCGGCCGTGCTGCAACGCTATTGCAAGGACAAGTGCGGCGTCGTGCTCGGCACCGGTATCGGTGATCTCTCCGGACAAGCCTTCCGCATCGCCCATATGGGCCATGTGAATGCGCCGATGCTGCTCGGCACGCTCGGGGTGATCGAGGTCGGACTGAACGCGCTGAAGATCCCGCACGGCAAGGGCGGGCTGGAGGCGGCGGTCGCGTATCTCGGCGACGAGGTGGCGGTGTAGCAAAGCGTGCTCGTGCCCCGGACGCAGCGCAGTATCGTAGGGTGGGCAAAGCAAAGCGTGCCCACCACTTCTGTCGTACCGTTGAATCGATGGTGGGCACGGCGCTAAGCGCGCCTTTGCCCACCCTACGATTCCGAGCTAGCGGAAAGACCCACCTCTCCCGTAAAAGGAGAGCGGAAGATCATCGCTCGACGCGATACGCCTCGACCTGCGCCTTCAACTCCTCCAGCGGCGCAAGCGGCGCCTTCGGATCCACCCGATATTCCCCGCTCGCAAGCCATCTCAGCACCATCGCATCCACCACTGGCGAATGGTGGATGACGTCGCTGTAATTGTCGAGATCGTGCGTGACCGCCTCGAGCGCGCGGAAATCATACAGGCGGACGTTGGGCAGTTGCGTCAGGCGCCGCGCAATGTGCGCCGTGAGATCGGTGACGATCTTCAGCGTCTCCGGTGAGGCATCGCGCATCGCGACGAATTGCAGGATCGAATAGGGCGGGAAGTAGATGTCGAAGGTCACGTCGGGGTGGCGCGCGATCAGGCCGGCGGCGTCCTGCTCGAAATGCCGGACCATGGCCTCGAAGCCGTAGCCTTCGCCGAGGAAGCGGCTGCGTACGGGGCTGGTGATATAGGCGAAGGCGGCGAGCGTCTTCTTCGCGTTGTAGTCTCGCGCAACGTCGAAATCCCGCGCCAGGGCGTAGATGTCGTCGATGTCTGCCAGCGCGAACTTGACCGGGAGATAGGGCGACGCCCGGGTCAGCGGCTCCCGCAGCAGCGGGACGGACCGCAGCAGCGCGAACAGGGATTCCTTCGCCATCGCCGCGCTGAACAGATAGGAGGCGACGCCTTTCGCCGTCCGGCGGTAGAGATCGACGGACAAATATGGATCGGCCTCGATATCGGCGGCATCGATGAAGATGAAGTCGTCCATCGCCCAGATCACGCGCCTTGCGCCGCGGTCGATCGCCTGCTCCAGCACGAAAGCCTGCTGGCGCGAATTGGAGCCGGTCATCGCGAGCTTGAGCGAGCGGACGCCGAGCGCGCGATCGATGTCGCTCTGGCGGAAATGGATCGCGAGCGAGGTACCCATGAAGGCGGTGTCGAACGGCTGGCTGCGGATCAGCCCGGCATTCTGCACGCGCGTGTCCTCCGAGTAGAAGGCGGGGATCAGGCGCGAGGGGCGGAATAATTGCAGGGGATCGACGGCGAAGGTGAGCGCTGCGGCGCCGAGCACGCAGGCCGCGCTCGCCAGCAGAAGACGTGTGAGATGGGTGAACGCGCCCTGCATCAGAACCGGAAATAGATGAATTCGCTGTGGCTCTGGATGCCCAGGAAGCCGAAGGCGAGCACCAGCGAGGCCGCATAGAGCACCAGGGGCCGCATGCGCCCCGCCCGCAAGGCCTCGCCGACCTTGCGGTTGCCGTGGTCGTATCCCATCAGCGCTTGCGTGTTCGGCGCCAGCCACACCAGCGCCGCGTAGATTGCGACCTGCACCAGCGCTGCAATCTCCTCGCGGCCGAGCACGATGTTGGCGGGATCAGCCATGGCGTGGAGCACCCGCAGTGCCCAGGCGACGCTCTCGGCGCGGAAGAACACCCAGGCGATGACGACGGCGAGGAAGGTCAGCACGGCGCCAAGCATGCGGCCGGGACGCGCCAGCAACGGAACGTTCGGCACCAGCGCGCTGAAAGCGTGGTTGACGCAGAGATAAGCGCCATGCAGCGCGCCCCAAATGACAAAAGTCCAGGCCGCGCCGTGCCAGAGCCCGCCGAGCAGCATCGTGATCATCAAATTGACGTAGCGGAGCACGCGGCCGCGGCGGTTGCCGCCGAGCGGGATGTAGAGATAATCGCGCAGGAATTGCGACAGCGTCATGTGCCAGCGCCGCCAGAACTCGACGATGCTGGTCGCCTTGTAGGGCGAGTTGAAATTGACCGGCAGGAAGATGCCGAACATCAGCGAGATGCCGATCGCCATGTCGGAATAGCCGGAGAAGTCGAAATAGAGCTGGAAGGTGTAGGCGAGCGCGCCGAGCCAGGCCTGGTCGAAGCTCGGCGAGCGCGCCTCGAAAGCGAGCGCGACCAGCGGCTGGATGCCGTCGGCAAGACAGGTCTTCTTGAACAGGCCGATCGCGAAGATGATAACGCCGCACAACATGAGATGCCCGTCCGGGCGCTTGGTCTCCTCCTCCTCGAATTGCGGGATCATGTCCTTGTGATGGAGGATGGGCCCGGCGATCAGATGCGGGAAGTAGGTCACGAACAGCGCGTAGTGCGGCAGCGCATAGGCCGCGACCTGGCCGCGATAAGCATCGACCAGGAACGCGATCTGGGTGAAGGTGTAGAAGGAGATGCCGACCGGCAGCAGGATGTGGATCGCGACATGCGTGCCGAGCAGCGCGTTGACGTTCTCGGCGACAAAGCCGGCATATTTGAAGATGCCGAGCATGAGGAGATCGCCGGCGACGCCGAGTGCGAGCGCCGCCTTTCGTTGCGGATGCGTGAGCTCCGCCACGATGAGAAGATGGCCGACGCCGTAGTTGAAGGCGATCGAAAGCAGCAGCAGGGCGACGAACTGCCAGCTGCCGATTGCATAGAAGGTGATGGAGGCCAGTGCCAGCCAGATCACCGGAGCCAGATTGCTGCGCCGGCCGAGCCGGAAATAGCCGGCGAGCACGACCGGCAGGAACAGCAGGATGAAGGGGTAGGAATTGAACAGCATCGGGCTGGACCGGCGGCGGGGATAGCGTCCCTAAAGCATACAAGGGACGGATCAACAACCCGGTGAGATGGCGCCGCCTTTGGAACAGGCGTGCTGGCAATCCACGGAATGGGAACGATATAAGGGAACGCGCCTTCTCCCTCTCCCGCTTGCGGGGAGAGGGTTGGGGTGAGGGGGAGTCTCCGCAAGGACGGTGAGAGTTGGACTCGCGGAGAGTCCCCCTCACCCGGATTGCATCTGCGTGCAATCCGGCCTCTCCCCGCAAGCGGGGAGAGGCGAAGTGCAGCGACGTACGGACACGAATGAGGACCGAGTGACCCAAGCCAAGACGCCTTCGAAGCCCCCCGTCGCCCCGCGCCGGCCGCATGCCTTCACGCGGCACGGCATCACCGTGACCGACGATTATGCCTGGCTGAAGGATGCGAACTGGCAGGAGGTGCTGCGCGATCCCGCCGTGATCGACCCTGACATCCGCAAATATCTCGACGAGGAGAACGCCTATACCGAGAGCCTGCTCGGCCATACCGCGCCGCTGCAGAAGACGCTGGTGCGCGAGATGCGCGGGCGGATCAAGGAGGACGATTCCAGCGTGCCGTCACCCGACGGTCCCTTCGCCTATTTCCGCAGGTTTCGCGAGGGCGGGCAGCACGAGCTGTTCGGCCGCATGCCGCGCGACGGCGGCGACGGCGAGATCGTGCTCGACGGCGACGCGCTCGCCAAGGACCACACATATTTCAAGTTCGGCGGCAGCCGGCACTCCTACGATCACAAGCTGCAGGCCTGGAGCGCCGACACCAAGGGCTCGGAATATTTTTCGATCCGCGTTCGCGACTGGGCGAGCGGTAAGGATCTCGACGATCTCGTCGAGGAGACCGATGGCGGCGTGGTCTGGGCCGCGGACTGCAAGAGCTTCTTCTATGTGAAGCTCGACGACAATCATCGGCCGATGCAGGTGTGGCGGCACAGGCTCGGCGCCCAGCAGGCCGACGACACGCTGGTCTATGAGGAGCAGGATTCCGGCTGGTTCACCCATTTGCATGAGAGCACCAGCGGCCGCTTCTGCGTGATCGCGGGCGGCGATCACGAGACGAGCGAGCAACGGCTGATCGACCTCACCAACCCCGACGCGCCGCCGCGCCTCGTCGCGGCGCGCGAGGAGGGCGTGCAATATTCACTCGCAGACCGCGGCGACGAGCTGTTCATCCTCACCAATGCCGATGACGCCATCGACTTCAAGATCGTCACCGCGCCGCTTCACGCGCCCGAGCGCAAGAACTGGCGCGACCTGATTCCGTATCGGCCCGGCATCTACATCATCGACCTCGATCTCTATGCCGGCCATCTGGTGCGGCTCGAGCGCGCCCATGCGCTGCCGTCGGTCGTGATCCGCGATCTCGCTGGCGGGGAGGAGCATGCCATCGCGTTCGACGAGGCCGCCTATTCGCTCGACACGATGGGCTCCTACGAGTTCGAGACGACTACACTGCGCTTTGCCTATTCGTCGATGACGACGCCGTCGGAAGTCTATGATTACGACATGACGAAACGGACGCGCGTGCTGCGCAAGCGGCAGGAGATTCCGTCGGGGCATAACCCGGCCGACTACGTCACGACGCGCATCATGGCGAAATCGCATGACGGCGCCGAGGTGCCGGTCTCGATCCTGCATCGCCGCGGGCTGAAGCTCGACGGCACAGCGCCGCTCCTGCTCTACGGCTACGGCTCCTATGGCATGGCGATGCCGGCTTCGTTCAGCGCCAACCGCCTGTCGCTGGTCGATCGCGGCTTCGTTTACGCCATCGCGCATATCCGCGGCGGCGCCGACAAGGGCTGGGGCTGGTATCTCGACGGCAAGCGCGAGAAAAAGACCAACTCGTTCGACGATTTCGCCGCCAGCGCCCGCGCGCTGATCACCGCGAAATATACCAGCGCCAAGCGCATCATCGGCCATGGCGGCTCGGCCGGCGGCATGCTGATGGGCGCGGTCGCCAACCGTGCCGGCGAATTGTTCGCCGGCATCGTCGCCGAGGTGCCGTTCGTCGACGTGCTCAACACCATGCTCGACGACACGCTGCCGTTGACGCCGCCGGAATGGCCGGAATGGGGCAACCCGATCGAGAGCGAGAAAGATTTCCGCACCATCCTCTCCTACTCGCCCTACGACAACGTCGCGGCGAAGGACTATCCGGCGATCCTGGCGATGGGCGGACTTACTGATCCCCGGGTCACCTACTGGGAGCCCGCCAAGTGGATCGCACGCCTGCGCGCCACCATGACCGGCGGCGGCCCGGTCCTGCTGCGCACCAACATGGGCGCCGGCCACGGCGGCGCGTCGGGCCGCTTCGACCGGCTGGACGAAGTCGCGATCGTCTACGCGTTCGCGCTGTGGGCGGCGGGGATGGCGGAGGCTGAGGTGTAGCCATAGCCGCAGCCTTGTAGGGTGGGCAAAGGCGCGTAGCGCCGTGCCCACCGTCTCCAAATAAGGCGAGGTGGGCACGCTTCGCTTTGCCCACCCTACGACAGCTCAGATTGCGGGGCTTCCCCCTCTCCCCGCAAGCGGGGAAAGGCGAAGGAACTACCGCCCGTTCTTCTTGCGCCATTCCGCGAAATCGGTGAGCGTCTGGGGATCGGTGGCGGGATAGAGACCGAAGATGCCGCGGCCCTTGCCGACTTCCTCGGTGACGAAATCCTCGAATGCGGTCATCTCGAAGGTTTCGTTGGCGATCTCGTCCGCAAGATGCGCGGGGATCACGATGACGCCGTCGGCATCGCCGAGAATGACGTCGCCGGGAAACACCGGCGCATCGCCGCAGCCGATCGGCACGTTGATCTCGATTGCCTGATGCAGCGTCAGATTGGTCGGCGCCGAGGGGCGATGGTGGAAGGCGGGAAAGCCGAGCCTTGAGATCTCGGCGGAGTCGCGAAAGCCGCCATCGGTGACGACGCCGGCGACGCCGCGCTTCATCAGGCGCGTCACCAGGATCGCGCCGGCCGAGGCCGCGCGCGCATCCTTGCGGCTGTCCATCACCAGCACCGCGCCCGGCGGGCAATCCTCGACCGCCTTGCGCTGCGGATGGGAGCGATCCCTGAACACGTCGATGGTGTTGAGATCCTCGCGCGCCGGCATGTAGCGCAGCGTGAAGGCCTCGCCGACCATGGTCGGCTGGTCCGGGCCGACGGGATGCACATCCTGGATCATCTGGATGCGCAGGCCGCGCTTGAACAAGGCGGTGGCGACGGTGGCGGTGGAGACGGATTTGAGCTTGTTGCGGGTGGCTTCGGTGAGTTTGGTCATGATGTACTCGTCATTCCGGGGCGCGCGTAGCGCGAGCCCGGAATCCATCGGGCCGCATACGCTGGGGTGAAATGGGTTCCGGGTTCGATGCTTCGCATCGCCCCGGAACGACGGTCAGTAAATCGACGGCTCGCCGATCGGCGCGCCGAAATCGGTCTCCAGGAAGTCGAAATCGCAGCCGTCATTGGCCTGCTTGATGTGCTTGGTGAACATCCAGCCATAGCCGCGTTCGAAGCGGCGCGCGGGCTGCTTCCAGGCGGCGCGGCGTTTTGCGAGCTCGGCTTCGGAGACGTCGAGATTGATGGTGCGCGCGGCGACGTCGAGCGTGATGCGGTCGCCGTTCCGCACCAGCGCCAGCGGACCGCCGATATACGATTCCGGCGAGACGTGCAGGATGCAGGCGCCATAGCTGGTGCCGCTCATGCGCGCATCCGAGATGCGCACCATGTCGCGCACGCCCTGCTTCACGAGTTTTGTGGGAATCGGCAGCATGCCCCATTCCGGCATGCCGGGGCCACCTTGCGGCCCGGCATTACGCAAGATGAGGATGTGATTCTCGGTGACGTCGAGGTTGGGATCGTCGACCGCCTTCTTCATCGAGGGATAGTCGTCGAACACCAGCGCCGGCCCGGTGTGCTTGAGGAAGCGCGGCGCGCAGGCGGAGGGCTTGATGACGCAGCCGTCGGGCGCGAGATTGCCCTTGAGCACGGCGAGCGCGCCTTCCTTGTAGATGGGATTGTCGATGCCGCGGATCACGTCGGCATTGTACACCTCGGCGCCCGCGATGTTCTCAGCCACCGTCTTTCCAGTGACGGTGACACACTCGAGATGCAGATGCGGCTTGATCTGGCTCATCAGCGCCGGCAGGCCACCGGCGTAGAAGAAGTCCTCCATCAGGTACGTCTCGCCGCTCGGCCGCACGTTGGCGATGACGGGCACCTTGCGGCTGGCCTTCTCGAAATCGTCGAGGCCGATGTCCTGGCCGGCGCGGCGGGCCTGCGCGATCAGATGGATGATGGCGTTAGTGGAGCAGCCCATCGCCATCGCGACCGCAATGGCATTCTCGAACGCCTTGCGGGTCTGAATCGTCTTCGGCGTCAGATCCTCCCACACCATTTCGACGATGCGGCGGCCGCATTCAGAGGCCATGCGGATGTGGTTGGCATCCGCGGCGGGAATCGAGGAAGCGCCGGGCAGCGTCATGCCGATCGCTTCTGCAATCGCGGTCATGGTCGAGGCGGTGCCCATGGTCATGCAGGTGCCGTAGCTGCGGGCGATGCCGGCCTCGATGTCGAGCCAGTCCTTGTCGGAGATCTTTCCGGCGCGGCGCTCGTCCCAATATTTCCAGCCGTCGGAGCCGGAGCCGAGCGTCTTGCCCTTCCAGTTGCCGCGCAGCATCGGGCCTGCCGGCAGATAGATCGCCGGGATGTTCATCGAGGTCGCGCCCAGCAGCAGCGCCGGCGTGGTCTTGTCGCAGCCGCCCATCAGCACCACGCCGTCGACCGGATGGCTGCGCAGCAGCTCCTCCGCGTCCATCGCCAGCAGGTTGCGATAGAGCATCGTGGTGGGCTTGAGCAGCGATTCCGACAGCGACAGCGCCGGCAGCTCCAGCGGCAGGCCGCCCGCCATCAGGATGCCGCGCTTGACGTCCTCGACGCGCGACTTGAAGTGCATGTGGCAGGGCTGCGCGTCCGACCAGGTGTTGAGGATCGCGATGATCGGGCGGTCCTTCCACTCCTCCGGCGCATAGCCCATCTGCATGGCGCGGGAGCGGTGGCCGAACGAGCGCAGATCATCGGGCGCGAACCAACGCGCGCTGCGGAGCTGGTCGGGCGTTTTCTTCTTGTTGGTCATCGCATTCCTTGTCCGTCCGGAGGATTGGCCCTGCTCTTCTCACAGGCAATCCACCCCCGGCAAGGCGCTGGGCTGGCGGATGGCGAACCTCTGCTATGCACTCAGGCGGGCATATTTGGCGGTGCAGCGCAATAAATCGGCAGCACCGGCCGAAGTGCTTGCCGGCAGACGAGAAACCGCGCAACAATTTCGAGTTGATTGGCTTGATTTGCGGTTGGTGGGACTAACTCCGCCGACTCCGGAGGATTTCAGACGTGGCCAACATCCTGATCGTGGATGACGATCCGGCCGTCCAGTTCACCATCCGGCTGCTGCTGGAACGGGCTGGTCATCACGTGACGGTCGCCGGGGATGGCCGCAAGGGGCTGGCGCTGTTCGAGGCCAGCCGGTTCGACCTGCTGTTTCTCGACATCTTCATGCCCGGCATGGACGGACTGGAGACGATGCGTCACATTCGGGTGCTGGCCCCGGCCGTTCCGATCGTCGTCATCTCCGGCCGTTCGAGCACGCCGGATGCCTATGCGGAGCCGGATTTCCTGAAGATGGCGACCAAGCTCGGCGCGGTCGCCAGCCTGCAAAAGCCGTTCCGGCCCGGTACACTGCTCGCCGTGGTCGCAGATTGCCTGAAGGCCCACGAGCCGGAGGGGTCCGATGTCCGCTCCGGCCGCCGATGACAAGGGCACCTCCTCTGCTGCAAGCCAGAAATGGCGCAGCGATACGGCGGGTCCGGCGAAATTCCCCATGAGAGCAGCAACGACGCTGGCCACGCGGCTGGCCATCGCGATGATCCTGCTGGTGGCGGTTACCGTGGCCGCGGTCGGATGGCTCGGCTATCGCAACACCACACAGGCCGTCATTCCGCGGGTGCTGGAGCGGGTCGAAGCCCAATCGCGCCTGCTCGCGACCAACCTTGAATCCTACGTTGCCGGCGTGCGCGGCGATCTGGTCGGCTATCGCGCCGCAGCGGCGATCAACGGCCTGATCCGCGCTCATGTCGGCGGAGGGATCGATCCCGTGGATGGCGTCTCGGAGCAAACCTGGCGCGAGCGTATCGCGGCACGGCTCGCGGCCGAGATCGAGGCCAAGCCCATCTACGGGCAGTTCAGGATCATCGGCGTCGACAACGACCAGCGCGAACTGGTCCACGTCGATCGCTCCGGACCGAACGGAGCAGTCAGGATCGCCCCGGACGGTGAACTGGAGCGCAAGAGCGACCGAGCCTACTTCCAGGAAGCCATACGGCTCGCGCCCGGCGAGATCTATGTGTCTCCCATCGAGCTCGCCACGCGTCAGGGGGGAACGAGGGCGTCCCACGCGCCGACTTTGCGGGTCGCGATGCCGCTGTTCACAGCCGACGACAAGCCGTTCGGCATCATCGTGGCCAATGTCGACATGCGCCCGGCACTCGACCGGGTCCGTGCGACAACGACCTCCGGCGGAGAGATCCACGTTGTAAACGCGCGCGGCGACTATCTCGTCCATCCCGACCGTATGCGCGAATTCGGCGCAGCGCATGACCGCCCCAACGATTGGCGCAAGGACTTTCCATACTTCGGGGCTCTGACGGGCACGCTGGAAGGATCCACGCGGCTCATGACCGATTCATCGGGCCGGCCGAGCGGGGCAGCGCTGGCGCCGACCCTGCTCGCGGGCAAGGAATGGGTCGCCATCATCGAAACGATCCCTGCGCCCGTGTTCGGCCGCGTGCCGGCCGCCATTCAAAAAACGTCCCTGCTCGTCGGCGTGCTGGCCGTTCTCGCCGCAGCTGCCCTCGCGGTGCTGCTGGCGCGCTCGTTGACCCGCCCGATCGGGCGCCTGACGGAGGCGGTGCAGGCCATCGGCAGCGGACGTCCCGCGGATATCCCCGTCGATGCCAGCGGCGAAACCGGCGTGCTGGCACGGGCCTTTGCCCGGATGGTGGAGGAGATGCGCGCGAAAACAGCCGCGCTCGAACGCGAGATCGAGGACCATCGCCGCACCGAGGCGGCGCGAAGCCATCATGCGGCGCGCGAGAGCCTGTTCAGTGCCGCGGTGGAATCGTCCGACGATGCGATCGTGATGCAGACGCTCGATGCCGTCATCACCGGCTGGAATCCGGCCGCCGAACGCCTTTACGGCTATACGGCGGAGGAGGCGATCGGCAAGCCCACGTCGATCATTGTCCCACCCGACCGCCGCGAGCACGGCAAGGACTATCTGCGGCGGATCGCGCGGGGCGAGCCGATCGAACGCTTCGAGACGGTCCGCCTGCGCAAGGACGGCACGCCGGTCGAGATTTCGCTCGGCCTGTCGCCGATCAAGGGACCGGCGGGCGAGGTCATCGGCGCCTCGGGAAGCGCGCGCAGCCTGACCGAGGCGCGCCGCGCCGAGCGGGCCCTGCAGAACCAGCTGGAGGAGCGGCGCCAGATCTTCGAGACGTCGCAGGACCTGATCATGGTCATGGACGCGCGAGCCCATGTCGCGCAGATCAGCCCGAGCAGCCAGACCATACTCGGCTATCGACCGGACGAGATGATCGGCCGCAGCGGCGCCGACTTCATTCATCCCGCTCATCTGGAGCAGTCCCGTGCCGAAATGCGCGCGATGCGCCGCGGCGAGCGCGTCAAGCTCGCCGACACGCGCTGCCTCCACAAGAACGGGCACGAGGTCTGGCTGTCCTGGCTCGGCAGCTGGTCCGAGCCTGCCAAGCGCTTCTTCTTCGTCGGACGCGACATGACCGAAGCGCGGCTCGCGCAGGAATCGCTGCGCGAGAGCGAGCGGCTCGCTCGCAACATCGTCGAGACCTCGCTCGACGCCTTCGTCCAGACCGACGAGACCGGAAGCATCCTGAACTGGAACTCGCAGGCCGAGCAGCTGTTCGGCTGGCGCCGCGACGAGGTGCTCGGCAAGAGCACGATCGACCTCATCGTCGCCGAGAGCGAACGCGAGAGGGTCAGGGCGGGGCTGAAGCAATTCCTGGCCGAAGAGGACGGCACGACGCTGAACCGCCGCCGCGAGCTGATGTGCCGCCGCCGCGACGGCAAGGAATTCAGGGCCGAGCTGAGCGTCACCGCGCTGAAGCGGCGCGAGGGCCTGCTGTTCAACGTCTTCTACCGCGACCTCACCGACAAGATCGCCGCCGAGGAGCGCATCCGCCACGCCGAGAAGATGGAGGCCGTCGGCCAGCTCACCGGCGGCGTGGCGCATGACTTCAACAACATTCTCACCGTCATCACCGGGACGATCGAGATTCTCGCGGAGGCGGTCGCCAAGGAGCCGCAGCTCGCGGCGATCACCAAGATGATCGACGAGGCCGCCGCGCGCGGCGCCGATCTGACCCAGCACCTCCTTGCCTTCGCCCGCAAGCAGCCGCTGCAGCCGCGCGAGATCGACATCAACTCGCTGATCGTCGACACCGCAAAATTGCTGCGTCCGACGCTGGGCGAGCAGATCCAGATCGAATCGGTGTTCGAGGACGAGAATTGCGTCGCCATCGTCGATCCCAACCAGCTCACCACCGCGATCCTCAACCTGGCGCTGAATGCGCGCGACGCCATGCCCGGCGGCGGCAAGCTGATCGTGGAGACCGGCGCCGCCTATCTCGACGAGGTCTATGCCGGCGCCAACGACGTGCCGCCGGGGCACTACGTGCTGATCGCGGTGAGCGACACCGGCACCGGGATTCCCGCGCACATGCTGCCCAGGGTGTTCGACCCCTTCTTCACCTCGAAAGGACCGGGCAAGGGCACCGGGCTCGGGCTTTCGATGGTCTACGGCTTCATCAAGCAGTCCGCAGGTCACATCAAGATCTACAGCGAGGAGGGCCACGGCACCACGATCAAGATGTATCTGCCGCCCGGCAAGACGCCGACGGCGAGCGGCGAGGGCGTGACGCCGGCGACGATCGAGGGCGGACACGAGACGATCCTGGTCGTCGAGGACGACCGGCTGGTGCGGGACTACGTGCTCGCGCAGCTGCATTCGCTGGGCTACGTCACCCTGCAGGCCGCGGACGCCGCGGAGGCGCTCGCGATCGTCGCCGCCGGCAAGCCGTTCGACCTTCTGTTCACCGACGTCATCATGCCCGGCAAGATGAACGGACGGCAGCTCGCGGACGAGCTGATGAAGACGCGCCCGGATCTCAAGGTGGTCTACACGTCAGGCTATACCGAGAACGCGATCATCCATCACGGCCGGCTGGATTCCGGCGTGATGTTGCTGGCCAAGCCCTATCGCAAATCGGATCTGGCACGGATCATCCGCAAGGCGCTGAGCGGGTGAGAGACGTAACCCGGACGGAGCGCAGCGCAATATGAGAACAGTGTTGAAGCCTGCACGAGCGCGAACTTAGCGGCGCAGCGAGCTCTCGTAGGGTGGGCAAAGGCGCACTTGCGCCGTGCCCACGATCTCTCTCACTGCATCACGTGAAGTTCGTGGGCACGCTTCGCTTTGCCCACCCTACGGCATCTCACGTATAACGCTACGACGCGCGCTGGGCCGCCGTCATCACGATGCGGATCAGGTCGGCGGCATTGCGTGCGCCGAGCTTCTTCATGATGTTGGCGCGGTGGTCCTCGATGGTGCGCGGGCTGATGCCGAGCGTGCGGCCGGCCTCCTTGTTGGAGGCACCGGCGGCGAACTGCTCGAGCACCTCGCGCTCCCTGCGCGTCAGCGGCTCGCGGCCGGGGAAATGCAGCGAGCCGAATTTCGGCGACGCGTTCTCCGCCTGCCGGCGTGCATAGGCGCCGATCGCCTCGTCGAGGCGACCGACGATCTCGCTGCCGCGGAACGGCTTCTCGATGAAGTCGAGTGCGCCGCTCTTGATCGCGCCCACCGCCATCGCGATGTCGCCCTGCCCGGAGATCATGAAGATCGGTGCCGGGTAGTCCTCGCCGTGCAGCTCCTTCAGGATGTCGAGACCCGACTTTCCGGGAATATTCACGTCGAGCAGGATTGCAGCCGGTGTGCGGTTTCGCGCGACCGAGAGCAGCGCTGCACCGTCGGCAAAACAGATCACCTCATAGCCCGCCGCCTTCAACACCATCGACAAGGTGTCGCGAACGGCAGGGTCGTCGTCGACCACGAAGATTTCACCGCGAGAGCTTTGTTCGGCCATGTGCCACATCCGGTTGGCATGAAGGACTCGCGTTCCGCGCCATTCGTTATGGCGCTCGGCGCGGATTCGGCCCACCCGTATTTGTACGGGACATGGACTTAACGCACAAGTAGCGGCATGGCGCCTAATTGCAGTGGACGGAGAATATCCATGCTAAATTTGGCCGACACGCCGCCTCCCGTCGCAACGCCCGAAATCGCGAGCCGTGAGCTGATTGCGGCGGACCTTCGTTTGCTGATCGCACAGATCGAGACCAGCATGCGCCGGATCGCCGCAGCCATGGACCAAGAACACGGCAGCGATCCGGAAGGTTCCGCGGATATCGTCGTGCTCGACGACGTCACGCCCCGCTACGCCAGCGCGAGCGCGGCCCTCAATGCCTGCCGGGCGGGCCTCGGCCACGCCCTGCAATGCCTATCGGAATCCGGCAACGCGGCGGGCGGCAGCATCTGACCGCATGGCAGCTCCGCGAGCTAGGCGCGGTGCCGCTCCACGATAGCGTCGGTGGCGACACCACCCCAGGTGTGAATCGCCGGCAGGCCCATCGCGGTCTTGCCGAGATTGGCGAGGCTGATGCGCAGCGCCGCGAGATCCAGCGGCTTCGGCAGGCTCTGGAGCTCGATCCCGACGGAACGGGCGAAGCTGCGGGCGGCACTGCGGCGCTTGCCGTCCATGCCGCTGATGACGATCACGGAGCCGGCGAACTTGGCGCTCGCCATCTCGCGCAGCACGTCGACGCCGTCGCCATCCTCCAGCACGAGGTCGAGCGTCACGCAATCGAAGCGCGCAGCGCGAAGCTTCTCGATCGCGTCCGCAACGGATGGCGCCACGGTGACCTCGTGGCCGGCCTGCTTGGCCGCGACCGTGATCAGGCTGCGCTGCGTGGCGTCGTCGTCGACCACCAGGAGCTGAAGCGCACGCCGTTCAGTGCCGTCGGGCAGGTTTGACGAGATCGGGGAAAGAGAACTTCTGGGCATTGCCGTATCCTGAGATTGAGAGCGTCAATGGATACACGGCTCGCGCTTAAGCCGCGTAAAGCTGCTGCGTGCAATTGACTCCGAAGTCTTCAGCAAATGTGAAGCAAAGTGTCGGAATGCGTGGCGACAGTGGCGGCGGGATCAGGCCGCGGCGTCGTGACCGCCGGCCGCACCGCGCTTCTTCCGATTCTTGCCGCGCAGGAACTGGATATCCATTTCGGCACCGTTGACACGGACCAGCTCGCAGCGACGATAGGCGAGACCCGTGGACGACAGCAGCAGGAAGAACTCTTTCAGGTTCAAGCCCTGGATCGAGCCCTCCACCGTGAGAACGGCGTCGGTGTCGGAGATCGCGTTGAGCTTGCAGTCGCGCCGCCAGGTGCCGTCGATGGCCATGATGCAGACATCATAACCGCGGCTGAAGGTCACGCGCTCGACGCCCTTGCCCTCCTCGGCCATGATTATCGTCCCGCCACCGCCGCCATGCGCGGCGCCGCACCGGCGAGAACCGGCTTGGCCGCTGCCGCGCGCGGATCGTTCGGCTTGTAGAGGCCGCGCCGCTCCGGAATCGGCCGGAACGTGTCGGTCAGCCCGACCACGGTTTCGGCAGCGCCGAGCACCAGGAAGCCGTCAGGCTCGATCTGGCGCGCCAGGCGGTTGAAGATGTTGATCTTGGTGTCCTGATCGAAATAGATCAGCACGTTGCGGCAGAAGATGACGTCGAAGGTGCCGAGCTGGGCGAAATCGTGCAGCAGGTTGAGCTGCCGGTGCTGGATCATCGCCCGCAATTCGGGATTGATCTGCCAGGTCTCGCCGATCTGCTTGAAATATTTCACCAGCATCTGGATCGGCAGGCCGCGCTGCACCTCGAACTGGCTGTAGACGCCGGCCTTGGCCTTCTCCAGCACCTCTTGCGACAGGTCGGTGGCGATGATCTCGACGCGCCAGCCGGTGAGGGCCGCGCCCATCTCCTTCAGACACATCGCCAGCGAATAGGGCTCCTGCCCGGTCGAGCCGGCGGCACACCAGATGCGCACGCTGCGCTTGGCCGCACGCGCCCTGATGATCTCCGGCATGATGTGGTCGCGGAAATGATCGAACGGGACCTTGTCGCGGAAGAAGAAGGTCTCGTTGGTGGTCATGGCTTCGACCACGTCGGTGATCAGCTGGCGCGAGCCGCCTTGCAGCTTCTGCACGAGCTCGGCGATGCCAGAGATCCCGGCCTTGCGGGCCAGCGGCATCAAGCGGCTTTCGATCAGATATTGCTTGTCTGCGGACAGGTCGAGACCGGAATTGTCCTTCAGGAACTTGCGCAGATACTCATACTCGGTCGGGGTCACGGATGGCCTCTTCGAACTGTACTGGAACACTCTGGCCCAAGCACTTTGGGCCAGACACACTCAGACCATGGCTTGTCCGACCGGGATCAAACCAACTTCAGCGAACTTGTCGGCGATGATGTCTTTGTCGAAGGGCTTCATGATGTACTCATTGGCGCCGCCGCTGAGCGCCTGAGCGATATGAGCCACGTTGTTCTCGGTGGTGCAGAACACCACCTTCGGCTGATCGCCGCCGGGCAGGCGGCGCATGTGGCCCATGAACTCGAAGCCGTCCATGACCGGCATGTTCCAGTCGAGCAGCACCGCATCGGGCAGCTGCCGCTGACAGATCTCGAGCGCCTTCGAGCCGTCCTCGGCCTCGGTGACCTCGAACTCGAGGCCTTCCAGGATCCGGCGTGCGATCTTGCGCACGACGCTGGAATCATCGACCACCAAACAGGTTTTCATTTTGGTTCTCCGGCTTCGATGCTTTTCGTTGGCTCACGCGGCCATTTGCACTTTGGTTTCGAGCTCGAGGACGCGGTCGACGTCGAGCACGACCATGAGCTGGCCGTCGAGGCGGTGGACGCCGCCGGCGAGCTTGGCCATGCGGGGGTCGAGGTTGACGGGGTTCTCCTCCTTGCCGGCCTCGGACAGGCGCAGCACCTCGCCGATCTGGTCGATCAGCAGGCCGTAGGATTCGCCGCGCAGGTCGACGCCGACCGCCATCGGCACCTTGCCGTCTTCGGCCTTGGGCAGGCCGAGACGGGCGCGCATGTCGACCACGGTGACGATGCGGCCGCGCAGATTGAGGACGCCCGCGATCTCGCGCGAGGACAGGGGCACGCGGGTGACGCGCTCGGGCATGAACACGTCCTGGACGCGGGAGATCGGCAGGCCGAACAGCTGGCCGCCGATCATCGCGGTGACGTACTTTGAGGACGCCCGCGATCTCGCGCGAGGACAGGGGCACGCGGGTGACGCGCTCGGGCATGAACACGTCCTGGACGCGGGAGATCGGCAGGCCGAACAGCTGGCCGCCGATCATCGCGGTGACGTACTCGACCATGGCGCCTTCAGCGGACTGGGTCTTCTTGCTCATCTCGGTGTCTCCTGATCCCCGTCCTGCTTACGCCGCCGCCCGGCTCAGCTCGGAGGCGCCGGCGGCGCCCGCGGTCTGCTCCTTCAGCGCCGCGATCAGACCGGGACGGTCGAACTTGGCGACATAATCGTGGAAGCCGGCCTGCCGGCCGCGCTCGATCGCCGCCGGCGACACCAGCGCCGAGAGGCCGATGATCGGCGTCGCGGCGAGGTTGTTGTCGGAGCGGACGACTTCCGCGAACTCGAACCCGTTCATGTCGGGCATCTCGATGTCGGTCAGGATCACGTCGAAACTCTGGGCGCGCAGGGCAGCCAAGCCTTCCTGCGCGGTCGGCGCGGTGCGGACGCGGTAGCCGGCGGCCTTCAGCACCGGCGCCAGCATGTTGCGGAAGAACGCCGAGTCGTCGACCAGCAGCACCGACTGCGAATGCAGCGACGGCTTCATCTCCTTGCGGGTGAACCAGTCGGCGAACGCCATCGGCAGGAAGTGGCCGACGTCGATCACCTCGGTGGCCTGGCCCTTGATCACGGCCGAGCCGAGAATGCCGGAGGAGGAGCCGCCGACCTCGATGTTGAGGCGTTCCTCGACGATGTCGATGATCTCGTCGACGACGAGGCCCATGGAGCGGCCGTCGTCGGCGAACACCAGGATCGGCTGGGCGCCCTGGCTGGCAATGGTGACGCCGTCCATGGCGACCAGCGGCATCAGCTGCTCGCGGTACTGCACCATGTAGCGGCCGTTACTGAACTCGATCTTGTCGGCGGGCAGCTCTTCCAGGCGCGTGACGAGGCCAAGCGGGACCGCCTTGGGCTGCGACGAGCCGGCGCGGAACACCAAGAGCGAGGTGGTCTGCTCGCCGGAGCCGATGTGATGCGCCCCGTTCTCGTCGCCCATGTCATGGGCCGAGGAGCCGGCGGCGCCGAGCGCTTTGGCAATGCCGTTGGGATCGATGATCATGATCACCGCGCCATCGCCCAGAATGGTGTTGCCGGAGAACATGTCGATGTGACGCAGCTTGGTCGACATCGGCTTGACCACGATCTCTTCGGTGTGGAACACGCCGTCGACGACGATGCCAAAGGTCTGGCTGCCGACCTGGGTGACCACGATGAAGCCGTTCTCGGGATCGCTGGCGGCGCCGTCGTCGATCTTCAGCAGCTTCTTGAGGTGGATCAGCGGCAAGAGCTTGTTGCGCAACCTGAGGACCGCGGTGTCCTTGATGCGCTCGATGCGGTGCTCGGAGTTGGCGCGGGCCCGCACCAGCTCGACCACCGAGAGCTGCGGAATCGCAAAGCGGTCGCCGGCGGCTTCGACGATCAGCGCCGAGACGATGGCGAGCGTCAGCGGGATCTTGATGGTGACGGAGGAGCCTTCACCCGCGACCGACTTGATGTCGATGGTGCCGCCGATCTGGTCGATATTGGTGCGGACCACGTCCATGCCGACGCCGCGGCCCGAGACCGAGGTGATGGCGGCCGCCGTCGAGAAGCCCGGCGCGAAGATGAACTTGTGGATCTGGGCTTCGCTCATCTTCTCCAGCTCGGCCTCGGAGACGAGACCTGAGGAAAGCGCCTTGGCCTTGATCTTCTCGGTGTTGAGGCCGCGGCCGTTGTCGGCGATGCAGATGATGATGTGGCCGCCCTCGTGATAGGCGGAGAGGCGGATGGTGCCCTGCTCGCCCTTGCCGCTGGCGAGGCGCTCGGCGGGGGTCTCGAGGCCATGATCGGCGGAGTTGCGCACCATGTGGGTGAGCGGGTCCTTGATCAAATCGAGCACCTGGCGGTCGAGCTCGGTGTCGGCGCCGTGCATCTCGAGCTCGATCTGCTTGCCGAGTTCGGATGAGAGGTCGCGGACGATGCGGGGCAGCTTCTGCCAGGCATTGCCGATCGGCTGCATGCGCGTCTTCATGACGCCCTCCTGCAGCTCGGCGGTGACGTTGGAGAGGCGCTGCAAGGGCACCTTGAACTCGGTGTCCTCGTTGCGGCGGGAGATCTCCAAAAGCTGGTTGCGGGTCAGGACCAGCTCGGAGACCATGGTCATCAGGTGCTCCAGCGTATCCACGTTGACGCGGATCGACTGGTTGGCGATGCGGTCGCCCTCGCCCGCCATCTCGTCGGCCATCGACTTCTTCGCGGCCTTCTCCTTGGGCGCCTTTGCGGCTTCCTTGGCAACGGCGGCTTCGGCAGCCGGCGCAGGTGCAGCCTTGACCTCAGTCTTGGCCACGGGCGCGGCGACCGGCGCTTCGATCGCGGTCTCGCGGAAGGCGCGCTCGAGCTCGTCGAGCGAGACCTCGCCCGGACGCAGCGGACGCTCCAGGGTCTGCTCGACCAGCGAGCCCGTGGTCATCTCCTTGGCAGGCGCCGCGGCCGGGGCGTCGGGCGCCAGCGGCGGCGCATCGGCAACGGGGGTGCCGGCCGGCATCGGCTGCGCCGAGCCTGACATGGCGGCCATGCCCTGCTCGACCATGGCCTCCAGCTTGTCGATGAGATCGCGGTCGTTCCCTTCAGGCTCGGCCTCGGTTGCCTCCAGGCCAGCCAAAATCTCCTTGATGCGGTCGATCGACGACAGGATCACCGTCACCGCCTCGGCGGTGACAGGCATGCCGTCACGGAATTTGCCCATCAGGGTCTCGCCGGCATGCGCCAGCGCTTCCAGCCGCGGCAGGCCCAGGAAGCCGCAGGTGCCCTTGATGGTGTGGACCAGGCGGAAGATGTTATCCAGGATCTTGGCGTTGTTCGGCTCCTGCTCGAACTTCACCAGCTGATTGTCCACGGTGTCCAGGCTCTCGCTGGTCTCCGTCAGAAACTCCCGCAACAGATCATCCATGAAGGCGGAAGATGTTATCCAGGATCTTGGCGTTGTTCGGCTCCTGCTCGAACTTCACCAGCTGATTGTCCACGGTGTCCAGGCTCTCGCTGGTCTCCGTCAGAAACTCCCGCAACAGATCATCCATGAGCTACGCCTTACTGACCTGGGCCGCAAACGCGACGTCCGAGCCACCCTCGGCACGGACGGAAGCCCCTATCCTGGATCGTTAGACATCCCCTTTCACAGTCCCGTTAATTTCATCCTCCGTGCTACTACGGATATTGAAGAGAAGTTTGCGGTTCTGCTGCATGCTGCAGCGCTTTTCGGCAAAACCGCCTCCGCGTCGCAACGGCGGGAGCCGCGCGGTCAACAAGCCGATAATTGCGCGACGAGGCGCGTGGGAAAGTCCTGCTCGCAAAGAACGATAGGGCCGGCCCGCAGGCGGTTGGCGCGGGCCGCCCGCAATCGGCGGGGCTCTCGCCGCGCGCGCTCTTGAACGTTTCCTGGGCGCTGCCGCGATTTGCGCGATCCGCGCTCGAGGTAAACGAACGGTTACCCTGCGGCCGAGCGGCTCGTGCGGCGCTAACCGAGCTGCACCGCCGTGGCAACGTCGGAGCGGGGGCGATGCTCTGCCAGGCAATCGTTGATGGCGGCGAGCAGCGCGTCCGGCGTGAACGGCTTACGCAGACAACGCGCGGCGCCGAGCTCCAGCGCCATCCGCAGGAAGTCGGGCGCGGGCGAGTTCAGATTTGCGAAAGCGTGGCCGGACATCGCAATCAGCGGAATCACCGGCGCCTGCTCGTGGAAAATCCGGATCGATTCGAACCCGCGCATGTGCGGCATGAAGATGTCGATGATCATCAGATCGAATTGCTTGTCCTCGAGGGCACGCAGTCCGGCTTCACCGCCCTCGGCGATCGTCACCCGAAAATTGTTGCGCTGGAGGTAGACCTCGATGGCCATGCACACCATCGGGTCATCGTCGACGACGAGAATATGGCGCAGATCGTCTCGCCCCAATTGAGCTTCCCGTTTCGGCGATTCAACGATTGAACCGTGGGGCACGCCTTTCTCCTTTGGTTTCGATGAGGGATGGAACGAACGTCGTTTGCGGAAGCGGACGAGGCGACGCGAACCGGCCCGATGGCCAGCGCGGATGCAATGCCTTCCAGCTCCTGAGGCCCCCTTGCCGCCAATTCCCGCGTACGCGTTGCAGGACGGCCGCCTCGCCAGCGAATCAGTGTGCGCTTCTTAACTCCGCCGCAAATGAGACAGCCTGTCTGCCCTCTAACGGGTATATGGACGTCACCACAACCTTCAGGTTAGTATTTGCGCGCTGTGCACCTGAGTGACGAAGCCGCCCCGCCCGCCGACCATCGAACCCGCCGGATTGACCTGCATGACCGTGAGCGGGCCCCCGCCCAATCAGCTGCTGCAACTGCTCGACGCGGCAGATTTCGATTTGCTGCGTCCGTATCTCGCGACGGTCGAAATGGTCAGTAAATCTGTCGTGGGCGAGGTCGGCATTGCGCCGGGACACGTCTACTTCCCGCATGGTGGATCCGTTTCGATCAGGGTGAGCCTGTCCGAAGGACAGACGATCGAAATTGCGATGCTGGGCCGCGACGGCGTCGTGGGGACCGGTGCGGCACTTGCCGACGGGATCTCGCCGATGGAGGTGGTTGTGCTGTTCCCAGGCCTTGGTGGCGTGACGGGAGCACGATGCGAGCCCTGTATGCCGACGTGCACGCAGCGTCGACGCATCGCCAGGGCCGGACAACTTGTCTCAATTGCCAATATATCCCGACGCGAAGATGATGGAACTTACCCGCACACGACGTCATCCGCGCGCTGCGAATTCGAAGGCGCATGGGAACGGGGAGGCAGCCTTGGAAACGATGATGCGTCCATCCAACGGTTTCCTGTCCGCATTGTCGGCGGACGATTATGAATTGATCCGCCCGCACCTGCGAACGGCGGATCTGCCCCACGAGGCGGTGCTGGTCGAGACCGGCGAGACGCTCAGGCGCGCCTATTTTCCTCACCGCGGCGTCATCTCGCTGGTCGTGGAACTGGCCAAGGGCGAGCATGTGCAAGTCGCCATGATCGGCCGCGACAGCCTGCTCGGGACGCTCGCCATCGTGGGCGATGCGTGTGCGTTGAACACGGCGATCGTGCTGGTGCCCGGCGTCGCCTCGGTGGTGGATCTGGACCGCCTGCGCATGGCCGCCGACCAGAGCAGCACCCTGCGCGCACAGCTCTCGCGCCACGGGCTGGCGGTCTACGCCCAGGTGCAGCAGACCGCGGGCTGCAACGCCGCCCATCCGGTGGAGTCGCGGCTGTCGCGCTGCCTGCTGCACACTCATGATCTGTCGGGCGAGTCGCGTCTGCTGCTGACCCAGGAGACCATGGCCCAGATGATCGGAGCCCGGCGCAACAGCGTGTCGCTGGTCGCCAACTCGCTGCAGCAGGCCAATTTCATCCACTACAGCCGCGGGCACATCCAGATCACCAACCTCGACGGGCTGCGCCAGACGGCGTGCGAATGCTACGCCGCCGTGAAGGGCCAGTACGACCGGCTGCTCGGCCCGCACTGAGCGCCGCCCGCTTGGTAAACCGGGCGCTAATGCCGGCCTGCAAACACCGGCCATCCCGCTACCGGAACTGAAATTCGAATGCCGTAGATACGCGACATGCCTCGCGCGGCGACGTGCCGCGCGACAACGAACCGTGATCAAGGCAGGCAAGGCCATGTTTGACGTCACCGTCGCGCCTGCGATGGCGCTCGATGCCGAACCCGCGCGCGAGCCGCGGGCGTACGAAGCGCTGGTGCGCGAGATCGGCGAGGACGGTGCCACTGAAGTGCGCGACGTGTTCTGGAGCGAGACCTGCGCACGCCTGCAATTGTTCCGCACGCTCTCGCCTGCGCAGCACCACGCCAAGATCGCGCGCGAAGCGCATTCGTTGAAGAGCGCGGCCGGAACGTTCGGCTATCTCAGGCTCGCAGCGCTGGCACTGCGGCTGGAGAAAACCGCGGAAAGCCTCGGCGAGGCCGAATTCCACGCGATGCTGGACCTGATGGATGCGGCCTACGCCGCCGCGCATGCACAGGAGCCGCAAGGCTAGTTCGCTTTTTGGCGCGCCCTCGTCGCGCTACTTCGCGTAAAAGCGCTCCCGAACTACCGGCGCGTGTATTCCCGCCGTACTTCTACGGTTTGCGATTTTCACAGATGGCTAATCATAGCTGGCGATAGTCCCGGAAAACCAGGAGGGTTTTCCATGTTCACCTACGAGACCGCCGACCAGAAGGAGGTTCGTCGCTTCCGCATCGCACAGTTCAACGGCCGGATGGCGACGGTCAGGGCCGGCGAGTCGACCGTGACCGGTTTCGTGCGCTCGGTGCTGGAGCAGGAATCGAGCATGCCTCCCCGCTGGACCATCACGATCATTCCGAGCGCGCCGAAGGAAGAGATCAAACCGCTGCGTCCCGCCCCGCGCGCACGTCCGTTCGCCGAAGACTATTTCTGAGCGCGGATTTCCAAACTATCGAGATGGATCTTCGGCATCTCGTCCGCGCCGCCCGAGGGCGGCGCAACCAGCCCGGATCAGTCGATCGCATGCAAGAGCGCCGCACGGACGAGGTCCGCGGTGTTGCGCGCACCGAGCTTGCGCATCGCCTCGGCGCGATGACTCTCGAAGGTGCGCGGACTGATCTGCATGCGCAGCGCGCCCTGCTTGTTCGAGTAGCCTTCGCTGATCAGCCTCAGCACCTCGCGCTCGCGCTTGGTCAGCCGCTTCTGGCCGGACGGGCCGAGAAGATCGGCGCTCGGTGCGCGCGGCGGCTGCAGCACGCGGGCGGCCCTCGATTCTGCCTCCTCGGTGCTGGACGGGGCCGACAAGCCGCCCTTGTGAGCGCCGGCGAGCTGCTTGACCAGGCCGCAAACGCGCTCGGTCTGTGCCAGCGCGTTCTCCACCACCCGCTGCAGATAGGCACGATCGCCCATGGCGGGGACGAGCTGATCGCTGTGATGCTTGATCTCGCCCATGTAGAGCAGCAGCGCGGTCAGGGGGCCGTTGAGCTCGCGAGCGATCGCAGCCGCCATTTCGTCGGCCGCCTGTGCACGAACGGCGCTCAGACGGACGAAATCGGGCTCTTCAGCTGAAGCAGCGCTTTCGTGCCATTCCGACGGCCGCGAATCGGTGGCCGTATCATTCTGTGACCCCATGTCACTCGTTTACCGGAACCGGGGCGGGTCTGTGGTTAACTTTCTGCTCCGTAAGACTACGGTGATTTGGGCCCTTTTACGCTAAAATGACGGCTTCGGCACAATTTGTGCTTGCGCGACGTCGCACGCGACCATGTAGCGGTTGAGTTTTCTGCCCAGATCCTGGTCTCGGACGAGGAAAAGCTCCTCGTGCGGCCGCCTTGCTCCGACATGCGCCCCCCGGATTTTACGGATTAATTAACGGCGACTTGCTTCTCTAGGGAGGTTGAGAGCGCGCAAATGCCTCCACGCATTGGGCCCGCAAGCCCGCGGGCCACGCTGCGAAAGATTGCGTGCCATGGACGAGATCGATCGGCTGTCGGAATTTCTGCAGAGGCTGACGCCGCTGTCGCGCAGCTGTCTGCTCAGCGAGCTCGAGCGGCTCGAGCTGTGCGGCATCGACATGCCCGGTTCGGCCGACATCCAGGCGCGCTTGCGCGCCGAATTCCGCAAGGACGGATCGAGCCAGGCGCGCGCCACCAGCCCGTCGCGCTATTTCTTCGCACCGCTGGAGCTGCTGCTGATCGACGGCGCGCCCGAGCATGCCAACATGGGGCGGATCTCGCGCAACACCCTCACCCCGATGTGGGAGTGGATCTGCCGCGACCTGCTGCCGACCATGGCGCGCGACTACATCAAGGCGATCGGCGACCAGGTCGCCGCCAACAACCCCAAGGAAGTGCAGAAGATCGCCTCGACCTTCCAGACCAAGGTCGTCAAGGTCCTCGAGAGCACGCTCAATTCGCCCGAGAGCGCCGAATCTGCGCGCGCCAAGCTCGGGCAATATACGGCCTCGCGCACCGCTTTCGACGACGTCGTGAAGATGCTGCATGTGTTGCGCGCCGGCGATGCGCTACCGAAGTTCAACGCGAAGCTGCCCGAGAAGATCGCGAAGTTCGACGATGGCCAAGTCGCCCAGATCACCGCGCAGCTCGACGCCTTCAAGAAGGCCCATCCCCAGGCGCTGCCCTTCGCGCTGGCGCTGGTGGCGCGACGACTGAAGACCTCATGGCAATTGGTGCGGCTTGCCACCAGGGCGGCTGCGAGCAAGGCCGCCGCGGACGCCGCCGCCACACCCTATGCCTGCGTCGTGCCGATGGTCCTCGACCGGCTCGACGACAAGCGCCTCGCACTTCGCGTCGCACTCCGGCACAACCGGGTGCTGATCGCCCGCGACCTGCTCGCCGAAATCTATGACACCGAATATGCGCTCAAGGTTCGCATCGACGGCATCGAGCATTGCGAATGGGGCGTCCGCCTCCAGCAATTGATGGACGCGATCGCGGCGCTGGTCTCCGCCGAGGTGAGCCGCTTCCCCTCCAATGTCGGCCACATTCTCGGCTCGCGGCGGCTGCGCAGCCACGACACGATCGGCGGCAAGCTGAGCTATCTGGCCTGGAAGGGACGCGACGCGATGCAGGACGGCGCGGCGGCGTTCCGCAAATTGATCGGGCAGACCTAGATCGGGTCCGGCCGCGAAGGCCACGGTGCACAGCGCGGCTAACGCGGCAGGCACAGGAAGCGATCCATGAATCGCCCTGACAGCACGAACCTGAACCACCAATACATCATTCGCCGCATCGACATAGCTGTAGTCCTCGACAGCCCTCCACCAGCTCGGGGAACCTTTAGCGCGAGTGCAGCAATGCGCGTGTGATGTACTTCACATTCTTGGCCGCTAGCCCGGACCCGTTGTCGCAGAATCGTCACGCGCGGAAGGCCGCGACGCGCGCATCGCGGGAAGGCGCGAGTTGAAAGTCGCCGCCGATTAACGCTGCGCCGGCTTGATCGCCGCCTCGGAGCAACCGCGCGCGTGCATCCTTCGACGCCGTCGAGCGGCAAGTCGCGCGCCAAGCACGCGCGGAGGCATTTCACCTGCAACAACCGGCGCTGCGCGTGTGGTGCTCGGGTATGCGAATTCATTTCGAAGAATCTGTCGACAAATTAGCTCGAATTGCAGGGCTTAACGTTACTCAGATAATTCAAGAACGATGTGAAGCTCTCCTTATTTGAACCCACGCTCCGCGGTTATGAAACCGTCACGGAACGGGAGTGGTGTTGCAATGAACGATGGGATGATTGAGCTCGTCGGACGAAGGCCTGTGACCTTCGGACGACGAAAGGTGACGCCGCGCGCCTGCGTGGCCGACAGCAAGCGTCACTTGCGCGCCTTTCTCAGCGAGATCCTCGAAGATCTCGGCTTCGTCACCTGCGAATGCGCCAGCGCCGACGAGCTGCAGACCGTGCTCGCCAGCGAACTGCCCGACCTGATCCTGCTCGGCGTCGCCGCCGACGGCATCGAGCCGGGACGATTCCTCGAAATCCTGGTGCGCGAGGCATTTTCCGGCAAGGTTCTCGCCGTCGGCGCCCGCGATTCGATCATCGTCAAAGCCGTGCGGCAGGTCGGTGAGGAATACGGCCTTGCGATGCTGCCGCCGCTGACGACGCCCTTTGCCGCGGAGACGCTGCGCGAGCGCGTTGCCATGCTGCTGCCGGAGGAGCCGGCGCCGAGCCCGGCCGTGCATGTCGGCGAGGCCTTGCATGCCGGCTGGCTGGAGCTCTGGTACCAGCCCAAGATCGACGCGCGCACGCTGGTCCGCAACGGCGCCGAGGCCTTGGTGCGGATGCGGCATCCGACCTGGGGCGTGGTGCCGCCGGCCTATTTCATCCCGGAGCCGCACGATCCGCATTTTCGCGCGCTGTCGGAGTTCGTGATCGATCGCGCCATGCAGGACTGGCACTATCTTCTCGAGCAACAAAGTCCGGTCGACCTGTCGATCAATCTTCCCGCCTCCTATCTCAGGGAGCCGCAGGCGGTGCGCGATCTCTGCCGCCGCGTGCCGACACACCCGGCCTTCGGCGGACTGACGGTCGAGATCGACAGCGAGGAGGCGATCCGCGAGCTCGATCTCCTGGGCGAGGTCGCGCGCGAGGTCGGCCTGCACAATATCGGCCTGTCGATCGACAATCTCGGCGCCAACTGGCCCTCGCTGATGGACCTGGACAAGATTCCCTTCGTCAAGCTGAAGGCCGATCGGCAATTCGTCACCGGCAGCGGCGGCGACCGGCTGAAGCGCACGGTGTGCCGTCACATCGTCGAGCTGGCGCAGGGCTTTGGCGCGCGCGCGGTGGCGCAAGGGGTCGAAAGCCGCGCCGATCTCGTCGCCGCGAACGAGCTCGGCTTCGACCTCGTGCAGGGCTTTCTGTTCGGCAAGCCGATGCCGCTGAAGAAGTTTGCACGCAGCGCGCTGACGCGAACCGTGATGGGATGAGCGCGTCGCGCTCCCAGCCTCGAGAGCGCGACGCGAGCCGTCTCGCAACTACGCGGTTGCGGCGCGGAGATTTGTCGTCGATCGAATCACGCCAGGCTTGTCCGCCGCGCCGCATTCATCAGGCCGATCGAAGTGGAGCGCGAAACCGCGCGCCCCGGGCGACTCGAGCCCGGCGCGGAGCTGCATGCTCGGGATGACGTAATCGCCGCCATTCTGGCGCCGATAGGGAATCGGTGACGTCGTCGCAAGCGTTCTCATCCTCTCGCGCAGGCGTTCGGCCGCCGCGGCGAAAGCGGCGTCGTCGAACCTGTCGGCCTGATAGACCACGAACGGCGGCAGGACGTCATAGCCGGGATAATAGAGAATGCCGTGATTGATCGGAAACAGCAGGTCGTCGATCGGCCCATTGATGCCGCGGGCGGAATAATGGTCCTGCCAGCCGCCGGCGGTCACGATCAGCATCGCGCGTTTGCCTACCAGGGTCCCCTCGCCGTAACGGTCGCCCCATCGCTTGTCGCTGTGCTCGCCGACACCATAGGCGAAACCGTAGGCGAACACGCGGTCGACCCAGCCCTTGAGGATCGCAGGCATGCTGAACCACCACAGCGGAAATTGCAGGATCAGAACATCGGCCCACAGCAGCTTCTCGATCTCGCCCTTGACGTCGGCGGTCAGCGTGCCCGCCTCGAACGCCTGCTTGGATGCCGCGGCAACCGAGAGACGCGCATCGTTCGGCAGCGACGGGAAGTCGCCGCGATCGACCTCGGACTTCCAGCCCCCGGCATAGAGGTCGGAGACCCGCACCTCGTGGCCCTGCGCCTCGAGCTCTCTGATGGCGACATCCCGGAGCGAACCATTCAGCGAGCGCGCTTCAGGATGAGCAAAGACGATCAACACTTTCATGTCGGCACCATTGGATTGATGATTTGCGCTCGGCAGATAGCGCCCTGGACCGCGATCCGGTAGAAGCGGCCAATGGATAAGATTGTGCCGGAAAATGGATAGGTCGGAGGTTACGCTCGAGCGCATGCGCAGCTTCGTGCGCGTCGCCGAGCGCGGAAGCCTGTCCGCGGTCGCGCGCGAGCTCGGGGTCGGACAATCCACCGTGACGCGGCACATTCGAGAGCTGGAGCAGGCGGTCGGCGTGCCGCTGCTCACCAGGACCACGCGCAGGGTCACCATGACGGCGGAGGGCCGCAATTACTACGCCGACTGCGTGCATATCCTGCGTCTCGTCGAGCAGGCCGGCGACGAGGCGCGCTCGACGCGCGGCGCGCCGGCCGGAACTGTCCGGGTCTCCTGCACCGCGGCGTTCGGCGTGCTCCACGTCAGCCGTTTCATCTTCGCCTTTCAGGACATCTATCCGGACGTGTCGGTCGACCTCAGCCTGACCGACGAGCGGATCGACCTCGTCCGGGAGGGCGTCGATGTCGCACTCCGTTTGGGGCCGCTCGCCGAAAGCACGATGAAGCTGAAGTCGCTTGGCCAGTCGCGGCGGCTGCTCGTGGCCGCACCCGGCTATCTTGCCGCGCGTGGCCGGCCCGCGCGTCCGCAAGACCTCGCCCATCACGAGGGCGTTCGCATGTCCAACATCGCCGGCAGCGATGTCCTCGTGCTGCAGGGCCGCCGCGGTGGCCGCAATGCGATACCCTTCAGCGGGCGGCTGCGCCTGGATCACGGGCTGGCCGCGCGTGAGGCGCTCGCGGCGGGCCGCGGCATTGCGCCGGCGCATCTTTGGCTGGTCAACGACCTGCTCGCCGACGGCCGCCTCGAACGCGTGCTGCCGGACTATTCGCCGCCGCCCGTTCCGCTGAACATGCTGATCGTGCCGGAGCGGTCCGGCGTTGCGCGCGTGCGCCTCCTGGTCGATTTCCTCGCCGAGCAGATCGCGCGATTGCCCGGGATCGAAAAGCCTCAATCCGGCAGGAAGTAACGAAGCGGGTTGTCCTCACGCAAACCGTCGCGCGAAGAAGACGCAGGCGACCACGATCGCGGTCGCGGCGATCATGCTTCCTGCGACCGGCTCGTGCAGCAGAAGAGCTGCGAGCGCGAGACCGAAGAACGGCTGTAGCTGCTGCAGCTGGCCGACGCGGGCAATGCCGCCGATGGCGAGCCCGCGGTACCAGAAGATGAAGCCGACGAACATGCTGAAGACGGAGACATAAGCGAGCCCGACCCAGGCGGGCCCACTGATGCCGCTCCAGGCGGGCGGCCACGTCAGAACTGCGAGCGCCAGCATCAGCGGCAGCGCGAGCAGCAGCGCCCAGGAGATCACCTGCCAGCCGCCGAGGCGGCGCGACAGCGCGGCGCCTTCGGCATAGCCGAGGCCGCACAGCACGATCGCGGCGACCATCAGGAGATCGCCGGTGAGCGAGGCCGCGCCGTCGCCGGCGAGGGCGAAGCCGGCCACCGTGGCGCTGCCGAGACAAGCGAACAGCCAGAACGGCGGCCGCGGCCGCTCGCCGCCGCGCAGCACGCCGAAGATCGCGGTCGCCAGCGGCAACAGGCCGATGAAGACGATGGAACGCGCGGACGTGATGTGCTGGAGCGCGAGCGCCGTCAGCAGGGGAAAGCCGATCACGACGCCGATCGCGACGATGGTGAGCGAGGCGAGATCCTGCCGCTGCGGCCAAGTCTGGCGGAGCAGGCCGAGCACCGCCGCACCGATCAGCGCCGCGATGACGGCGCGCGCCGAGGTCAGGAACAGCGCCGAGAAGCCGCCGACGGCCACGCGCGTCGCCGGCAGCGAGCCGCTGAAGATGATGACGCCGAGGAGCCCGTTGCCCCAGCCGCTGGCGGAAGAGTGCATGTTGGTCTCGCTTGGTGGGGGCGTGCCGTGAGGGTTGAACGCTTCGCGTTCAGCCATGGAGCAACAAAAGTGCGAAAACAACCCCATGCACAGTAGACGGGGGTTGCAAGATCAATGGGTTACGCGGAGGGCTGGATCAGGTGCGGGTCGGGCAGGATTTCAGGAGCCAAAAAGCCGAGGAATCTCCCGTCATTTGCTTCGTCGAGCAAAACAGGAGCATAGTGGCATCGTCGCAAGAGGTCGGACAGGCAGGGCTTTGGCCCGGGTCTCGTGAAGGCGTCTGCCGCCGGACGGTGCGCGTGCACTGTCACCGCAACATCCAGCATCCGCTCAGGCAAATCGAGAATATCGGGACAGCTGAAAGAAGGGTTCTGCCTGGTAGGACGGATCGGTGGCAAGGCGAGCAAGCCTTTGCCCGATGGCGGGCGCGAACTTCGCACCATGGCCTGAACACGCGGAGCAGACGATCAGGCGGGAATCCGGCCAGCG
This sequence comes from Bradyrhizobium sp. WBAH42, assembly GCF_024585265.1. Taxonomy (NCBI): domain Bacteria; kingdom Pseudomonadati; phylum Pseudomonadota; class Alphaproteobacteria; order Hyphomicrobiales; family Nitrobacteraceae; genus Bradyrhizobium; species Bradyrhizobium sp. WBAH42. The sequence continues at coordinate 766,184 of NZ_CP036533.1, forward strand.
ATCGATGATGAATTCCTCGCCCGCGTCTAGCAGGCGGTCGGCGGGCACGGTGTTGGTGTAGAGGCAGACGTCGCGATCGATGATGGGCCCGGCCGCGCCCAGGACGAGCGCGGCCAACGCTTCGCCGATCGGGCGGAGTTCGGCATCGCTGGCGTGCGGACCCCAGTCGTCGGGGCCGACCACGGGCCCGTGGTTGTGAGGCGCAGCTTTAACGCCGCGCTGTTCGAAGTCCGGAAAGCCGTAGACCATGTCATCAGGACCTCGGTCCAGAATGAAGATCGGGAAACGACCGAGCGCCACAGTGTCGGGGCTAGCAGGCGCGAACCAGCCGACCGCCTGTCGGGTCACGTTCAGCAGCGCGGCGAGTTGCGGGAGCGCGCGACCGAGCCATGGGCCCAGCGCCAGTATAGCGCGCTCGGCGAAGAACTCTTCGGTCGCCGTGCGGATCGACACGCCGTCGTGGTGCGGCGTGAAGCTCGCGCGTTCCGGAATCACACGGTCGCGAGCGCGTGCGCGCATCAGTGTCATGACGACCTCAGTGTGCAGGATCGCGCCGCCGTCCTGCACGACGACGTCCCAGTCGCCGGGCAGGCTGAAAGCCGGAAATTCCTTGTTCGCTTCGCCTGCGGTCAACATCGGATCCGGGCGCCCTTTCGCGATCGCGGCCGCGCGCGAGGACGCCACCATGGCGGAGCCGGGGCGGCCGGCCTCCAAAACAGGGGTTTCCGTCAGAATTGTTTGACCGCTTTCGCTCTGCAGCCGGATCCAGCCGGCGTGCGCCTCGTCGCTCAGGCTGGTGTAGTTGGGGTTTTCGAAATTGAAGCGACGGAAAATGCGACATGAACCATGTGACGAGCCTCGATCCGAACCTGCTGCGACAGGGTCGAAGCCGAGCGCATCGACGCCGGCATCCAGCAATGCGCCCAGCGCTGCTCCGCCCATGAGCCCCAGACCCAGCACGGCGACTTCGCATTTTCGCATGTAGGCCTCGCGGGCGATGCTACGACGCGGCGATCATCCCGATGATTTCGCGGGTTTGCAAGGTCTGCGGGAGGGCGATTACGGCCGGCATCGACAACGCCGTATCAGATCGTCTGCAGGCTTGCTCCGCCTCTCCCGCTTGCGGGAGAGCATAGGCCGCCTTCGGCGGCCGTCCTTCAAAAGGACGCCGAGGCGTAGCCTCGGCTATCGCGCTCGCAGAGCGCGGCGGGTAAGGGCTCTCGCCGCGCAGGGACGTCCTCAGTTAATCTCGATAATCCCAGCGCGGAGACATCCTCTCCCCACCCCTCCCCCGCAAGCGTGGGAGGGAGCGCACCTTCCCTTGTCGCGATCAAGCCTACTCGCACCCCGCCTATTGCGCTGACGAAGGAATACGCCGCAGGACGTCGTCATAGGGTGCGAGGTCGAGATAGGCCGTGACCTCGGCCGCCTTGCCATCCTGCATGAGCATGATCCACGCATAACTGTTCGCGTAAGGCCTGCCGTCACGGGCCACGCCGCTGCCTTCCCAATGCGCGATGACGTGATCACCATCGGCGAAGATCCTCACGGCAGTAGGACGCACCGGTGTCGACAATCGGCTGGCGAACGGGCGAACCGCGCGATCGAGGAACACCTCGCGCCCTCTGAACTCGCCGGCGCTTGGACCGGATCCCTTGATGCGCCACACCACGTTTTCGTGCAGCAGGTCATTGAAGAATCTGGTTCCTCCCGCCGCCCATCGATCGAATGCATCGGCGACGACCCGCTTGTTGTCACCCTGCACCGAACTGGCCTGTCCGCAAGGCGCGGCCGTTGTCAGGCTGGATGCAGTGAAGATGACCGCATAGACGCACCACGCAAGTACGCGATTGACCATGACTGCCATTGTGTCTCCCTCTCTGGTGCAAATGTCGTCCTGCCCCGAAGTGATGCACGCGCGGTCGGTCGAGATCGGCGACGTGTTGTTGCCCGATCTAGCCGCGCCGCGCGACGCTGGCGCCGCCAAAGATGAGTTGCTCCACCATGGGGCGGCGCAAGAAGCGGCCTGGAAAAATGGGATCTGGCGCAGTCGCCTGGTCGAGGCGCGCCATCTGTTCGGCAGACAACGTTATCCCGACCGCGCCGAAATTGTCTTCCGCCTGCTCCAGGGTGCGGGCGCCGATCACCGGCGCGGTGACCGCCGGATTGGCCAGCGTCCATGCGATGGCTACCTGCGAGGACGTTGCGCCGAGCTCCGAGGCGATGGTTCGCACCGTTTCGGCCGCGGCGAGCGATCGCTCGTTGAGAAGGCCGGATGACGCGATGATCGAGGCGCGTGTGGTTCCGACCGCCCGTTCCTGAGAATCCCTTAGATCGGCGCGGGTGTACTTGCCGGTGAGCACGCCGCCGCCGAGGGGCGACCAGGGCAGCACGCCCAGGCCGAGGGCTGCTGCCAGCGGGATGAGCTCGTGTTCGACGGTGCGCTCGACCAGATTGTATTCGATCTGGAGGGCAACGAAGGGCGACCAACCGCGCAGATCTGCCATCGTCTGCAGCTGTGAAATGCGCCAAGCCGGCGTGTTGCAGATGCCGACGTACAAAATCTTTCCGGTGCGCACGAGATCGTCCAGGCCGCGCATCACCTCATCCGGCTGCGTCGTCGCATCCCAAGCGTGGAGGTAAAGCAGGTCGATGCGGTCCGTATCGAGTTGCCGCAGGCTCTGCTCCACGGAACGAACCATGTTGAGCCGGTGGTTGCCGCCGGAATTGGGGTTGCCGGGATCGCGGGCCATGGTGAACTTGGTCGCGAGCACGAGGCGATCGCGCTTCTCCCGTGCGAACTGGCCGACCAAGCGCTCGGAAGCGCCATTGGTGTAGTTCACCGCGGTGTCGATGAAATTGCCGCCGCGGTCGACGTACAGATCGAAGATCCGCCGTGCCTCACTGGGGTCGGCGCCCCATCCCCACTCCGTCCCGAAGGTCATCGTGCCCAGGGCAAGGGGAGATATGCGCAGGCCGGAGCGGCCAAGCAGGCGGTATTGATCGAGCGACGTCATCAGAGCCTCCTTCGTGTGGTTCGGAGGTAGTCCCCGGTGAGAGGTGGGAGAAGTTGGCCAATGATGACTGGGGTGGTAAGCCTAGCTAACCAATGACCACCGACCTGAACCTCGTCGCCGTTTTCATCGCGGTCGCGGAAGCCAAGAGCTTCCGTGGCGCCGCCGAGCGGCTCGGCGTGACACGATCCGCCGTGAGCCAAGCTGTCCGACGCATGGAAGACCAGTTGGGCGTGGCTCTCGTCCAGCGCACGACGCGCAGCGTCAGTCTCACCGAAGCCGGCGTGCGCTTGCATCAGCGCGTGGCGCCGGCGCTCGCCGAAGTCGAACAGGCGATCAATGGCGCCCGCGACCGTGACGCGCAGCCGACGGGGCAGCTGCGTCTCGCCGTCTCATCGATCGCCGAGCGTTTCATTCGCGGTCCATTGCTGGCCGAATTCACGCACGCCAATCCCGGCGTGCGGGTTGACGTGACCGTGACCGATGACGAATTCGACATCGTGGCCGAGGGCTTTGATGCAGGCGTCCGGCTCGGCGAAGTGATCGAGCAGGACATGATCGCCGTGCCGGTCTCGGGCGATCAGCGCCAGCTGGTCGTGGCCGCTCCGGCCTATCTGGAACGGTTCGGCGCCCCCTCTCATCCGCGCGAGCTTGCGCAGCATTGCTGCATCGGGTGGCGGCCGGCGCCGCACGTCGCTCCCTACCGCTGGGAATTTGCGGAAGGAGGGCGCGAGTTCGACGTCGCGGTGGAGCCGAGGATCACGACCAACGACATGTGGGTCATGGTGCGGACCGCCTGCGCGGGAGGCGGCCTGACATTCGGCATGGAGGAAACGTTTCGATCCTATATCGAACGAGGAGAATTGGTGCCCGTGCTGGAGGAATATTGCCCGTTCTTCCCCGGCTTCTTCCTCTACTTTCCGGATCGGCGGAATCTTCCGCCGAAGCTGCGCGCGCTGATCGATCACGTGCGTTATCGGCCGAGCGGAAAGCGCTAGCGCGCAGTGAAATGAGGCTCGATCGCCGCAAAAACGAACGTGCGCTCCCTCTCCCGCTTGCGGGAGAGGGTTGGGGAGAAGGTGTTTCCGCAATGGGACAATCCCCAAGAGGAGAAAGCCCTCACCCGGCGCTTCGCGCCGACCTCTCCCGCAAGCGGGAGAGGTGAACGAGCCGCGGCAATCCCTCAAGCCCGCTCTAGTTTGCCTTGATGCCGGCCTCGCTGATCAGCTTGCCCCATTTCGTGCTCTCGCTCTCAATGAAGCGGCCGAACTGCTCCGGCGAGGTCGGCGCAGGCTCCGCGCCGAGGGTCCGGATCTTCTCCGCCACGGAAGGATCCTTCAGCGCCTTGGTGAAGGCGTCGTTCAGCCGTCCCATGACATCCGCAGGCGTGCCGGCGGGCGCAACGAGCCCGAACCAGCCGACGGATTCGAAACCCGCAATGCCGCTCTCGGCCAGCGTCGGCACATCGGGCAAGGATGAAAGGCGGCGGGCGGAGGAAACGCCGATCGCGTTGAGCTTGCCATCGAGGATCAACTGCCGCGATGCCGGAATATCCAGCACCGCGAAGGGGACATGCCCTGCGAGAACATCGACCGCCGCCGGCGCCGTCCCGCGATACGGGACCAGCTCCATCGCGATTCCGGTCTTGTGCGTGAACAGCGCGGCGGTCAAATGCATCGCCGTCGAGTTGCCGCCATGCCCGATCGACAGCGCACCTGGCCTCGCCTTGGCGAGCGCGATCGTCTCCGCGGTGTTACGCGCCGGGATATTCGCGGATGCGACCAGCACAAAGGGAATTTCCGCGAGCAGGGTGATGGGCGCGAGATCCTTCAGCGCGAACGGCATCGCGGCGTTGAGGTGTGGATTCACCGTCAGCGCGCCTGCCGGCGCCACGCCGAGCGTGTAGCCGTCCGGCCTCGCCTGCGCGACCGCGGCCATGCCGATGTTGCCGCCGGCGCCGGCGCGGTTCTCGATCACCAGGCTCTGCTTGAGCTCGGCTGTGACCAGCGGCTCGAGCGCGCGGATGACGGTGTCGGCGCTGCCGCCGGGCGGGAAGGTCACGATGATCTTGATCAATTGCTCGGGATAGGCGGCTCGGGCCGCCGCCGGCGGCAACACCGCGAAAGTCGCGGCCGTCAGCGCGGCCAGGATGCGGCGCCTTGCAACGTGAAACACGCTCTCCTCCTCCATGCGTTCCTGCTTTTGAAAGTCGGCCTGGCGAGCTGCGCCGCCAGGCCGTCCGCTCGGTGTCGTCTTACGCCGCAGCGCCAGTGATACGTGCCAGCAGGCCCAGCGGGTTCTCCGGCGCGGACTGCCCGCGCCAGGCGATGTGCTGGTCGGGCCGCGCCAGCACGAGCTTCTCGGCATAGGCGCCGTTCGCCTCCTCCGGCGCAACGTCGACCAGCGCCAGCGGCACGCCCCGCTCCTTTGCAGCGTCTTGTAGCCGCGTCACATCGATGGCCGGGTCGAACCGCAGCAATGTGTAGCCGGGGCCGAAGGCGTCGTAGAGCGAGCGTCCGTCACGCAGGCACAAATGCGGCGCGCGAGCGCCCGGCACGGTGGAGGGCGTGAAGCTGCCCATCGCATAGGGCGGCGGCGTCTCGCCGTCATAGGCGATGATCGGCGAGGCATCGTAATAATAGCCGAAGTTGAGGCCGGCACAGCAATATTGCTGCACGTTGAGATCATAGGCCGCTCTCGCCAGCGCGGCGCGCGCCGCATGGCCGCGCGGCGTGTCGTCCTCGATCTCCGAAGGTACGCCGCCGCGCTGCGCCATCATCTTCATCGCATGGTCCATCGCAAAGCGCGACACCTGCTCGGTGATGGGCTGGCGCTCCGCCTCATAGGCATCGAGGATCGCAGCCGGCGCCCAGCCGTTCAGATGCGCCGCCAATTGCCAGCAGAGATCGACGGCATCCGCAATGCCCGCATTCATGCCGTAGCCGGCATAGGGCATCCACAGATGCGCGGCGTCGCCGCAGATGAAGACCCTGCGGTCGCGGAAGCGATCGGCCACGAGGCGACGCCCGACCCAATCCTCCTTGCTGAGCACGCGGTATTCGAAGCGCTCATCGACGCCGAGGATGGCGCGGATGGCCCAGTCGCGATCGACCGAATCGAACTCGGGCTCGTCGGGCTTCAGGTGGTTGTGGATCAGCCAGCGGTCGTGACCGTCGATCGCAACAACGGTGCCGGAGCGGCGCGGGTTGAGCGCGAGCACCATCCAGGCCGGCTTGTGTGCGCCCATCAACTCCTTCAGTTGCGGGGCCTCGATGAAGGTCGACTGCACGCGCTGGATCACCGGCGTGCCGGACAGGCTGGCACCGATCGCTTTCCGAACGAGGGATCGGCTGCCGTCGCAGCCGATCACGAAGCTGGCTTCGATGCGGAGCGCATGTCCGCTGTCGAGATCGCGCGCCAGCGCGACGACGTGGTCATCGTGCTGCTCGATGTCGGTGATTTCGGTGCGCGGCAGGATCTTGATGCGCGGCTGCGCGGCGGCATGGCTGAACAGGATCGGCTCGAGATAGACCTGGTTGATCCGGTGCGGCGGCTCGGGCGTCGGCCACCAGGTGTCGGGGCCCGTCGCGCTATAGCGGCGCGCGCGGGAGGGAATGTCGATGCGGCAAAGCTCGATCCCGGTCGCCGTGGTCCGATAGGAGCAATCGTTGGGAAAGTCCGCAGGAAGTCCCGCATCGCGCAGCTTGGCGGCAATTCCGAGCCGTCGAAAAATCTCCATCGAGCGCGCCGACACGTGATTGCACTTGACGCTGGGCGGATCGCCGGCGTGGCGGATTTCCGCGACGACGACGTCGATCCCGCGCGAGGCGAGATCCATCGCCGCAGTCAATCCGACGGGCCCGGCGCCCACCACCAGCACTTGCGCTCTCATGCTCGCTCCAATCCTTGCCGCGGATTCTGTCCGCCCGCACATCATGCATTTTATTGCAGGCCGGCTTATGAGATAAGCCGGAAAGTACTCATCAATTCATGAGCTTTTCCGATGAATGTCACCTTGCGCCAATTGGAGGCCTTCACCGGCGTGTACCGGACGCGCAGCATCACGCGGGCCGCCCGCGAGCTCGGCATTACGCAATCGGCGGCGAGCCTGTTGATCCAGCAGCTCGAGACCCAGCTCGGCGTCAAGCTGTTCGACCGCTCCACGCGTTTGGTGCAGCCGACGCTGGCTGCCGACGAGGCGTTCCACGCCGCCGAACGTATGCTGAGCGATGCGCAAGGCCTGTCGCGCCGCATGCGCGACCTCGCGCAGGCCCGCGCCGGCCGCGTCGCGTTTCTCGCCTCGGCCGGCACCGCATCGGCGCTGCTGCCCATGGTGCTGGCGAAATTCCGCGCCAGCCATCCCGGCATCGAGATCGACATGCGGGATGTTGCCGCCGACGATCTCGTGCCACGGCTGACCACGACCGATGCCGAGTTCGCGATCGGCAGCGTGGAAGGCGAATTCGCGGACTTGACGATCGAGACGCTGACAAGCGGCCGCCTGAGCGCGATCGGCCGCCGCACCGCGGACTTCGCCGCACGTCGCTCCCTCACCTGGGACGAGCTGGCGCAACTGCCGACCATCGCGATGCGCCGGGAGACGCGGATCCGCATGCAGATCGATCAGGCCCTGAGCGCGCAGGGCAAGCGTCTCGATCCGACCTATGAAGTGACCTTGATCAACACCGCCCTCGCCATGACGGCGCAGGGTCTCGGTCTCGCGATCCTTCCCGCGACGATGCTGCCGGCCGACCAGTTCCCGACACTGATCGCAAGACCGCTCGTGCGCCCCGCCCTCACGCGCCCCGTGTCGCTGCTGCAGCGCCAGGGCCGAACGCTGTCGCCGGCGGCGCAGGCCTTCGTGGCGACGGCGCGGGCGGTGCTGGCCGGCCGAACGGCACCGGCATCAGGCTGATTTTGCGGAGCTATTTGGAAGGATCGTCGTTGAGCTGGCGGAGAGGGAGGGATTCGAACCCCCGATAGGCTTGCACCTATGCCGCATTTCGAGTGCGGTGCATTCAACCACTCTGCCACCTCTCCTGAAGGCGCCATATAGAGGCGAGGCGCCCCTGTGGTTGGGGGCGTTCATAAGCGAGGATGGCGGGCCAGACAAGGCGCGAAAGGGGAAAATCCGCTGCCTGTTTCAGCCCTTGTCTGCCCATTTGTCGTCCGATTGGCCTCTAAGCGCGAAAGGAACCGCCATGGAGCACCTGACCATCACGGCCAATGGCGCCGATTTCCACCTGGTCCGCGCCGGAAAGGGCAAACCGCTGCTTTTGCTGCATGGCTGGCCGGAATTCTGGCTGACCTGGGAGCCGGTCATATCGCGGCTTTCGGACCGGTTCACGCTCATCGCGCCTGATCTGCGCGGGTTCGGCGACAGCGACAAGCCGGATGGCCCTTACGGGCCGGACGGGCACGCGGCCGACATGCTGGCGCTGATGGACAGGCTCGGCATCGACCGATTCGGCGTGGTCGGCCACGATGTCGGCGGCGCCGTCATGCAGCCCCTGGCCCGGCTGGCGCCGAAGCGATTCGCCGGGCTGTTCCTGTTCGATTTCGTCTATCCCGGGATCGGGCCGCGGATGGCCGCGCCTGATCGGCTCAACCACATCTGGTACCAGTCCTTTCACCAGATGGAGATGGCGCCACAGCTCATTGGTGCGAGCCGGGAGAGCTGCCGGCTCTATATCGGCCATTTCCTCAAGGGCTGGGCGCACCGGAGAGGCGCCTTCGACGAGGTGCTGGAAGCCTTCACCGACAATTTCCTGAAAGACGGCAACCTCGCCGGCGGCTTTGCGCATTACCGTGCCTCGCATGAAGGGCGGGTCGCGATGATGAAGGGCGAAGCGCCCAGGCTTCCGCCGATCGCGGTGCCGACCTGCGTGCGCTGGGCCGAGCACGATCCGCTGTTTCCTTATGCGTGGACCGACCGGCTGGGCGAGACGTTCAGCGATCTCGACCTTAAGATGTTTCCCGGCGTCGGCCACTTCCCGCATCGGGAAGATCCGGATCGCGCGGCAAGCGAGATTGCGGCGTTCTTTCAGCGGGTGGGGTGGAGTTGAGGCGCAAGAAGGCCGAACTCGGGCAGCGATGGACCTGGTGCGGCGGCCTGCGCGCACGCCTCGTCCTTCGAGACGGCGCTTACGCGCCTCCTCAGGATGAGGCTAATCAGCGTCAGTGCCCGTTGAAGCTGCAGCCACGCACTCCGCCCTCATCCTGAGGAGCCCGCCCAAGGCGGGCGTCTCGAAGGATGGCAGCAGCAAAAAGCTCTCAAAAGCCGATGTTCAGAAAAAGGGGTGGGACCGCCAGACGCGGTAAACACTGGCGGTCCCGTGCCGCTCATTGAAATACTGGCCGTGAAGGGCGGCTTCGCCGGCCGAGTGGAAGCGACGGCTAGACCCTAGCGGGCGGCGGGTTTCCCGCAACGCAATCCGTCCCTTAACCTAACCGGTCAAGGTTACCCGGGCGCGGTAAGGCCGGGGGCGGACATGCGGTCAGCATGATCGAGACCGAAACCCCTCACCCGAATGGCATCTCTCGATGCCATTCGACCTCTCCCTTCGGGAGAGGTGGGCAGCGGCGCGTTGGCCGATCGACCTTGGCCGCTCAGTCGCCCTTCTTGCCGTCCTTGTCCTTTTTCTTGCCGTTCTCGGCGGAGTCCTTGTCCTTGCCGTTGCTTTCCTTGCGGCGATTGGTGAAGCGCGCGTTGCCGAGGCCGGTGCCGATGGTGAGCACGCCCCAACGCTGGACATGCTGCATGAACGGCACCTCGGAGAGGCCCTGAACCACGCCGTCATTGTGCATCAGGATCGCGGTGTCGTGGTCGCCGATCTGCGGAATGGCCTCGACCAGGCTCGCCGGCAGGTTGAACTTGCTGCTCTCCCAATTGCCGGGCAGGTTCTGCGCGCCCTTCTCGATCGAGCCGTCCGCGTTGATCACACCGGGACAGGCGATGCCGATGAAGGGTGCGAGCTTGAAGCCTTCGGCCGCGGCGTCCTCGACGAGGCCTTGCAGCATCTTGACCAGCCGCTTCACGGCGGCTTCGCGGCTCGGCTCGTCGTCGGCGTGGCGCCACAGCTCGGATTTGAAGACGATCGCCTTGGACAGATCGGGCGCCTTCTTCCAGCGGGTCTCGACGATGCCGCAGCGGATGTTGGTGCCGCCGATATCGACGGCGAGAATGCTGTCATAGGCCTCGAAGATCCAGGACGGCGCGAGGTGCAAGGCTCCGATGAGGCCGGCATCGTCAGGGTCGAAGCGGATCGGCACCAGGTCGACCTTGAAGCCCTCCGATTTCAGGATGATCTCGGCCCGAGCAATGGCGATCTCGCCGAGCCTAGAGGCGCGAAAGCCGCCGCCGACCACGATGCATTCGGTCTTGGCCCAGGCCTTGGTCTTGAGGAATCGCCGCGTGACGTAGGCGAGCTCCTGCGCAAAATCCTCGATCGCGCTGTGCACGACGGCGGTGGCCTCGGTGTCGTCGCCGACCAGAACGGCATCCAGGACCTTCTTGCTGATCTTGTCGGACGGCTCCTCGCCGAACGGATCCTCGCCGCTCTTGCGTAAGGGCTTGCGCCATTCCTCGAGGATCTCGCGAAAGGCGCCCTTAGAGGCGCGGTCGCCGAGAAACCCGTCCTCGTCCTTGATCTCGATGTTGAAGCTGTCGACATCGACCGACGGCAGGCGGCTCGCGCCGTGCTGGGCGATGCCCGTCGTCTTGACCAGTTCGTCCGTCGCCATGATAAGCCCTTGCCCGCGTGTCCAATTTGCGAGGACACAACGGGGTGGGAACCCGTTGGTTGCAAGCCGGCGGCAGATTCAGCCCACGCGCTGGAACTCTCGCCAAATCCTTCAAATCCGGGCGGTTTTCGCCCAGTTTTCCTTGACTCTGGGCGGATCGCGGCTATAAGTCCCACAGCCGGCGCGGGGCGTTTCTCGCGCCGCTTGTTTTTGCGTGGGTTTTCAAAGGGATAAAACCCACCCGCGCAAAACGCAGATAAACCCATAGCGACTGACAAAAAGCCGACCCGGACGAAGACGTCCCGAGGCCGGGATTGAACACGGAGAAAGAACGATGTTCGCAGTCATCAAAACCGGCGGCAAGCAATACCGCGTCGTGCCGGATGATGTTCTCGAAGTTGGCAAGATCGAAGGCGAAGTCGGCTCGATCGTGCAGTTGAATGAAGTTCTGGTGGTCGGCGGCGACACGCCGGTGCTGGGCGTTCCGACGGTGGCAGGCGCGTCCGTCGCGGTCGAGGTGCTCGACCACAAGCGCGGCCCCAAGGTCATCGCCTTCAAGAAGCGCCGCCGCAAGAATTCGCGCCGCAAGCGCGGCTATCGCGACGAGATCACCGTGCTGCGCATTAGCGAGATCCTGACCGACGGCGCCAAGCCCACCAAGGGCCCGCGTCCGAAGAAGGAGAAGGTGGCGCCGGCAGCGGAAGCCGCCGAGTAACGGAAATCGATCACGCCAATTCACGAATTGAAGCGTGAGAAATTTTGAAATGATTCCGTCAAGGAATTGACCTAGAACTACGCAGGATTTCGGAGACGAGCCATGGCTCACAAAAAAGCAGGCGGTTCATCGCGCAACGGTCGCGATTCCAAGGGCAAGCGCCTCGGTATCAAGGCGTTCGGCGGCGAGATCGTCACGCCCGGCAACATCATTGCGCGTCAGCGCGGCACCACCTGGCATCCCGGCCTCAATGTCGGCATGGGCACGGATCATACTCTGTTCGCCAAGATCGAGGGCCGCGTTGCGTTCCAGGCCAAAGCCAACGGCCGCACCTTCGTATCGGTGCTTCCGATTGCCGAGGCTGCTGAATAGACGGTGGATCAAATTGGAGTCCGCCGGTCCCGACTGAACCGGCGGAGTCCTGAAGATCCCAACAGATCGAAGGCTCCAAGGGGAGGCGGGAAACCGGCCTCCCCTTTTCGTTGCTCACTTTGCATTAGTGACTTTCACGGAGCCGGACATGTTGCAGGATTTTTCGAGCGTGACCTTGGCCGAGGCGAGACCCAGCGTCGTCGCCACCGAGCGGCTGACCTTGCGGCGGCCGACGCTGGCCGACGTCAGGACCATCGCCCGGCTCGCCAACGACCGCCGTGTCGCCGAGAACACCCGCCGCCTGCCGCATCCCTATTCGCAGGACGACGCCGCCGACTTCATCCGCGCCACCGCCGAGCTCGGAGCTGAGACCGTGTTCCTGATCGAGCACGACAGCGGTCCGGTCGGCATGGTCGGCATCGATTGCTCCAGGCCCGGCAATGCCGAGCTCGGCTATTGGCTCGGCGTCGAGCATTGGGGCCAGGGCTTTGCCACCGAGGCCGCGCGCGGCGCGATCGACTTCTTCTTCGAGGAGTTCGAGGACGAGCATCTCCATGCCGGCGCGCGCGTCACCAATCCGGCCTCGCGCAAGGTGCTGGAGAAGTGCGGCTTCCAATGGAGCGGCGTGCAGCTGCACCGCTTCCTGGCGCTGGGCTCCTCGACGCCCGTCGACTGCTTCCGCCTCTCGCGCGGGGTGTGGGCCTCGCTGAAGAGCTGGAGCAGTGCAAGACGGGTGCGGTAGCTTACCCTCCCCTGGAGGGGGAGGGTCGGCTCACATTGAGCGCAGCGAAATGTGAGACGGGGTGGGGTGACAGTCTCTCAGCGGAAGCAGTCCCCGAGTGGAGAGATCACCCCACCCCGCTCGCGCTTCGCGCGATCGACCCTCCCCCTCCAGGGGAGGGTAAGAGTTACGCCGGCGGATTCACTTCGTCGCCGGAACGTCCCAAATCTCGTTCGCGCAAGTAGATATAGAACCCGGCGCCGATGATGATGGCGGCGCCGACGAGTGTTGCGATGGACGGGACGTCGCCGAACACGACGAAGCCGAAGATCACGGCCCAGACGATCATCGAATATTGATAGGGCACCACGACGCTGGCCGGCGCGAGCTTGAGCGAGCGGTTGACGCAGAACAGCGCGGTCACCGAGACGCATCCGGCAAGCGCGAAGATCACGAGGCTGCCAGGGGTCGGCGGCACCCAGTGGAACGCCGACAGCACCGCCCCCAGCGAAAACGTGCCGATGAATTGCGAGGACGCCATCACGATGTCGGGCGTCTTGCGCAGGCTGCGCGTGATCAGCATCAGGGTTGCGAAGGAGAGGCTGCCGCCGAGCGCGATCAGCGCCGGCAGGCTGACCGTCTGCGCAGACGGGCGCAGCGCGATCAAGACGCCGCAAAAGCCGATCAGGATCGCGGTCCAGCGCCGCCAGCCGACCTTCTCGCCGAGAAAGATCGCCGACATTGCGGTGACGAAGATCGGCCCGGCGAGATAATAGGTGATGACGTCGGCGAGCGGCAGATAGACGGTTGCGAGAAAGAAGGCGGCGACTTCCAGCGTCGACAACACGACGCGAACCAGCTGCAGGCCCGGCCGCTCCAGATGCAGGAACAGGTCGCGCTGCTTCCAGATCAGGGGCGACAGCAGCAGCAGCGCCGCGCAGGCGCGCAGGAACAGGAGCTGCCCCACCGAATAGGTCCCGACCAGGAACTTGCCCATGGCATCGCCGAACGAGAACATGAAGATCGACAGCACCATGAGCCCGATGCCGGCCAGGCGCGCGGAGCGATCGTCATAGGCGGAGAGATTCTTGAAGAGCGGCATTGCGGTCGTTCGTGGGAAGCGTCATTGCGAGCGAAGCGAAGCAATCCAGACTGTCTCCGCAGCGGCAGTCTGGATTGCTTCGTCGCTTCGCTCCTCGCAATGACAAGGAGAGAGCGCGGAATCATGGCGACCGGAGTCGCTTGCGGTCGTTTTAATGACGTGAGCCGCCGGGACAAGCCCGCTACCGCCGAATTGAACGGATTGTCGCACTCTTCGCATCGCGGTAGCGATACGAGCCACATCGACCAGAGAGCCTGACATGACCGATTTCGATCCGGCCCGGCATCGCATGATCCCGACGCAACGCTGGTTTGAGGATTTCGTCGTGGGCGAACGCTTCGTGCTGCCGAGCCGCACCCAGACCTCGGCTGTGTTCGCCGCATTCCAGACCGCGAGCGGCGACACCCATCCCGTGCACTATGACGTCGAATATTGCCGCGCCCGCGGCATGCCGCATCTGCTCGCCCACGGCTTCCAGACCCTGATCCACACCGCGCCGGGCGCCGGCCTGTTTCCGTTCCTGGTCGAGGAATCGCTGGTCGGCTTCCTCGAGCAATCGAGCCGCTTTCTGAAACCCGTGTTCGCCGACGACACCCTTTATCCGGCGCTCCAGGTCACCGAGCTTGTGCCGGGGCGCTCGACCGGCACGGTGGCGCTTCGCAGCACCGTGTTCAACCAGCGCAAGGAGCTGGTGCTGGAGGGACTGCAGAAATTCCTGATCCGGCGGCGGCCGGCCGGTTAAGCAAGGGGCAGAATCGCCAGAAATTCGGCCGATTCGCAGGGTGTTCGGGTTGCCGGAGGGGGCCGGCTGGCCTACCTATGGCCCATGAAATTCCTCGACGAAGCAAAGGTCTATATCCGCTCCGGTGACGGCGGGAACGGCTGCGTGGCGTTCCGCCGCGAGAAGTTCATCGAATTCGGCGGTCCCTCCGGCGGCAATGGCGGCCGCGGCGGCAATGTCATCATCGAGGTCGCCGACGGCCTCAACACGCTGATCGACTACCGCTACCAGCAGCACTTCAAGGCCCAGAAGGGCGAGAACGGCATGGGCTCGGACCGCCATGGCGCCAACGGCAAGAACATCGTGCTGAAGGTTCCCGTGGGCACGCAGATCTTCGACGAGGACCGCGAGACGCTGATCCACGATTTCACCAAGGTCGGCGAGAAATTCGTGCTGGCCGAGGGCGGCAATGGCGGCTTCGGCAATGCGCATTTCAAATCGTCGACCAACCGCGCCCCGCGCAACGCCAATCCCGGCCAGCCCGGCGAGGAGCGCTGGATCTGGCTGCGGCTGAAACTGATCGCCGATGCCGGCCTGGTCGGCATGCCCAATGCCGGCAAATCGACCTTCCTGTCGAAGGTCAGCGCGGCGCGGCCGAAGATCGCCGACTACCCCTTCACCACGCTGCATCCGCAGCTCGGCGTCGTGAATGCCGACGGACGCGAGTTCGTGCTCGCCGACATTCCCGGCCTGATCGAAGGCGCGCATGAAGGCACCGGCCTCGGCGACCGCTTCCTCGGCCATGTCGAGCGCTGCCGCGTGCTCTTGCACCTGATCGATGCCACCTGCGAGCATGCCGGCAAGGCGTACAAGACGGTACGCAAGGAGCTCGATGCCTATGGCGGCCAGCTCACCGACAAGATCGAGATCGTCGCGCTGAACAAGATCGACGCGGTCGAGCCGGACGAGCTCAAGAAGCAGAAGGACCGGCTGAAGCGCGCCGCCAAGAAGACGCCGCTGCTGATTTCCGGTGCGACCGGCCAGGGCGTCAAGGAAGCGTTGCGCGCGCTGGCCGATGTGATCGGCGAGAGCCCGGTGTCTGCGAAGGCGAAGAGCGCGGCCGAAGCGGAGCCGTGGTCGGCCTAAACTCTCTCCCCACCGTCGTCCCCGCGAAGGCGGGGACCCATACCGCGTGATCTATCTTTTGCGAATGGTCGTAGTACCGACCGACGAATCTTCGCCAAACAACTCCCTGTGGTTATGGGTCCCCGCCTTCGCGGGGACGACAGCGGAGTGCATCGCTGCGAGCGCGCGCATCACCGGCTTGTCTTGGCGCGCGCAATATCGCAGCATCAAACGCTCAAGAACCGGCAGGGACAACGCATGGCGCGCGCGAAGAACGTTCTCTGGATCATGTGCGACCAGCTTCGCTACGATTATCTCGGCTGCACCGGCCATCCCAAACTGAAGACACCGAACATCGACGCCATGGCCAAGCGCGGCGTACTGTTCACGAAGGCCTATGTGCAATCGCCGATCTGCGGCCCGTCGCGGATGTCGTTCTACACCGGGCGCTACATGCGCTCGCACGGCTCGCACTGGAACGGCTGGCCCCTGCGGGTCGGCGAGCCCACGCTCGGCGATCACCTCAAAAAGATCGGCGTACGCAACGTGCTGGTCGGCAAGACCCACATGGCGCCTGACATCGAAGGCATGAAGGCGCTCGGCATTCCGCCGGAATCGATGATCGGCGTGCACGTCGCCGAATGCGGCTTTGAGCCGTACGAGCGCGACGATGGGCTGCATCCGACCGGACGGCCGCGGCCGAAATACGACGAATATCTGCGAAAGCACGGCTTTGAAGCCAGCAATCCCTGGGAGCACTGGGCAAATTCCGGTGCTGCCGAGGATGGCAGCTTGCAGAACGGCTGGCTGCTGGTGCACGCCGACAAGGCCGCACGCGTGCCCGACGAGCATTCCGAGACGCCCTACATGACGCGGCGCGCGATGGACTTCATCAGCGAGGCCGAGTCCGACGGCCGGCCGTGGTGCCTGCATCTGTCCTACATCAAGCCGCATTGGCCCTACATCGCGCCGGAGCCCTATGCCAGCATGTATTCGACCGATGACATGATCCCGGTGATCCGCTCGGAGCGCGAGCGACAGAATCCGCACCCGGTGTTCGGCGCCTACATGGACATGCGCTACTCCCGCAACATGGCGCGTGACGAGGCCCGCGAGAAGGTGATCCCGACCTATATGGGCCTGATCACCCAGATCGACGACCAGATGGGCGTGCTGATGAAATTCTTGGGTGAGCGTGGCCTGTTGGACACGACGATGATCGTGTTCACCTCCGATCACGGCGATTATCTCGGCGATCACTGGATGGGCGAGAAGGACCTGTTCCACGAGCAGTCCGCAAAGATCCCGCTGATCATCATCGATCCCTCGCATGAGGCCGACGCCACCCGCGGCACGCGCAGCGATGCGCTGGTCGAGGCGATCGATCTTGCGCCGACCTTCGTCGATTATTTCGGCGGCCAGGTGCCGGGCCACATTCTCGAAGGACGTTCGCTGCTGCCGCTGCTGCGCGGGCCGACGCCGCCGGATTGGCGCCAGGTCGCTTTCTCCGAATACGACTATTCCATGCAGGACGTGCGGCTGAAGCTGAACCAGCCGATCGAGCGCTGCCGCCTGTTCATGGTGTTCGACGGCCGCTGGAAATACATCCACGCCTCCGGCTTCCGCCCCATGCTGTACGACCTCGAAACCGATCCGGACGAGTACGTCGATCGTGGCGACGATCCTGATTGCGCCGGCATCATCGCGGGGCTCCAGGCCGAGCTGTTCGACTGGGCGCTGCATCCGAACGACCACATCACCACGCCGCGCGAGAAGATCGCCGCCTATGCGGATAATCAGTTGCAGGTGAAGGGCGGGATTTTGATCGGCATCTGGAATGAAGCCGAACTCACGGCGATCAAGGACGGGATAGCGCAGCGCACGAAGATGTAGAACTCCGTCCCTCCCCGTCATTGCGAGCGCAGCGAAGCAATCCAGACTGCCTCCGCGGAGGGACTCTGGATTGCTTCGCTGCGCTCGCAATGACGGGAGGAGAGACCTCAATTCTCGATCTTGTATCCGGTCGCCTTCACGATCGGCTGCCACAGCGCGGTGTTCGCGGCGAGCTCCTTCGTCAATCCCTCCGGCGTCGAGCCGACCGGTATCAACCCGATCGCCATCAGCTTCTCCTTCACCTCGGGCTTGGCGAGCGCCGCGACCGCGGCTGCGCTGAGCTTTTCGGCAAAATCGGGCGGGCTGCCGGCGGGGAGCCACATGCCGTACCAGCCGTCGGCAACGAGATCGATGCCGCTTTCCTTCAGCGTCGGCACATCGGGGACGAACGGCGAGCGCTCTGCGCTTGCAATCGCGAGGATCCTCACGCCGTTAGCACGATGCTGCGCGATCGCATCGGATACCGTGGTGATGCCGAACGGCAGATGGCCGGCGATGAGATCATTCATGACGAGCGCGCTCCCGCGATAGGGCACCCGGGTCACTGAAAGACCAAGGATCTGTTCAAGTCGCCATCCGAGGAAGTGCGGGATGTTGCCGCTGCCTGGTGTCCCATAGGTGGCCTTCGCGACATTTGCCCTCAACCAGGTGACGAGTTCACTAAAACTATCCACCCCGATCGCGGGACTTGCAACGACGGCAAACTCGAAGCGAACGAGTTGCGACACGGGGACGAAATCCCTGGCCGCGTCGAAGCTCGGTTGATTCTCCACCATCGGCAGCAGGTACATGGTCGGACCGGTCGTCACCAAGATTGTATTGCCGTCGGAGCTTGCGCCCTTCACGGCCCTGATTCCGATCAATCCGTCGCCACCGGTACGATTCTCGACGATCATGGTTCGCCCAAGCGGGGCGCTGAATTGCTCGGCAATGAGACGACACAAGGCATCACCGCTGCCGCCTGCCGCGAACGGAAAGATGATGCGCGTCAGCGGACCGGATTGAGCATGTGCGCCACTGGCCTGCGCCAGCAAGGGCAGCGAGAGGCCTCCGGCGATGAAGCTGCGTCGGTCCACGACAATCCTCCCTCGTTATTGATTGTTCGAGGCATAGACTGCCCGAGCCTCGGCCGACAAGGGCGCCGTTAGGCCTATTTACCGGCTCCGCTGCCTTGCGCCGGCCACCGTCCTGCTGCAAAAGCTAGCCGCATCGGCGCCGCCCTTTTCGCTCCGCCGGATCAGCGACAGAGCAATTTGACGACCGCCATGGCCAGCCCCGAACTCAGTCAATTCCGCCGCATCGTCGTCAAGGTCGGCTCCGCGCTGCTGGTCGATTCCGACAAGGGCGAGGTGCGGGCGTCCTGGCTCGCCGCGCTCGCCGACGACATGGCCAAGCTGCACAAGGAAGGACGCGACGTCCTCGTCGTGTCCTCCGGCTCGATCGCGCTGGGCCGCAGCCGCCTCAAATTGCCGCGCGGACCGCTGAAGCTGGAAGAGAGCCAGGCCGCCGCTGCCGTCGGCCAGATCGCGCTGGCGCGGATCTGGTCGGAAGTGCTCGGGGCGCACGGTATCGGCGCCGGCCAGATCCTGGTGACGCTGCAGGACACCGAGGAGCGCCGCCGCTATCTCAACGCGCGCTCCACCATCGGCAAGCTGCTGGAATGGCGCGCCATCCCCGTGATCAACGAGAACGACACGGTGGCGACCACCGAGATCCGCTACGGCGACAATGATCGCCTCGCCGCGCGCGTCGCGACCATGGCGAGCGCCGACCTGCTGGTGCTGCTGTCCGACATCGACGGGCTCTACGACGCCCCGCCGAAGAACAACCCGAACGCAAAACTCATTCCCGTCGTCGACAGCATCTCCTCGGAGATCGAGGCGGTGGCGGGCGATGCCGAGTCCGAGCTGTCGCGCGGCGGCATGCGCACCAAGGTCGAGGCGGCCAAGATCGCCACCACCGGCGGCACCCACATGCTGATCGCCTCCGGCAAGATCGAGCATCCCCTGCAGGCGATCGCCGATGGCGGCCGCTGCACCTGGTTCCTGACGCCCGCCAATCCCATCACGTCGCGCAAGCGCTGGATCGCGGGCACGCTGGAGCCGAAGGGCACGCTGACCATCGATGCCGGCGCCGTGACCGCACTGCGCGCCGGCGCCAGCCTGCTGCCGGCCGGCGTGATCAAGGTCGAGGGCCAGTTCGCCCGCGGCGATGCCGTGATCGTGCGCGGCCCCGACGGCAGCGAGATCGGCCGCGGCCTGATCGCCTATGACGCCGAAGACGCCGAACGCATCAAGGGCCGCTCCTCGCCGGACGTGATGACCATCCTCGGCATCAGCGGCCGCGCCGAGATGATCCACCGCGACGATCTGGTGGTGGGCGGCTAAGAGCGAGAAGGGCAGTCTCGAAGGTCAAACCTTTTTGTCGGCCTTCCGCGCAGCCAACCGTTCGCGTCCTCGCGCCTTGATATTTTCGAACCATTCATGGACATCGCCGATCTCCTCCATCGGCGCGCTGTCAAAGCCCTTCTGGATTTCGGCCCTCAGCGCCTCAAGCTTGGCCTTTCGCCGCTCTTCACGCTCTTCGACGGTCGGCATCGCAGGCTCCATGATTGGGCATTGATATTCCGAGATATTTTGGCGTCCGGCAAGCCGACCCCAGCCGGGCCATTGGCCGACCCGGCGGCGCGAACCGGGGCCCTGCCATACCCTCCCCGCCCTTCGCAAAAGCGGGATTTCCGTGCTAGGACACCGCCTTAGCAGAAGGTTGAACTCCCATGGCCGCCCCCCTCAAAGCCGTCGACGGCAATGCCGATCTTCAGGCGCTGATGTCCGAGCTCGGAACCCGTGCCCGCGCCGCCGCGCGCGTGCTGGCGCTGGCGCCGCCGGAGCAGAAGAACCGGGCGCTGGAGGCCATGGAGCGGGCGATCCGCGCCAACGCGGCCGCGATCCTCGCCGCCAATGCCGAGGACGTCGCGGAGGCCCGCGCCTCCGGCAATGCCACCTCCTCCTTCATCGACCGCCTGACGCTGACACCGGCGCGCGTCGAAGCGATGGCCGAAGGCATCGGCAACGTGCGCGGCATCGCCGATCCGATCGGTATCGTCATCGAGAGCTGGCAGCGGCCGAACGGCATGACCATCGAGCGCGTGCGCGTGCCGCTGGGCGTCGTCGGCGTGATCTTCGAGAGCCGGCCGAACGTTGCGGCCGACGCCGGCGTGCTGTGCCTGAAGTCGGGCAATGCCGTAATCCTGCGCGGCGGCTCCGACAGTTTCCGTTCGTGCCGCGCCATCCACGACTGCCTGGTGCAGGGCCTGCGCGAAGCCGGCCTGCCGGAAGCTGCGATCACGCTGGTGCCGACGCGCGACCGCGCGGCGGTCGGCATGATGCTGTCGGGCCTGAGCGGCGCCATCGATGTCATCGTGCCGCGCGGGGGGAAAAGCCTCGTCGCGCGCGTCGAGCAGGAAGCGCGCGTGCCTGTCTTCGCGCATCTCGAAGGCGTCAACCACGTCTATGTCGATGCCAGTGCCGACCTCGCCATGGCGAAGTCGATCGTGCTCAATGCCAAGATGCGGCGCACCGGCGTCTGCGGCGCTGCCGAGACGCTGCTGGTCGACCGCGCTGCCGCTGGCAAGAACCTTAAGCCGCTGGTCGAGATGCTGCTCGATGCCGGCTGCGAGGTGCGCGGCGACGAGGCCGTGCAGAAGGCCGATGCGCGCGTCAAGCCGGCGAGCGACGAGGATTGGGACACCGAATATCTCGACGCGATCATCGCGGCGAAGGTGGTGGACGGCGTCGACGGCGCGATCGCGCATATTCAGGACCACGGCTCGCATCACACCGATGCCATCGTGAGCGCGGATGAGGCTGCGGCGCAGAAATTCCTCAGCGAGGTCGATTCCGCGATCGTGCTGCACAACGCCTCGACGCAGTTTGCCGATGGCGGCGAGTTCGGTTTCGGCGCCGAGATCGGGATTGCCACCGGCCGCTTCCACGCGCGCGGCCCGGTCGGCGCCGAGCAATTGACGAGCTTCAAATATCGCGTCCACGGCACCGGGCAGACCCGGCCGTAGACGTCGCGGGGCGCGGGCATTGAGCAACAATCTCGTCGTGCCGCGCTTCGTGGCGCAAGCGGTCCCGGCCTCGACGCCGGGCATGCGCATCGGCCTGCTCGGCGGCTCGTTCAACCCGCCGCATCAGGCTCATCGCGCCATCAGCCAGTTCGCACTGAAGCGATTGCAGCTCGATCGCGTCTGGTGGCTGGTCACGCCAGGCAATCCGCTCAAGGAGAACGGCACGCTGCACGAGCTCGGCGAGCGCATGCAGGCCGCGCGCGACGTCGCCGACGATCCGCGCATCGAGGTGAGCTGTCTCGAATCCGTCATTCGCACCCGCTATACTATCGACACGATCAACACCTTGCGCCGCCGCTTCCCTGGCTTGCGCTTTGTCTGGATCATGGGCGCCGACAATCTCGCTCAATTCCATCGTTGGCAGGACTGGCGGCGCATCGCCGCCCAGGTGCCGATGGCGGTGATCGATCGCCCGCCGCAGAGTTTTCGCGCGCTCGGCTCGCCCGCAGCCCAGGCGTTATCGCGCTACCGTCTGCCCGAAAAAAAGGCGGCCCTGCTTGCAGATCGCCCGGCACCGGCCTGGGTGTTCCTGACCGGATTGAAGCTGAACCTGTCCTCGACCGGCCTACGGAACCCGGACGGGAGCTGGAAAGGTACGAAGTGAGACGAAGTGTACGGACATGGTGTGGACTACGGGCTCTCTGGCATATTGAAACCCTTAACCCCACATGATGTAGTGTAACCGGTGGGCGCCGGATTCGGCGTTCGCGATACAGTGAAAGGAATGGTCCCTGACCGCATCTGTATTGTCCAAGCCTGTTTTACCCAAGGTTGCCAAGCCTACGCGTAAAACATCGACCAAAGCTGCGGCCTTGAAGGCGCAACCCGACGCCGACAAGACGCTGAGCCTGATCCTCTCCCGCCTCGAGGACATGAAGGCGGAAGAGACGGTCACAATCGACCTTCGCGGCAAATCGGCGTACTCCGACTACATGATCGTCACCACCGGCCGGGTGAACCGGCACGTCGGCGCGATCGCGGAAAACGTCACCAAGAGCCTCAAGGAAAACGGCATCAAGAACATCCATGTCGAGGGCTTGCCCAATTGCGACTGGGTGTTGATCGATTCCGGCGACGTGATCGTGCACGTGTTCAGACCCGAGGTCCGCGAGTTCTACAACCTCGAGCGGTTGTACACGCAGGGCCCAGGGGCGGCGAAGGCGATCTAGGCTCACTGCCGATTTCGAATCGGCTGACGCGCATGCTAGCGTCGTGCGCGCGCCTGTTGCGCGCGGTCTTGTCAACGCGGCACTGAAATCATGCGTGTTGCTGTCATTGCGGTGGGCCGGCTGAAGCAGGGCCCCGAACGGGAGCTTGCCGACCGCTATTTCGAACGGTTCTGCGACGCCGGCGGCAAGCTCGGATTCCGCGGGCTCAGTGTCTATGAAGTTGCCGAGAGCCGCGCGCGCGATGCCGCGACGCGGATGGCCGAAGAGGCCGCGGCGATCTCGGCGCATATTCCTGACAAGGCGATCCTGGTGGCGCTGGACGAGCGCGGCCAAAATCTCGACTCCACCGTATTCGCACGGCATCTCGGACGCTGGCGCGACGAGGGGGCCGGACATACTTTCTTCGTGATCGGAGGGGCGGACGGACTTTCGCCCGAATTGCGCCGTAAGGCCAAGCTCGCGATCGCGTTCGGCTCTGCGACCTGGCCGCACCAAATGGTCCGCGTCATGCTTCTGGAACAGCTGTATCGGGCCGCCACCATCCTGGCCGGCCACCCCTATCACCGCGCGTGATGCGCGCCACAACGAGCACCTTTGCCGACACGATGCGAGCGCCGCTCCTCAACCTGCTGCTGATCACGGGCCTCGCCGGCGCAAGCCTCGCGCAAGCGAACACAAGCCTCGCGCAAGCTCCGACGCAAGGTCAGACAGTTGCGCCGCCGCAGACCGCGGCGGTCTCGCCCGATGCGATCAAGCAGCGCGAGCAGGAGCTGGAGGCCGCGCGCTCGAGGCAACGAAGCGCGGAAGAAGCGCAGGCCAAGCTCAAGGCCGAGATCACCGCGCTCGGCCAGGACCGCACCCAGCTCAATCAGCAGCTGATCGAAACCGCCGCCAATGTGCGCACTGTCGAGACCAAAATCGACGAGGCCGAGGCGCGGCTGCGCGCGCTGAACGGCCGCGAGCAACAGATGCGCGCTTCGCTGGATTCGCGCCGCGCCGACATCGTCGAGGTGCTGGCGGCCTTGCAGCGCGCCGGCCGGCGCACGCCGCCAGCGCTGCTGGTGCGGCCCGAAGATGCGCTGCAATCACTGCGCACCGCGATGCTGCTCGGTGCCGTCGTGCCGGAATTGCGCGGCCGCGCCGAAAGAATCGCGGGCGAGCTCGGCGAGCTTGTGGCCTTGCGCAGGACCATCGCCACCGAGCGCGATCAGCTCGCCTCCGACCGCGACAAGGTCAGGAGCGACCAGACCCGGCTCACCGCCCTGATCGAGGAACGGCAGCGCCAGCAGTCCGCACGCGAAAAAGACCTCGACGCCGAAGGCGCGCGCGCGATCGCGCTGTCAAAGCAGGTCGGCGATCTCCAGGGGTTGATCGCCAAGATGGAGCAGGACCTGCAAAGCGCCGCCAAGGCGGCCGAGAAAGCCGCCGAGGCCGCAAGGCAGGCCGAGGCCAAGGCGGCTGCCAGCGCCAAACAGGGCCCGGGCGCGTTCAAGGACAAGTCCCGCACCACCCCGGCGATCGCCTTCGCCTCGGCCAGGGGTCTCCTGCCGTTTCCGGTTAACGGTAACAAGATCAGGGATTTTGGCGGTTCCGACGGGGTCGGCGGCGTCCAGAAGGGCATTTCGCTGGCGACCAAGCCCGGCGCCCAGGTCACGACGCCGTGTGATGGCTGGGTTGTGTATGCCGGCCCATTCCGCAGCTATGGACAACTCTTGATCCTCAATGCCGGGGGCGGGTATCATGTCCTGATCGCCGGGATGGAGCGCATTTCGGTCAACATCGGGCAGTTTGTGCTCACGGGGGAGCCGGTCGCGACGATGGGGTCGACCTCTCAGGTCGCCTCCATTCTCGCCACGAACGCGAGTCAACCTGTGCTGTATGTCGAGTTCCGTAAAGACGGCACTCCAATCGATCCAGGCCCATGGTGGGCCGCAAATGAAGGCGAGAAGGTTCGCGGATGATGCGCAAGACTTCAGTAATCCTCCTCAGCGCCGCCACCGGTGCGGCGCTGACGCTGTTCGTGACCCAGCCGCGCGCGGTGTTCATGGGCTCCAGCGCGCGAGCCGCCACCGCGGACACCTATCGCCAGCTCAACCTGTTCGGCGACGTCTTCGAGCGCGTGCGCTCCGATTACGTCGAGAAGCCCGATGACACCAAGCTGATCGAATCCGCCATCAGCGGCATGCTCACCGGCCTCGATCCGCATTCGAGCTACATGGACGCCAAGAGCTTCCGCGACATGCAGGTGCAGACCCGCGGCGAGTTCGGCGGCCTCGGCATCGAGGTCACGATGGAAGACGGCCTGATCAAGGTGGTCTCGCCGATCGACGACACGCCCGCTTCGCGCGCCGGCATCATGGCCAACGACATCATCACCAATCTCGACGACGAGGCGGTGCAGGGCCTGACCCTGAACCAGGCGGTCGAGAAGATGCGCGGCCCGGTCAACACCAAGATCAAGCTCAAGATCATCCGCAAGGGCCAGGACAATCCGCTCGACGTGACGCTGGTGCGCGACAACATCCGCGTCCGCTCGGTGCGCGCGCGTGTCGAGCAGGATGACATCGGCTATATCCGCATCACCACCTTCAACGAGCAGACCACCGAAGGCCTGAAGCGCGAGGTCGGTAACCTCACGAACCAGATCGGCGGCGACAAGCTCAAGGGCTTCATCATCGACCTCCGCAACAATCCGGGCGGCCTGCTCGAGGAAGCGGTCACCGTCTCGGACTCCTTCCTTGAGAAGGGCGAGATCGTCTCGACCCGCGGCCGCAATGCCGAGGAGACCCAGCGCCGCACCGCGCATGCGGGCGACCTGACCAAAGGCAAGCCTGTCATCGTGCTGGTCAATGGCGGCTCGGCCTCGGCGTCGGAAATCGTCGCCGGCGCGCTGCAGGACCACAAGCGCGCGACGATCGTCGGTACGCGCTCGTTCGGCAAGGGCTCGGTGCAGACCATCATTCCGCTCGGCTCGGGCAACGGCGCGCTGCGGCTGACCACGGCGCGCTATTACACGCCGTCGGGCAAGTCGATCCAGGCCAAGGGCATCGTGCCCGACATCGAAGTGCTGCAGGACGTGCCTGACGAATTGAAGTCGCGCACCGACACCAAGGGCGAGGCTTCGCTGCGCGGCCATCTGAAGAACGACGGCGACGAGAAGACCGGCTCGCAGTCCTATGTCCCGCCGGACGCCAAGGACGACAAGGCGCTCAAGCTCGCCGGCGACCTGCTCCACGGCATCAAGAACAGCGCCTCGGCCGCGCCGACCCCGGGCAACGACAACAAGGCCACGACCGACAAGCCCAAAGCGGCGAATTAAGTCGGCGTCACGCGCGATCCCACGAAAGGGCGGCTTCCTGAAGCCGCCCTTTTTGCTTGGAACTCCCGTCGTCCCCGGCCTCTCCCGGCCTGCCGCCGCTTGACCGCGGCGTGGTATCGTCGGCACGAGTGATTCGGGATCGCGCATGACTGAGACGGCCGACGATCTGAGCGCCCCGCTCGGACAGGACAAGCCGCGCCGGAAACGCCGGCTGCGGCTGCCGTTCACCGCCCTGCAGCTAGTGGCCGTCCTGCTCGGCCTGTTCCTGATTACCTTTGCCGGCTTCGCCATCTTCAACAAGGATCCGCTCGGCGGCGAGCCGATGGCCAGGCTCGCGATCCGCGCTCCCAGTGCCACGGACGAGAAGCCGGCCGCGTCCGGCCACGGCGCCGAGAGCAAGCCAGACGCCAAGCACGAGACCAAGGAAGCGCCGAAGCAGGCCGCGCCCGGCGAGCAGAAGACCATCACCATGATCGACGGGTCCACCGGCGCCCGCCACGACGTGGTGATCGGCGCAGGCGATGCTGCCGACAAGGGCGAGGCGGCATCCGGCCCGCCGCCCGTCATGGCCGGGATCAATCCGAAGCTGCTGGAGAAATCACGCTACGGCATGATCCCGGTGGTGGCCGACGGGCTGAGGCCGTTCACCGTCTATGCGGCCGATGCCGACCGTGCCAAGGCTGCCAAGATGCCTGTGGTCGCGATCGTGATCGGCGGCCTCGGTGTCGGCGCCGCAAAAACCACCGATGCCATCATGAAGCTGCCGCCGGCGGTGACGCTGGCCTTCACGCCCTACGGATCCGATCCCGGCAAGCTCGCCGAGCGGGCGCGGACGCAGCGCCACGAGATCTTCCTCCAGATCCCGATGGAGCCCTACGACTTCCCGGACAACGATCCGGGGCCGCAGACGCTGCTGACCTCGCTCAGCCCCGACCAGAACATGGACCGCCTGTACTGGCACCTCAGCCGGATGCAGGGCTATGTCGGCCTCACCAATTTCATGGGCGCCCGTTTCATTGCGACCGAGCCGGCGATGCAGCCGATCATCCGCGAGGCGGCCAAGCGCGGCCTCGGCTT
Source organism: Bradyrhizobium sp. WBAH42 (assembly GCF_024585265.1). Taxonomy (NCBI): domain Bacteria; kingdom Pseudomonadati; phylum Pseudomonadota; class Alphaproteobacteria; order Hyphomicrobiales; family Nitrobacteraceae; genus Bradyrhizobium; species Bradyrhizobium sp. WBAH42. The sequence goes on from NZ_CP036533.1 coordinate 793,287, forward strand.
CTTCGACGACGGCTCCTCGCCCCGCAGCATCGCGCCCCAGGCGGCGGCCAACCAAGCCGTGCCGTTCGGCAAGGGCGATATCGCCATCGATGCGGTGCCGACGGCGACCGAGATCGACCGCGCCCTCAACAAGCTGGAATCGACGGCGCGCGAGCGCGGCATCGCCGTCGGCACGGCCTCCGCCCTGCCCGTCTCGATCGAGCGCATCAGCGCCTGGACCAAGACCCTGGGCGACCGAGGTATCCTTTTGGTGCCATTGACAACCGCGATGCTGAAATCAAAATCCAGCTAAATCAACGAATTGGTTCGGCACGGGTCTCGCGGGGCCGGCATGCCTTCCAAAAAGCAGGCAAGAGGTCTGGCGGAATGGCGCGTTACGAGGATCTGCCCTACCGGACCTGTGTCGGTGTGATGCTGATCAATCCAAAGGGACTGGTGTTCATCGGCCGCCGCGCCGGCGGCATCGAGCATGTCGACGACACCCATGTCTGGCAGATGCCGCAGGGCGGGGTCGATCCCGGCGAGGACACCTGGGAGGCGGCCAAGCGCGAGCTCTACGAGGAGACCAGCGTGCGCTCGGTCGAGCGGCTCGGCGAAGTCCCGGACTGGCTCACTTACGACATCCCGCGCACGGTCGCCGGGCGCGCCTGGAAAGGCCGCTACCGCGGCCAGCGCCAGAAATGGTACGCGGTGCGCTTCACCGGCAAGGACAGCGAGATCAATGTCGCGAATCCCGGCGGCGGCGGCCACAAGGCCGAATTCGTGAGCTGGCGCTGGGAGTCGATGAAGAATCTCCCTGAGCTGATCATCCCGTTCAAGCGCCCGGTCTATGAGCGCGTGGTGCAGGAATTTTCTGCGCTGGCGGAGGGATAGCGAGCTTCATCCCAGCACTCCGCTCGTCACCCCCGCCTAGTGCGCAATTGCGCACCGGGGCGGGGGTCCATAACCCCGGACGGGAGTGGTGGGCCGGATATCACCACGAGCTTCCAACCGTCCACCGCCTGTGGTTATGGATTCTCAGGTGCGCAACTGCGCACCAGAGCTCGCGCTCCGCGCACCCCGGAATGACAAGATGAACAATGAAAAACCCTACCGCCCGAACGTCGGCATCGCGCTGTTCAATCCGGACGGCCATGTGCTGATCGGCCATCGCTTCAAGGGCGACGGGCCCGAGATCATCCTTCCGGGGCTCGACTGGCAGATGCCGCAGGGCGGTGTCGACGAGGGTGAGAATTTGCGCGACGCGGCGCTGCGCGAGCTCTGGGAGGAGACCAACGTCGTCAGCGCCGACTATCTCGGCGAGACCGACTGGTTCACCTATGAATTCCCGCCTTACGACGGACCGCAAACGCATCGCCTGGCGAAGTTTCGCGGCCAGCGCCAGAAATGGTTCGCGCTGCGCTTCACCGGCCGCGACGACGAGATCGATCCGCTGACGCCGCGCAACGGCCAGCCCGCCGAGTTCGATGCCTGGCGCTGGGAGCGCCTCGACCGTGTCGCCGAGCTCGTGGTGCCGTTCCGCCGCGAGGTCTACCGCGCCGTGGCGCGAGAGTTTGCGCACCTCGCGAGCTGAACTTTCGAAAACAACCCCATGCACAGTAGAGATGGAGTTGAAATCGTTAGGTTATTTTGCCGGGATGGACGCATAAAGGGGCGCCTCTGCCAGCGCACCAGTCGGGGCCTCATCTCTAATTGATCGGGCCGACCGTGAATGGGCCGATGGCGATGACGTGGCAGTCGCTGTCGCGCTTGGCGCAGTCGGCGAGCGCGGAATTGACGGCGGTCTGCTCGTCGGCGGCTTTGAGGCCGAGGCCGGCGCGGCCGGACGTGCCGACGGCGACGGCGTTCCAGCCCGTGGCGTCCCCGAGCTTGCGGACGACCTCGCCGCGCGCTTCGGCCACGATCGAGGAATTGGAGGCGGCGTTGAAGAAGCCGGTGATCCTGAACAGGGTCGGGATCGGCACGACGAAATTGTCGTCAACCGCAACGACCATGCAGGCAACGCCGGCGATTGCGCCGCACGATTCCAGCGAGCGCTTCGCCGCGTCGTCGGCTGATGATGCGCCCAGCACCATGAAATATTGCCCGCCCGGACTGAGTGCCACCGAGCGCGATTTCGCCGCGGGGGCGAAGATGTTCTCGATCCGGACTTTTTGCGGCTCGCGTACGATCGGAAAATCCTTCGAGGCGAACGGCCGCTCGATCATCGCATCATGCCTGACATAGGGCGGCGGCGGCATCGGCGGCTTGCCGTGCGTGTAAACGATCGTGTTGCCGACGGCGTAGAGCTCGCAGCGCCGCGGCGATTGCGCGGCATCGGCGCGCTTCTGGCACTGTTCGAGTGCCATGTTGCGCGCGGCTTCCTCGCTTGCCTGGTTCAGCGCTGAGCCGGTGAAGCCGCCGACATTGAGTGCGAAGGCCTTGTAATCGCCGGAGCTCGCATAATCGCCAGCGAGGAAGCTGCGCACGCGCTCGTTGATGAAGGGCACGCTGTCGGCAGCAAGCTTGCCCGTCATCGGCGATGCCGATGGTGACGGCGCAGGCATCGGCGCCATCGCGGCGCCGGCGTTAGACGGAGCCATCGGAGCCATCGGCGCCTTTGCCATTTGGGTCGGCATCGGGCTCGGCGTTGCCGCCGCCGCAGCCGGCGTTGGGCTCGGCGCCGCATTGGGCGTCACAGCCGGCGCCGCGGCACTCGCGGTCTGCTTGAGCTTGGTGTTGTAGAGAAAGCCGGTGACGACGATGGCGACGATCGAGACGACGGCGACCACCAGCGGCCACATCCACACCGGTGCCGCGGCCACCTTGGAAGCCGCCGTCTTCAGCTGCGGCTTGGCATAGCTGCCGTCCTCGCGCCGCATCGCCACCAGATAGGCGTGCACCGGCGTCGGGATGTTCTTGACCTCCTGCGCGCCGATATCGGCGAACTGCACCGACAGCTTGTTGGCGACCTGCTCATGCACCGCGCGGGAGACGCAGATGCCGCCGACCTCGGCGAGGCCCTCCAGGCGCGCGGCGATGTTGACGCCGTCGCCCAACAGATCGCCGTCGCGTTCGACGACGTCGCCGATGGTGATGCCGATGCGGAACGACATCTGCCGGCTCGGCGGATAGGCCATGTTGCGGGTTCGCAAGCTTTCCTGGATGTCGATCGCACAGCGCACCGCATCCACCGCGCTCGGAAACTCCGCGAGCACGGCATCGCCCGCCGTGTTGAAGATGCGTCCGCCGGCCTTGGCGATGAAATCGTCGACGACCTCGCGATAGGAGGCGAGACGCCGCAGCGTCTCCTCTTCGTCTTCCGCGACCAGCCTCGAATACCCGGCAATATCGGCTGCGAAAATCGCTGCGATCTTGCGTTTCATCTGCCACCGGCCCCCGGAACAAATCCGCGGGGCGCAGAATGCCGCCATCTCCGGCGCGGTGCAACAAAGTTTCAGCGCCCGCCACGGTCGTGACGAGCGCTGAACTTGTTCAGGAATTCCTTTGCAGGAATGTCTTACCCGAGCCCCGGAGCGGTGCCCCGGGGCTTAGTGCATAGCCGTGGAGTTGAGCTGGTGCTGGATGCTCTTGAAGTGATCCAGTCGCTCGATGGCCTGATCGAGCTCGCCGCCTTCATGCTCCTTCAGATTCTCTTCCATCTCCGCGATCGTCTCGGCGAACTGGGCACGATCGAGCTCATCCAGCGAGGTCGCGACGTCGGCGAGCACGGTCAGGCCCCTCTCGGACACCTCGGCGAGGCCGCCGAGCACGATGACCTTCTCGTGCCTGCCACCGCTGGTGATGGTGAGGATGCCGGGCCGGATCGCAGCCACGACCGGCGCATGCCCTGCCAGCACGCCGAAGTCACCCTCGACGCCGGGAATGTCGACCTGATCGACCTCGCCCGAGAAGGCGAGCTTTTCCGGAGAGACGAGATCGAAATGGAAGGTGGCCATGAGAAACCTGCGAGTAGCGAGTGGCGAATAGCGAGTGGCGGTCGGGAGCAGCTTGTATTCGCTACTCCCATTCGCCGTTCGCCTCTTAGGCAGCTTCCGCCGCCAGCTTCTTGCCCTTCTCGACGGCTTCTTCGATGGTGCCGACCATGTAGAAGGCCGCTTCCGGCAGGTGGTCGTACTTGCCGTCCACCAGGCCCTTGAAGCCCTTGATGGTGTCGGCAAGGTCGACGAACTTGCCGGGCGAACCCGTGAAGATTTCGGCGACGTGGAACGGCTGCGACAGGAAGCGCTCGATCTTGCGGGCGCGGGCCACCGTCAGCTTGTCCTCTTCCGAAAGCTCGTCCATGCCGAGAATGGCGATGATGTCCTGGAGCGACTTGTAGCGCTGCAGCACCTGCTGGACCTGACGGGCGACGGCGTAGTGCTCCTCGCCGACGACGAGCGGGGAGAGCATGCGCGAGGTCGAGTCGAGCGGGTCCACCGCCGGATAGATGCCCTTTTCCGAGATCGCGCGCGACAGCACCGTGGTGGCGTCCAAGTGCGCGAACGAGGTCGCGGGCGCCGGGTCGGTCAAGTCGTCGGCCGGCACGTAGATCGCCTGCACCGAGGTGATCGAACCCTTCTGCGTCGTGGTGATGCGCTCCTGCAGCGCGCCCATGTCGGTGGCGAGCGTCGGCTGATAACCCACCGCCGAGGGAATGCGGCCGAGCAGCGCCGACACTTCCGAACCCGCTTGCGTGAAGCGGAAGATGTTGTCGACGAAGAACAGCACGTCCTGGCCCTGGTCGCGGAAGTGCTCGGCGACAGTCAGGCCGGTCAGGCCGACGCGGGCGCGGGCGCCCGGCGGCTCGTTCATCTGACCGAACACGAGAGCGCACTTCGACTTCACGCTCGGATCCGGATTGTGCGGATCGGCGTTGACCTTGGACTCGATGAACTCGTGATAGAGGTCGTTGCCCTCGCGGGTACGCTCGCCGACGCCGGCGAACACGGAGTAACCACCGTGCGCCTTGGCGACGTTGTTGATCAGCTCCTGAATCAGCACGGTCTTGCCGACGCCGGCGCCGCCGAACAGGCCGATCTTGCCGCCCTTCGCATACGGAGCGAGCAGATCGACGACCTTGATGCCGGTGACGAGAATTTCGGCTTCGGTCGACTGGTCGGTATAGGTCGGCGCTTCCTGGTGGATGGCGCGGATGCCTTCCGACTTGATCGGGCCGGCCTCGTCGATCGGCTCGCCGATGACGTTCATGATGCGGCCGAGCGTACCGTCACCCACGGGAACCGAGATCGGCTGACCGGTGTCGGTCACTTCCTGGCCGCGCACCAGACCTTCGGTGGCGTCCATCGCGATGGTGCGGACGGTCGATTCGCCGAGATGCTGCGCGACTTCCAGCACCAGGCGGTTGTTGCCGTTCTTGGTCTCCAGCGAGTTGAGAATGGCCGGCAGGTGGCCTTCGAACTGCACGTCGACGACGGCGCCCATGACCTGGGTAACGCGACCGATCTGTGTGGCTGCTGTAGCCATTTACTGTCTCCTTCGATCCGAATTTCGTGTCCGGTCAGACTGCTTCTGCGCCGGAGATGATTTCGATGAGTTCCTTGGTGATCTGAGCCTGACGCGTGCGGTTGTAGACCAGCGTCTGCTTGCGGATCATTTCGCCGGCGTTGCGGGTGGCGTTGTCCATCGCCGACATCTGCGCGCCGTAGAACGAAGCGTTGTTCTCGAGCAGGGCGCGGAAGATCTGCACCGCGAGATTGCGCGGCAACAGGCGCGTGAGGATCTCGTCCTCCTCCGGCTCATATTCGTAGGAGGTCGCGCTGGCGTTCGCACCGCCTTCCTCGACGACCAGCGGGATGATCTGCTGGGCGGTCGGGACCTGTGCGATCACCGACTTGAATTGCGAGTAGAACAGCGTGCAGACGTCGAACTCGCCGTTGTCGAACCGCGCCAGCACCTTCTTGGCGATGTCCTCGGCGTTGACGAAGCCGAGCTGACGCACGCTGCGCAGGTCGAGATGCTCGACGATCTGCTTGTCGAACAGGCGGCGGAGCTGCTCGTAGCCCTTACGGCCGACGCAGAAGAATTTCACTTCCTTGCCCTGCGCAGCCAGCGCCAGAGCGCGTTCGCGGGCGAGACGCACGATAGAGGAGTTGAAAGCGCCGGACAGGCCGCGCTCGCCGGTGCAGACCAACAGCAGGTGAACCTGATCGCGGCCGGTGCCGGCCAGCAGCGCCGGCGCGCCGGGCGAGCCCGCCGCGGCGCTGGCGATGTTGGAGATCACCGCGCTCATCTTTTCGGCATAGGGACGCGCGGCTTCCGCCGCGGTCTGCGCGCGGCGCAGCTTGGAGGCCGCGACCATCTGCATCGCCTTGGTGATCTTTTGCGTCGCCTTGGTGGAGGCGATGCGGACGCGCATGTCTTTAAGTGACGCCATTCTTCGTTCACCCCGGCGGTTCGACTGAAGCGTCGGACCGCTAGCCTGTCCCTACCGCAATGCCCGGCCGGGCGCCGGGCATGCTTCTTATTGATTTGCCTCTCGCGAAGCGGTCATGGCCGGACGATCCGGCCATACTTGCTGTTAAGCGAAGCTCTTCGCAAAGCCTTCGACCACCGACTTCAGCTTGCCGGCGGTGTCGTCGGAGAGGTCGCGGCTGTCGCGGATCGAGTTGAGGATGTCGGCGTGCTTGCCGCGCAGCAGCGAGAGCAGGCCGTCCTCGAACGCGCGCACCTTGTTGAGCGGGAGCGGATCGAGATAGCCGTTGGTGCCGGCCCAGATCACGCAGACCTGCTCTTCCATCTTCAGCGGCGAGAACTGCGGCTGCTTCAGGAGCTCGGTGAGGCGCGAACCGCGGTTGAGCAGGCGCTGGGTCGAGGCGTCGAGGTCGGAGCCGAACTGCGCGAACGCCGCCATTTCGCGGTACTGCGCGAGCTCACCCTTGATCTTGCCGGCGACCTTCTTGGTGGCCTTGGTCTGCGCGGACGAACCCACGCGCGACACCGACAGACCGACGTTCACGGCAGGACGGATGCCCTGGAAGAACAGGTCGGTTTCCAGGAAGATCTGGCCGTCGGTGATCGAGATGACGTTGGTCGGGATGTAGGCCGACACGTCGTTGGCCTGGGTTTCGATGACCGGCAGCGCCGTCAGCGAGCCCGAGCCCTGGTCCTTGTTCAGCTTCGCCGCGCGCTCGAGCAGGCGGGAGTGCAGATAGAACACGTCGCCCGGATAAGCTTCGCGGCCCGGCGGGCGGCGCAGCAGCAGCGACATCTGGCGGTAGGCGACGGCCTGCTTGGACAGGTCGTCATAGATGATGACCGCGTGCATGCCGTTGTCGCGGAAGTACTCGCCCATGGTGCAGCCGGTGAAGGGCGCGATGTACTGCATCGGCGCCGGATCCGAGGCGGTGGCGGCGACGACGATCGAATATTCGAGCGCGCCCTGCTCTTCCAGCACCTTCACGAACTGCGCGACGGTCGAACGCTTCTGACCGACCGCGACGTAGACGCAGTACAGCTTGATGTTCTCGTCCGGCTGCGCGTTGAGCGGCTTCTGGTTCAGGATGGTGTCGAGCGCGATCGCGGTCTTGCCGGTCTGACGGTCGCCGATGATCAGCTCGCGCTGGCCGCGGCCGATCGGGATCAGGGCGTCGATCGCCTTGAGGCCGGTCGCCATCGGCTCGTTCACCGACTTGCGCGGAATGATGCCGGGCGCCTTGACGTCGACGCGCATGCGCTTGTCGGCCTGGATCGGGCCCTTGCCGTCGATCGGATTGCCGAGCGCGTCGACGACGCGGCCGAGCAGGCCCTTGCCGACCGGCGCGTCCACGATGGCGCGGGTGCGCTTGACGGTCTGGCCTTCCTTGATTTCGCGGTCGGCACCGAAAATAACGACACCGACGTTGTCGGTCTCGAGGTTCAGCGCCATGCCGCGCGTGCCGTTCTCGAACTCGACCATTTCGCCGGCCTGGACGTTGTCCAGACCGTAGACGCGGGCGATACCGTCGCCGACGGACAGCACCTGTCCGACTTCGGAGACTTCAGCTTCCTGGCCGAAATTCTTGATCTGGTCCTTGAGGATCGCGGAAATTTCCGCGGCGCGGATGTCCATCAGCCTGCCTCTTTCATCGCGTGCTTGATCGAATTGAGTTTGGTGCGAAGCGAACCATCCACCATGCGGCTGCCCAGCTTGACGACGAGGCCACCGATGATCGAGGGATCAATCTTCACGTTCAGCGCGACATCCTTGCCGGTCACCGATTTCAGGGCGACCTTGAGGGCATCGAGATTCTTGTCCGAGAGCGCTTCCGCCACGGTGACGTCGGCCGTCGTCTCGCCCTTGAACTTGGCGACGAGCGCGCGGTAGGCGCGAATGACGTCGGCCACCGCGAACAGGCGGCGGTTGGCCGTCAGCACTTTCAGGAAGTTGGCGGCGATGCCGGCGATGCCCGCCTTGTCCAGCACGGCCGAGAGGGCCCTGGACTGGGCATCGGCCGCGAACACCGGGCTACGGACGAGGCGCTTCAGATCGGCGCTCTCGTTCAGCAGGGCCTCGAATTTGTCGAGATCGGCTTTGACCGCGTCGACCAAATTCTGGTCGCGGGCCAGTTCAAACAAGGCCGTTGCATAACGGCCGGACACACCGGAAACGGACGTATCTTCTGCAGCCACAGACGCGCTCTTTTTGCTGTCAAACTCGCAAGGGAAAAACCGTCGCCACGAAGCGGCGCCTAGCGATCCAAGCCCTTGGAATTCAAGCGGGACTTCGATTTTCGACCAGCACGGGAGGTGCCGGGCTCGTTAAAATCGCGGCTTTGCTAACATAGCAGGCGCGCAGGTGCAACATGACGCCAAATTAAAGGCATGAGGTTCTGTCGCCAGTTCGTCGCAGCCGCGCGACACATCGCGCGCCGAGGGGCGGCCGAGGCGGCGGCGTCCCAGCTCACGGAAATTGGCGCCGGCTTTGCCGCCGCGCCCTCCATTGGTTCCTGCCCCTAGCGCATAGCCGCCATGAACACGGATCGCCGAGGCGTGAATCCGCCCCAGCGAGTTCCACAGGCCGAATACTTATCGAATTCTAAACGCTGGCGGCGATGACTTCGCTCTACAGTATTTGTAAGTAATCGGCAGGTTAATAAATCGTTAAAGCCGAAGATTTCGGAACATCGGCCGAATATCGCGCGACGGTAACAAGATATTTCATGACGACACATACCGGAATTACTGCCCAATTCGCGCCTCATTAGGAATCGAAACGCCAACCCGCTCACAAACTGATGGGGGCTCCACTTGCCACAAATGTGGCAATACTAGCTTAGGGACCATTAAATGCTGTCTTTGAAGACGCTGGGCTTTGTGACCCGGCCGCGCACGGCGATTGCTTTCGTCGCCGCAACTCTGATCGTCGGTGGAACTGCCACCGAAGCTTCCGCCAAATCCCGGCATCACCGGCATCACCACCGCCACCACGCCCAGACCGAGGCCAACGCGACCTCCGATTGGCGCAATGCCAATGCGTCGATGACGCCGACCTCCGGCACCGGCCACAGCTTCTCCGGCGTGGCCTCCTATTACGGCAACGAGTCCGGCAGCCGGACCGCCTCGGGCCAGCGCTTCAACCAGAACGCCATGACCGCGGCGCACCGTTCGCTGCCGTTCGGCACCAAGCTGCGCGTCACCCACCGCGGCCAGAGCGTGATCGTCACCATCAACGACCGCGGCCCGTTCATTCGCGGCCGTGTCCTCGACCTCTCCACGGGTGCAGCCCGCGCCATCGGCCTCACCGGTGCCGGCGTCGGCCGCGTCACCGCGGAGGTCGTCTCCTAAAGGCGCGACGAGCCGCCTACCCGCGCACTTTTCATCAGTTTGATGCGCGCATGAAAACAAGCCCGCGGTCTTGGGGGACCGCGGGCTTTTTTACGTCCCGTCATTGCGAGCGCAGCGAAGCAATCCAGAATCTTTCCGCGGAGAGACTCTGGATTGCTTCGTCGCAAGGGCTCCGCGCAATGACGAGAGAGAGAGTCGGGCAGCCCTACAAAAAGCTCTGCGGATCGACGTCCACTTCCAGCTTCAGATTGCCTGTCGGCTTCGGGCAGACCGCGAGCCAGCTGCGCAAATAGTCCGACAGGTCGAAACCGCGCGCCGACTTCACCAGGATGCGGAAGCGGTAGCGGCCCTTGATGACGGCGAGCGGCGCTTCGGCGGGGCCGAGCACCACGACGCGCTCGTCGCGCGGCGCGAGCGCGACGAGCTTGCGGCCGAAGCCTTCGGCGCCCGGGCGGTCGCCGGCGGAGATGATCAGGCTGGCGAGCCGGCCGAACGGCGGATAGAGCGTCTTCTCGCGCAGCTCGATCTCGCTGTCGTAGAAGGCCTCGCGGTCGCAGGCGATCAAGGCCCGCATCACGGGATGATCGGGCTGGTGGGTCTGCAGATAGCCGACGCCGCGGCCCTGCTCGCGGCCGGCGCGGCCGATCACCTGGTTGAGCAATTGCCAGGTCCGCTCCGCCGCGCGCGGATCGCCGTTGGAGAGGCCAAGATCGGCATCGACCACGCCGACCAGATTGAGCCGCGGAAAGTTGTGGCCTTTCGCCACGAGCTGCGTGCCGATGATGATGTCGACGCGGCCCTCCGCGATTTCAGCGAGCTCACTTCGCATCGTCTCGATCGAGGTGATGAGATCGCTCGACAGCACCATGGTGCGCGCTTGCGGGAACAGCGCCGCCGCCTCCTCCTGCAGGCGCTCGACGCCGGGGCCGACCGCGACCAGCGATTCCTCGGCCGAGCAGTTCGGGCAGATATGCGGGCGCGGCATCGAGAAGCCGCAATGGTGGCAGACCAGGCGCTGGCGAAAGCGGTGATCGACCAGCCAGGCGTCGCAGATGGTGCAGGCGAAGCGATGGCCGCAGGCGCGGCACAAGGTCAGCGGCGCATAGCCGCGGCGATTGAGGAAGAGCAGCGCCTGCTCGCGCCGCTCGATCGCGGTTCGGATCTCGCCGGCAAGCCGCGGCGAGATGAAGCGACCACGCGCGGGCGGCTCGCGGCGGAGGTCGATGGCCTCGATATGCGGCATGTGCTGGCCGCCGAAGCGCGAGGGCAGCGCGATGCGCTGATAGCGGTTCTTGCGCGCATTGACCTCGGATTCCACCGACGGCGTGGCGGAGGCCAGCACGACCGGGATCTTTGCGATATGCCCGCGCACCACCGCCATGTCGCGGGCGTGGTAATGCACGCCCTCGTCCTGCTTATAGGCCTGGTCGTGCTCCTCATCGACGACGATGAGGCCGAGATTGGCGTAAGGGAGAAACAGCGCCGAGCGCGCCCCGACCACGACCGGCGCCGAGCCTTCGGAGATCGCGGCCCAATTGCGCGCGCGGGTGCGCGGCGTCAGCTCCGAATGCCACTCGATCGGCCGCACGCCAAAGCGCTGCGCGAAACGGTCGAGGAACTGGCCGGTGAGCGCGATCTCCGGCATCAGGATCAGTGCCTGCTTGCCGCGGCGGACCACCTCGGCGACGGCTTCGAAATAGACCTCGGTCTTGCCCGAGCCGGTGACGCCGTCGAGCAGCGCGACATGGAAGGTGCCGTTGGCCGCGAGCGCGCGCATCGCATCCACACCGGCACGCTGCAGCGGCGAAAAATCCGGCCGGCCGAATTCGGGATCGGGCGCCGGCGGTGGAGGCGGCGGCGGCATGGGCTCCACCGTGAGCGTGCCTTCATCGACGAGGCCGTCGATCACGCCCGAGGAGACGCCGGCCTCCCTGGCCGCCTCGGACTTGCCGTGCAGCAGCCGGTCCGACAGCACCGCGATGACGCGCGCCCGCGCCGGCGTCAGACGCTTCGGCGGATCGCCGGTCAGGCGCACGCCGGCGCGCACCCGCTCCGGGCCGAGATTTTCGCCCATGCGCAGGCCCATGCGCAGCACCATGCCGCGCGGGCTCAGCGTGTAATTGGCGACCCAGTCTACCACCGAGCGCAGCTCCGGCTTGAGCGGCGGGACGTCGAGTTTCTCGCTGACCTCCTTGAGGCGGTTGTGCAGGCGCGGATCGGGATTGGCATTCTCGCCCCAGACCACGGCCAGCACCTCGCGCGGACCGAGCGGCACACCGACGAGATCGCCCGCCTTCAGCTCCATGCCGCGCGGCACCTTGTAGGAATAGGTCTGGTCGAGCGCGACCGGCACCAGCACGTCGACCATGCGGGTGGCGGGGGCGGTGTTGCTGCGCGACGATTGGTCCATGAGCTGAGAATCGGAACCTTGAGGCCTTGAGGCTAGCGCCGCGCGGCGGCCTTAGCGAACAGTAAACTGGTGTGATGCGATATACTGTGCGGAATCACCACGTCCAGAGCGCATGAGCAAAGCGGCCGCCCCACACATCGAGCTCGCCAGCGCCGATCCCTCGATCGCGCAGGAGATGGCGCGTTGGCTGGCGCATCTCGGCGCCGAGCGGCGGCTGTCGCCGAAGACGCTGGAGGCCTATGGCCGCGACTTGCGGCAGTGCCTGGATTTCCTCAGCAATCATTGGGGCGAGCGCGTCACGCTCAAGCGCTTCAACGCGCTGGAGGCGACCGACGTGCGCGCCTTCATGGCGATGCGCCGGGCCGACGACATTGGCGGCCGCAGCCTGATGCGTACGCTGGCGGGCCTGCGCTCGTTCGGACGTTTCTTGGAGCGCGAGGGCAAGGGCAAGGTCGGCGCGTTGTCGGCGATCCGCGCGCCGAAGGTGGCGAAGAGCTTGCCAAAACCCCTGCCGATGGCATCCGCAAAGCGTCTTGCCGATGCCGACGAGCGTGCCGGCGAGGAACGCGAGACCTGGATCCTGGCGCGCGATGCCGCGGTGATGGCGCTCTTGTACGGATCGGGGCTGCGCATCTCCGAAGCGCTCTCCCTGAAGCGCCGCGAGGTGCCGCGTCCCGGCGAGGGCGACGTGTTGGTCGTGACCGGCAAGGGCAACAAGACCCGCATGGTGCCGGTGCTGCAAAACGTGCTGGAGCTGGTGCAGGAATACGTTTCGATGTGCCCCTATCCGCTGCCGGCGGAAGAGCCGATCTTCGTCGGCGCGCGCGGCGGTCCCTTGAGCCCGCGCATCATCCAGCTCGCGATGGAGCGGCTGCGCGGTGCGCTTGGGCTGCCGGACAGCGCCACGCCGCACGCGCTGCGCCATTCCTTCGCCACGCACCTGCTCTCGCGCGGCGGGGACTTGCGCGCCATCCAGGAATTGCTCGGCCATTCCTCGCTGTCGACGACGCAGGTCTATACCGGCATCGATTCCGAGCGGCTGCTGGAGGTCTATGCCAGCGCGCATCCGCGGCGCTGAGGCACGGCCGTGCGCACTGCACCGCAACGGCAGACAGGCCGTCGACGACCGGTGGAATAGAGCGGATTTCCGTTTACGCGCGTAGGTGGATGGTGCAAAAGACCAATAGGCGGCATGTGCGACCCGCGACTATCGTCTACGGCGTGTGGAAAATGAACAAGACCTCTCCGGGAATGACTGTGGCGGTGCTGGCCGGAATCGCCGTGCTGATGCCGACCAGCGCCTATGCCTATCTGGATCCGGGGAGCGGCGCCTTCGCCGTACAGGCTCTGCTTGCCGGCATTGCCGGCGGCCTGATCGCCATTCGAGCGTACGGAAAGCGGGTGATGGATTTCTTCCGGCGCTCGAAATCGTCGCCGGACGTCGCCACCAGCAGATCCATACTGGACCGCGATGCGTGATCCCGGATCGTTCCGCGATCCCTCAGGCTACGTCTTCACCCATGCTGGCCGAGTTTTTCGCGCGGTCGAGGACGAAGCATATCGCAACTTCCTGCTGCTGAAATCGTCGGGCGCCTACGACGCGCTGATGGAAAGAGGATGGATCGTCGCCGCGGAGGAGGCAAGCTCCGACGAGGCGACGCAGACTCTGATCCATGCCGAATCGGATCGACTGAAAGTTCTGGAGCATCCGCGCGTCCCGTTCATCTCCTATCCATATGAATGGCCGTTCGAGTTGCTCAAGCGCGCCGCCCTGCTCCACCTCGATGTCCATCTGCTCGCGCTCGATTTCGGACTGACGCTGTCGGATGCGACCGCTTACAATATTCAGTTCATCGGAATCCGGCCGGTCTTCATCGACATTTCCTCTTTCGTGCCGTACCGGGACGGCGACTATTGGGACGGCCACCGGCAGTTCGTCGAGCAGTTCGCGAACCCCTTGCTGATGCGCGCGCTGCTCGGCGTCGCCCACAACGCCTGGTACCGGGGCGCGCTGGAAGGCATTCCGACCGCCGACATGGCCGCGCTGATCGGATGGCCCAAACGGTGGCTCTCCCCGGACGTCCTGACCAACATCACGCTTCCGGACCGTTTTCAGCGACGGGCACGCCGCGAGCCGAATCAGCCCTCACGACAGCCAAAGCCGCTGCCCAAAGCCGCGCTTCAGATGATGTTGCGCCGGTTGCGGCGCTGGATCTCCAATCTCGCGCCGAAAGACGTCGGACCGACCGAATGGCAGCAATATGAGCGCGGCAATCTTTCATATTCCAATACCGAGGAAAGCAGGAAGGAGAAATTCGTCAGTTGCTTCGCGCAGAACAATACGCTGGCCTGCGCGTGGGACATCGGCTGCAACACCGGTCGGTATTCGCAAGCGCTTTTGCAAAACCGGGTCCGGTCCGTGATCGGGTTCGACGCCGATCTCAATGCGCTCGACGTTGCGGTGGCGCGTGCGACCGCGGACAATCTGGACTTTCTCCCGCTGTTCAGCGATGCCGCAAATCCAAGCCCCGGTCAGGGCTGGGCGGAGACCGAGCGTTCGGGGCTGCATTCGCGCAGCCGCGCGGACGCCGTTATCGCGCTCGCGATCGTGCACCATCTCGCGATCGGCCGGAACATTCCGCTGCCGTCGGTGCTGGATTGGCTCGTCGGACTGGCACCCCGCGGCGTGATCGAGTTCGTTCCGAAGTCCGACCCGATGATCCAGCGCATGCTGCGATTGAGGCGCGACATCTTCGATGGCTATGACGGCGAGCAATTCGAGCGCGCCTTGACCCGCCATGCAGCGATCGTGCGGCGGCTCGAGCTCACCCCGGGCGGCCGCACGCTGTACGAATTCGCAAGACAGGCCGGTGGAGACTGAAATGCCGCTACGATCCGATGACAGATTCGTCCTGCTCCGCGCGGTCGCGACGGCTGTACTTCTGTCCACGATGGCCCTCCTCAATTTTTACGCAGCGAACATGAGCGCGCTGGCTGGTCCGTCGCGCGTGTTGCAATACGCGGCCGGCATCATGGCGATCGCGGCGGTTCTCTCGGTGTGTCTCGCCTTGCTGCTGCGCAAGGTCCCGCCATGGCGCATCGTTCTGGCGGTCGGGCTGACGGTCTTCGTCTTCTTCGCTTATCGCGTCGAGCTGGTCGAGTACGAGATGAAGGGCCGCTTCGGCGACTGGGCCGCGATCGCCTGGACCGTGATGGCCATCGCCACCGGCATCGGTGCCCTGATTGTCATCCGCCGACCTGCGCTC
Source organism: Bradyrhizobium sp. WBAH42 (assembly GCF_024585265.1). NCBI lineage: Bacteria > Pseudomonadati > Pseudomonadota > Alphaproteobacteria > Hyphomicrobiales > Nitrobacteraceae > Bradyrhizobium > Bradyrhizobium sp. WBAH42. Next base: position 808,728 of record NZ_CP036533.1, read on the forward strand.
GTGACAATCGCACTGGTGGCGTCGTTGGCGTTTGCCGCCCTGCCCGTCACCCGCATCGCGACCGCGCTTGTGAAGGAGCAGCGCGCGCCGCGCCCGGTGCCGGGCGCCGGTGAGCCGGCGATGAAGCTCACGATGTCTCCCAACATCTATTGGATCGTGCTCGATGCCTATCCGAGGCAGGACGTCCTCAAGGAAGATTTTTCATTCGACAACAGCGGCTTCCTCGCCTCGCTCGGCGCGAAGGACTTTACGGTATTTCGCAATGCCCGCTCGAATTTTCCGGCGACGGCCAATTCGATATCGAGCACGGCCAACGCCGACTACACCGTCGAGGGCGAAGGCAAGGACCTCAAGGCTTTCCCGCTGGAGCGGCTATATCCGCTCGTTCGAGGCAAGAACCGGACGGTGGCCCGGCTCACCTCGGCCGGATACAGCTATGTCCATTTTGAAAACGGCTATGACAACCTGACCAAATGCGCGTTCGACGGGCCGCGTTGCCTGCGCGGGAATGTCGGGCTGGACGAGATGGACGTCGCCATTCTCTCCAACACACCGATCATCGACTTGATCATCGGTCGGCGGCAGTCGCCGTTTGCGTGGGGCGGCGTCGATGACCTGACCCGTCTGTTGAATGAGGTCCAGGCGACTCCATCGCCGTTCTTCCTGTACGCACACATCCTGGTCCCGCATATCCCGTTCCGCTTCACGGCGGACTGCGGTTTCCGCTCGGCCGCCCCGGACCTGCAGCGCTGGGACCCGGCGAGCCGCCCGGCCTTCCTCGACCAGCTCCGCTGCACCAACTCTCAGACGCTGACGCTCGTCGACAAGATTGTCACGTCAGATCCCGACGCACTGATCATCCTGCAGTCGGATCATGGCACGGACTTCCGCGGCCAGACCAAGCGCTCGCCATCTACCTGGTCGGACGCCGATCTCCACGAGCGCTTCGGCGTTCTGAACGCAATTCGGCTGCCGAAGCAATGCCGCGCGGCCGCTCCAGACGACATCACCTTGATCGACACCTTTCCGCTGGTCTTTGCCTGCCTGACCGGCGGCGCGTTTGAACCGCGTCAACCGCGCTTCTTTGTCACCCCGTATGACGACATGCCCGATTTCGGGGATGCGGTCGAGTTTCCGGCTGAGCGGGTACGGTGAACGACCGATGTGTCGCGGCGCGGCCTCCCCCACAGGCTGCGCAGCCGGCAGACTGACACACTCTCGTCATAGCGCGCGTGCCTCTTGCGCAGGCCGCGCGGTTCGGTCAATCGTTGCGGAACCGACCAAGAGGGGAATCATGAGCGCACATGAAAGCATGGAGCATGCCGAGCACGCCGAACACGCGTCCGGCTCGAACAAGAAGATCGCCCTTCTGATCGCCGTGCTGGCGCTTTTCCTTGCGATCTCGGAGACGCTCGGCAAGGGGGCCCAGACCGAATCGATCAGCAAGAACGTCGAAGCCGCCAATCTCTGGGCGTTCTTCCAGGCCAAGAGCATCCGCCGCACCGTGGTGGTGACCGCGGCCGAGCAGGGCAAGCTGACGCTGGCCGCCGCGGACGAGGCGCAGAAGCCCGCCGTGCAGAAGCAGATCGAGGATTGGACCAAGACCGCGCAGCGCTACCGCTCCGAGCCCGAGACCGGCGAAGGCACCGAGCAGCTTGCGGAGAAGGCCAAGCACGCCGAGCACGACCGCGACGAGGCGACCGCGAAATACCACCATTTCGAGCTGGCCTCGGCCGCCTTCCAGATCGGCATCGTGCTGGCCTCGGCCACCATCATCACCGGCATGTTCGCGCTCGCCTATGTCGGCGGCGTGCTGACGATCGCCGGCCTGATCATGACCGCACTCGGCCTGTGGTGGCCGCATCTGCTGCATTTGCATTGAGGGGAGCGTGTGGCGCGCGCCCGAAACCACACAGACAGTGTCATGCCCCGGCTTGACCGGGGCATCCAGTACGCCGCGGCTTCTCGGTTCAATCACTGACGTCTCTGGAATACTGGATCGCCCGGTCAAGCCGGGCGATGACAGCGAGCGTGTGGTGAACAGCTAGCGCGCCTGGTGCACGCTCTTCCTGAAACGCTGGATCATACGCAACGTGCGGGACGACCAGCCCTCGCCGTCGCCGGCGATCAATTCGCGGATGCGGCGCTTGATCGGGTCGACCAGCTCCGCAGCCTTGGCGCGGATCTTCAGCACCAGCCCGTAGATCCGCTCAAACCAGCGCATCTCCAGAAGCTTGGCGCGCGTGACGTCGAACACGAAGGCGGTAACGCCGACGCCGATGAGCTTCGCGAACACGATCGTGAAGACGGCGCTGGTCCAGTATTCGTGCGCGAGCAGCCACAGGCCGACCAGCTTGAGCGGAAACAGCGGGACGATTGGGACCGCGAACACGATCAGCGTCATGGCCGGCGACAGCGCATCGACGCGCTCGGTCAGCCATTGCTTGAAGCGCGCAAGCGGGATGGCTGCGACGACCTTGGCAACGATCGGCTCGAGATGGTCCCACAGCCAGGCTTCGATCAGGAAGACGATCGCAAGCAGGACCCAGACCGGTTGAAGAAGGCGGCGCAGCATGTGTTTCCCGCCCGATTTGGCGCTGGGCGCTTCGCTACATATGGATGGCGCGCTTGCCGACCGCAAGCGCGGCTTCCTTGACGGCCTCCGAGCGGGTCGGATGGGCATGGCAGGTGCGCGCGAGATCTTCCGCACTGCCGCCAAATTCCATGAGAACACACGCTTCATGGATCATTTCGCCGGCTTCGCGGCCGATAATGTGCACGCCGAGCACGCGATCGGTCTTCGCATCTGCGAGAATCTTCACAAAGCCGTCGGTGGTCTGGTTGACCTTGGAGCGGCCGTTGGCGGTGAACGGAAACTTCCCGACCGTATAAGCCGTGCCCGCCTGCTTCAGTTCCTCCTCGGTCTTGCCGACGGAGGACACTTCCGGCGTGGTATACACGACGCCCGGGATCACGTCATAATTCACGTGGCCGGCCTGGCCGGCGATGATCTCGGCGACCGCGACGCCTTCATCCTCGGCCTTGTGCGCGAGCATGGGGCCTGCGACGACGTCGCCGATGGCATAGACGCCCTTCAGGCTGGTGGCGAAATGCGGATCGATCTGCACCCGGCCGCGCGCGTCCAGCGCGACGCCGGCTTCCTTGAGGCCGAGACCGTCGGTGTAGGGCACGCGGCCGATGCAGACCAGCACGACGTCGGCTTCGATGGTCTCGGCGGCACCGCCGGAAGCCGGTTCGATTTTCGCGAGCAATGCCTTGCTGTTCACCTCGACGCCGGTCACCTTCGAGCCCAGCTTGAATGCAAATCCCTGCTTTTCAAGGATGCGTTGGAATTGCTTGGCGATCTCGCCGTCCATGCCGGGCAGGATGCGGTCGAGAAATTCAACCACCATGACTTCGGATCCGAGCCGGCGCCACACGGAGCCGAGTTCGAGCCCGATCACGCCGGCGCCAATGACCAGCAATCGGCCTGGCACCTTCTCCAGCGACAGCGCGCCGGTCGAGGACACGATGCGCTTCTCGTCGATCTCGATGCCCTTCAGGCGCGCGATGTCGGAGCCGGTGGCGATCACGATGTTCTTGGTCTCGACCACCTGCGACTTGCCGTCGGCGGAGACCTCGACCTTGCCGGTGCCCAGGATCTTGCCGGTGCCCTTGAGCACGTCGATCTTGTTCTTCTTCATCAGGAACTCGACGCCCTTGACGTTGCCGTCGATGCCCTGCTGCTTGAAGTTCATCATCGACGGCAGATCGAGCTTCGGCGCGGAAACGCTCACGCCCATCTTGGCGAAGGAATGCCCGGCTTCCTCGAACATCTCGGAGGCGTGCAGCAGCGCCTTCGACGGCATGCAGCCGACGTTGAGGCAGGTGCCGCCGAGGGTTGCGTTCTTTTCGACCACGGCGACTTTCATGCCGAGCTGGGCTGCGCGCACCGCGCAGACATAACCGCCCGGTCCGGTGCCGATGACGACGAGATCGTAGGTAGCCATGAGAGAAAGTCCCGTAAGGTTAGGCGTGATGAGGATGAGTCCGCGCGGCGCCTCAGCGTCCGCCGGACACATCGAGAATGGCTGAGGTGACGTAGGAGGCCTCGTCCGAGATCAGCCAGACGATGGCATTGGCGATTTCGTCGGCGGTGCCGACGCGCTTCATCGGCACCAGATGGGCCAGACGATGGGCGCGGTCGGGCTCGCCACCGGCGGCGTGGATTTCGGTGTCGATCAGGCCGGGACGGATCGCAGCGACGCGAATGCCCTCGCCCGCGACCTCATAACCGAGGCCGACGGTGAAGGAATCGACCGCGCCCTTGGACGCGGCGTAGTCGACATAGGTGTTGGGTGCGCCGAGACGGGCCGCGACCGAGGACAGGTTGACGATGACGCCGCCCTTGCCGCCGTGCTTGGTCGACATCCGCTTCACTGCTTCACGCGCGCAGAGGATGGAGCCGGTGACGTTGACGGCCATCACGCGCTGGATGCGCTCGGCCGACATCTCGTCGACACGCACGCCGCTCTTGCCGACAATGCCGCCATTGTTGACGAGCGCGCCGAGCGTACCGAACTTGTCGGCCTCCTTGAACAAATTGAGGATGTCGCTTTCCTCGGCGACATCGCACTTCACAGCGATGGCCTTGCCATTGCTGGCCGCGATCTGCGCGACCACCTCGTCGGCCGCATTCTTGTTGCTGGCATAGCCGACCACGACGCGGAAGCCGCGCGCGGCCGCCGCAAGCGCGGTCGCACGACCGATGCCGCGGCTGCCGCCGGTGATGACAACGACTTTATCCGTCACGGGCGCCTCCATGGTTCGACACGCGCCGTCGCATCAGTCGCGACGGCGCTCGCAACGCATCAGCGATCAGAGATCGAGCACCAGGCGCGCCGGATCTTCCAGGCTCTCCTTGACGCGAACCAGGAAGGTGACGGCTTCCTTGCCGTCGATCACGCGGTGATCGTAGGACAGGGCCAGATACATCATCGGGCGCACCTCGATCTTGCCGCCGACGACCATCGGCCGCTCCTGGATCTTGTGCATGCCGAGAATGCCCGACTGCGGCGCGTTCAGGATCGGGGTCGACATCAGCGAGCCGTAGATGCCGCCGTTGGTGATGGTGAAGGTGCCGCCCTGCATTTCGTCGATCTTGAGCTGGCCGTCACGGGCGCGGCGGCCGAAATCGGCGATGCCCTTCTCGATGTCGGAGATCGACTTGTGGTCGCAGTCGCGCACCACGGGCACGACCAGGCCCTTGTCGGTGCCGACGGCGACGCCGATGTGATAGTAGTTCTTGTAGATCAGGTCGCTGCCGTCGATCTCGGCATTCACCGCCGGGATGTCCTTCAGCGCCTGCACGACGGCCTTGGTGAAGAAGCCCATGAAGCCGAGCTTGGCGCCATGCTTCTTCTCGAACGCGTCCTTGTAGTGCGCACGCAGCGCCATGACGTTGGTCATGTCGACCTCGTTGAAGGTCGTGAGCATGGCCGCGGTGTTCTGCACGTCCTTGAGGCGGCGCGCGATGGTCTGGCGCAGGCGGGTCATCTTGACGCGCTCTTCGCGGGCGGCGTCATCGGCCGGCGAGGGGCTGCGGACCTGAACGGCGGCGGCGGGCTGGTTGACCGGGGTCGGCGCCGAGGCGGCACGCTCGATCGCGGCCAGCATGTCGCCCTTGGTGACGCGGCCGTCCTTGCCGGAGCCGGGAACGGTCGAGGCGTCGATGCCGGTCTCGGCAGACAGCTTACGCACGGACGGCGCGAGCGGCGCGTCGGCCGGCGGTGCCTTCGCGGCAGCGGGCGCCGGCGCGGGAGCAGCGGCGGCAGCCGCGGGCGCAGCAGCCTTGGCCGGCGCGGCGGCGGGCTTGGCTGCGCCGGCACCGTCGGTGATCTGACCGAGCAGCGCGCCCACGGCAACGGTCGCACCATCGGCGGCGATGATCTCGCTCAGCGTGCCGGCGGACGGCGCGGGGACTTCGATGGTGACCTTGTCGGTCTCGAGCTCCACCAAGGGCTCGTCGACGGCGACGGGGTCGCCGGCCTTCTTGAACCAGCGGCCGATGGTGGCCTCGGTGACGGATTCGCCGAGCGTCGGCACACGAATTTCAGTCATGGTCTCTTCCTTAAGGGATCGCCGGTAGCGGTCATGAATTTCATACGTCATTGCCCGCGAAGGCGGGCAATCCAGTACGCCGTGACCTTCGTGATCAAAACGAAAGCCGCGGAATACTGGATGCCCCGCCCCCGTGCGCGATTGCGCACTAGGCGGGGCATTGACCTAGTCCTAAAAACCTTCTCAGCTCAGTGCTTCGTCCAGGAACGCCTTCAGCTGAGCCTGATGCTTGGACATCAGACCCGTTGCGGTCGCAGCGGAGGCAGCGCGGCCGACATAACGCGGACGCCGGCTCACGCCGTTCACCTGGTTCAGCACCCATTCCAGATAGGGCTCGATGAAGTGCCAGGCACCCATGTTGCGGGGCTCTTCCTGGCACCACACCATCTCGGCCTTCTTGAAGCGCGACAGCTCGGCCACCAGCGCCTTCAGCGGCACCGGATAGAGCTGCTCGACGCGCATCAAATAGATGTCGTCGATGCCGCGCTTCTCGCGCTCCTCGTAGAGGTCGTAATAGACCTTGCCGGAGCACAGCACGATGCGGCGGATCTTCTCGTCGGGGACGAGCTTGATCGCCTCGTTCGGCAGCATCTGGGCGTCATCATAGAGGATGCGGTGGAAGGTCGTGCCCTTCGCCAGCTCTTCGAGACGCGACACCGCCCGCTTGTGACGCAGCAGCGACTTCGGCGTCATCATGATCAGCGGCTTGCGGATCTCGCGATGCAGCTGCCGGCGCAGCACGTGGAAGTAGTTCGCCGGCGTGGTCGGGTAGACCACCTGCATGTTGTCTTCCGCGCACATCTGCAAGTAGCGCTCGAGGCGCGCCGAGGAGTGCTCCGGACCCTGGCCCTCATAGCCGTGCGGCAAGAGGCAGACGAGGCCGGACATGCGCAGCCATTTGCGCTCGCCCGAGGAGATGAACTGGTCGAACACGACCTGCGCGCCGTTGGCGAAGTCGCCGAACTGGGCTTCCCACAGCGTCAGCGTGTTCGGCTCGGCGAGAGAATAGCCGTATTCGAAGCCGAGCACGGCTTCTTCCGACAGCAGCGAGTTAATGACCTCGTAGTGGCCCTGCTCGTGACCGAGATGGTTGAACGGCGTGTAACGGCTTTCGTCTTCCTGGTCGATCAGGACCGAATGGCGCTGCGAGAAGGTGCCGCGCTCCGAATCCTGTCCGGACAGACGGACGTGATGGTTTTCGTTGAGCAGCGAGCAGAACGCCAGCGCCTCGCCGGTCGCCCAGTCGATGCCGGCGCCGGTGTCGATCGCCTTCGAGCGGTTGTCGAGGAAACGCTGGATGGTGCGGTGAACGCGGAAGCCGTCCGGGACCTTGGTGATCTTGCGGCCGATATCCTTCAGCGTGGCGATATCGACGCCGGTGACGCCGCGCCGCGCATCCTCTTCCTGGTCGGCGATCTTGAAGCCGGACCACTTGCCGTCGAGCCAGTCGGCCTTGTTCGGCTTGTAGGAGGTGCCGGCCTCGAACTCGGCGTCGAGCCGGGCGCGCCAGTCCGCCTTCAGCTTGTCGACCTCGCCCTCGGTGACGACGCCTTCTGCGATCAGGCGCTTGGAGTAGAGCGTGAGGGTCGAGGGATGGGCCGCGATCCGCTTGTACATCACCGGCTGGGTGAAGGCCGGCTCATCGCCCTCATTGTGGCCGTAGCGGCGGTAGCACCACATGTCGATGACGACGGGCTTGTGGAACTTCTGCCGGAATTCGGTCGCGACCTTGGCCGCGAACACGACGGCTTCCGGATCGTCGCCGTTCACGTGGAAGATCGGCGCGTCGATCATCTTCGCCACATCCGACGGATAGGGCGAGGAGCGCGAGTAGCGCGGATACGTGGTGAAGCCGATCTGGTTGTTGACGATGAAGTGCACGGAGCCGCCGGTGCGATAGCCCTTCAGATCGGACAGGCCGAAGCACTCCGCGACCACGCCCTGGCCGGCGAACGCGGCGTCGCCGTGCATCAGAAGCGGCATCACGGAGATCCGCATGTCCGGGGGATCACCGTGCTGGTCCTGCTTGGCGCGGACCTTGCCGAGCACCACGGGATCGACGATCTCGAGATGCGAGGGGTTGGCGGTCAGCGACAGATGGATGCGGTTGCCGTCGAACTCGCGGTCCGAGGAGGCGCCGAGGTGGTACTTGACGTCGCCCGAGCCTTCGACCGCGTCGGGGTTGGCCGAGCCGCCCTTGAACTCGTGGAACAGTGCGCGATGGGCCTTGCCCAACACCTGCGTCAGCACGTTGAGGCGGCCGCGATGCGGCATGCCCAGCACGATCTCCTTCACGCCGAGATTGCCGCCGCGCTTGATGATCTGCTCGAGCGCGGGGATCAGCGCTTCGCCGCCATCGAGACCGAAGCGCTTGGTGCCGGTGAACTTGGTGTCGCAGAACTTTTCGAAGCCTTCGGCTTCAATCAGCTTCTGCAGGATGGCTCTGCGGCCTTCGCGCGTGAACGAGATCTCCTTGTCGGGTCCCTCGATGCGCTCCTGGATCCAGGCCTTCTGCGCGGCGTTGCTGATATGCATGAACTCGACACCGAGCGTCTGGCAGTAGGTGCGCTCGCAGATCGCGGTGATCTCGCGCAACGTGCCGTATTCGAGACCGAGCACGTGATCGAGGAAGATCTTGCGGTCGAAATCGGCCTCGGTGAAGCCGTAGGTGCGCGGATCGAGCTCTTCGCGGTTGCGCTGGGCTTCGATCCCGAGCGGATCGAGCTTGGCGTGGAAGTGGCCGCGCATGCGGTAGGAGCGGATCAGCATCAGGGCGCGGACGGAGTCGCGCGTGGCCTGAAGCACGTCGGCGGAGGAGATGTCGGCGCCCTTGGTCTGCGCCTTGGCGGCGATCTTGGCACCGACCGCCTTCTCGACTTCGGCCCAGTTGCCGTCGAGGGCAGAGGTCAGGTCGTCCTTCGGGGTCAGCGGCCAGTTGTCGCGCTCCCAGGACGGGCCTTCCGCGTTCTTGCTGATGTCAGCGGGCGCGTCGTTCAGGCTCTTGAAGAACTCCTGCCACTCGGCGTCGACCGAGGACGGGTCCTTCTGGTAGCGGGCGTAGATTTCGTCGATGTAGGTGGCGTTGGTGCCCTGCAAAAAGGAGGACAGGGCAAAGGCTGCGTTCGCGTCCTGGCGAGACATACTTGAGTTCCTGGCGATTTCGGTTCGCGCATAACAAACGGCGCTGGCGCCGAGCTCCCCGACAGGGCTCGACGCGACAGGCACCCTTTACCCTATTTGCTGCGAAACTTCGCCCGGAAAAGCACGAAGAAGTGAATTAGCCTTTCAACTTTTCGGCAAGCGTGTGGCCGAGGCGGGCGGGCGACGGAGACACTGTAATCCCTGCGGATTTCATCGCCTCGGTCTTGGAACCGGCATCGCCCTTGCCGCCCGAGATGATGGCGCCGGCATGGCCCATGCGGCGGCCGGGAGGGGCGGTGACGCCGGCGATGAAGCCGACCATCGGCTTCTTGCGGCCGCGCTTGGCCTCGTCCTTGAGGAACTGGGCGGCGTCCTCCTCGGCGGAACCGCCGATCTCGCCGATCATGATGATCGATTCCGTCTTGGGATCGGCCAGCAGCATCTCCAGCACGTCGATGAACTCGGTGCCCTTGACCGGGTCGCCGCCGATGCCGACCGCGGTGGTCTGGCCGAGGCCTTCCTGGGAGGTCTGGAACACGGCTTCATAGGTCAGCGTGCCCGAGCGGGAGACGATGCCGACCGAGCCGGTCTTGAAGATGTTGGCGGGCATGATGCCGATCTTGCACTCGCCGGCGGTCATGACCCCCGGGCAGTTCGGCCCGATCAGGCGCGACTTGGAGCCGAGCAGCGAGCGCTTGACGCGCACCATGTCCACGACCGGAATGCCCTCGGTGATGCAGACGATCAGCGGGACCTCGGCGTCGATCGCTTCGCAGATCGCATCCGCCGCGCCCGGCGGCGGCACGTAGATCACCGACGCGTCGGCGCCGGTCTTCTCACGCGCCTCGCGCACGGTGTCGAACACCGGCAGGCCCAGATGCGTCGAGCCGCCTTTGCCCGGCGAGGTGCCGCCGACCATCTTGGTGCCGTAGGCGATCGCGGCCTCGGAATGGAAGGTGCCGTTCTTGCCGGTGAAGCCCTGGCAGATGACCTTGGTGTTCTTGTCGATCAGGATGGACATGAGGTCTGCTTTCGCGAAACTAACAGAGTGAGAGGGTCAGTGGATGCGGCGGTAGACGCCGGTGAGGACGTCGGACCAGCCTTCCGCGTCCGGCGAGAACTGAATCTTCAACGAGTAGGAATCCTCATTGATGATCTCGTAGACGTGGCGCGCATTGCCGCGGAGCGAGCCGCGCACCAGCGTCAGGGTCTTGCCGACCCACCCGCCTGAGGCGGGCGAAGGCGGCGTGTAGCCGAGCGAGTCGTACCAGAACAATTTGTAGGTCCGGTCGTCGCGGTCGAAAGTGAAGATGCCGTGGGTGGCGAAGATCTGCTTGCCGTCGCGCATCTGGACCGAGTCCTGGATCAGATAGAATCCGTTCAGGTCCATGCGCGCGACGACGTGAGAGGTGGCCGGCCCGCCCGCGTTCCAGCGCGACGGGAAGACCATCTCCTCACCATCCCATTCGCCGGCGAACGCGGCGAGGCGCGTGTGCTCGGGGAGCGGAGATGATGCGGCGAGATGGTCCTGGGTCATGGCCTTAGCCTCCCTTGACGGCCTTCACGATCTTCTGCGCGGCGTCGTCGAGATTGTCGGCGGGCACCACGTTCAGTCCGGATTCACGGATGATCTTCTTGCCAAGCTCGACATTGGTGCCTTCGAGGCGGACCACCAGCGGCACGCTGAGGCCGACTTCACGAACCGCAGCGGTGACGCCCTCGGCAATCACGTCGCACTTCATGATGCCGCCGAAGATGTTGACCAGAATGCCCTTCACGTTGGGATCGGCAGTGATGATCTTGAAGGCGGCCGCGACCTTCTCCTTGCTGGCGCTGCCGCCGACGTCGAGGAAGTTCGCCGGCGCCATGCCGTAGAGCTTGATGATGTCCATCGTCGCCATGGCAAGGCCCGCGCCGTTGACCATGCAGCCGATGTTGCCGTCGAGCGTGACGTAATTGAGGTCGTACTTGGACGCCTCGATTTCCTTGGCGTCTTCCTCGGTCTCGTCGCGCAGCGCGAGCACCTCGGGATGGCGGAACAGCGCATTGTCGTCGAACGACACCTTGGCGTCGAGCACGCGGAGCTGGCCCTGCTTGGTCACGACCAGCGGGTTGATCTCCAGCATCGACATGTCCTTGGCGACGAAGGCGGCGTAGAGCTGCGCCGTAAGCTTCTCGGCCTGCTTGGCGAGATCGCCGGAGAGGTTGAGCGCCTTGGCGACCGTGCGGCCGTGGTGGCCCATGATGCCGGTGGCGGGATCGACCGAGAAAGTGACGATCTTCTCAGGCGTGTTGTGCGCGACGTCCTCGATGTTGACGCCGCCCTCGGTCGAGACGACGAAGGAGACGCGCGAGGTCTCGCGGTCGACCAGGATCGAGAGGTAGAATTCCTTGTCGATGTCCGAGCCGTCCTCGATGTAGAGGCGGTTGACCTGCTTGCCGGCGGGGCCGGTCTGCACGGTCACCAGGGTTGCGCCCAGCATCTGCTTGGCGAACTCAGAGACTTCAGCGGCCGACTTGGCGATGCGGACGCCGCCCTTGTCGCCGGCGCTAGCCTCCTTGAACTTGCCCTTGCCGCGGCCGCCGGCATGGATCTGGCTCTTCACCACCCAGACCGGGCCGGGCAGCGCCTTGGCCGCAGCTTCGGCGTCGCTCGCTTTAAGGACCGGGACGCCCTTGGAGATCGGCACGCCGAACTCGTTCAGCAGCGCTTTGGCCTGATATTCATGGATATTCATATGGTCGCTCCCTGAACCCGCGGGCGGTGACCTCATGGGCCCACCTCAGTCTTGTGGCTGGCATACCATATACCACAGGAACTGCAACCCGGATTCTTTGACTTCAAGATCTCTGGACTAGGGAACCCGCCCCGGCAGTGGGTCCCGGAAGTGAAACCGCCGAAGACCGGGTTTCGATCTTCGGCGGGATGTCGTTTGCGCCTTAGCGGCCGAGAAGATCCGGTGCGATCTTCTTGCAGGCATCGACCAGGCCCTGCACGGCGCCGACCGACTTGTCGAAGGCTTCGCGGTCCTTGCCGGCGAGCTCGATCTCCACCACGCGTTCGACGCCCTTGGAGCCGATCACGACGGGCACGCCGACATACATGTCCTTCACGCTGTACTCGCCGTTGAGATAGGCGGCGCAAGGCAGCACGCGCTTCTTGTCCTTCAGATAGCTCTCGGCCATCGCGATCGCGGAGGCCGCCGGCGCGTAGAAGGCCGAGCCGGTCTTCAGCAAATTGACGATCTCGGCGCCGCCGTTGCGGGTGCGGTCGACGATCTCGTCGAGGCGCGCCTGCGAGGTCCAGCCCATTTTGACGAGGTCGGGCAGCGGGATGCCGGCGACGGTGGAGTACTTCACCAGCGGCACCATGGTGTCGCCGTGGCCGCCGAGCACGAAGGCGGTGACGTCCTCGACCGAGACGTTGAACTCGTCGGCAAGGAAGTAGCGGAAGCGCGCCGAATCCAGCACGCCGGCCATGCCGACGACCTTCTTGTGCGGCAGGCCGGAAGCCTTCTGCAGTGCCCAGACCATGGCATCGAGCGGGTTGGTGATGCAGATGACGAAGGCATCGGGAGCGTACTTCTTGATGCCGGCACCGACCTGCTCCATGACCTTGAGGTTGATGGACAGAAGGTCGTCGCGGCTCATGCCGGGCTTGCGCGGCACGCCGGCGGTGACGATGCAGACCTTGGCGTTGTCGAGCGCCTCATAGGAGTTCGCGCCGGTGTAGTGGGCGTCGAAGCCGTCGACCGGCGAGGACTGCGCGATGTCGAGCGCCTTGCCCTGCGGCACGCCTTCGGCGATGTCGAACATCACGACGTCGCCCAGTTCTTTCAGGCCGATGAGGTGAGCCAGCGTTCCGCCGATCTGACCGGAGCCAATCAAAGCAATCTTGTCGCGCGCCATGTGAACCTGTCCTTTAGACACGTAAGGAGGGGAAAACTGAGACGGGTGGTTATCCCTTTCGCCTCCCCCGTTCAAGTCGCCCAATGCCCAATTGTCGGGCTTGCCGCGATTCCGGCCAACACACCGAAGCCGTCATTCCGGGGCGCGACGAAGTCGCGAGCCCGGAATCCATCGGTGGGGCGGAGCGCGCTCAGAAATGGATTCCGGGCTCGCGCTCCGCGCGCCCCGGAATGACGGCGGGAATAGGACTTAAGTCTCCACCAGGCCCTTGGTCGAGCCGCTGGCGGTGGAATCCTTGCGGCCGTGAGGCAGCGCCAGATAGGATTCCGAGCTCATTTCGATCAGGCGCGAGGCGGTCCGTTTGAACTCCATGGCCTCAACACCCTCGGTCGCGAGGTAAAGTGAGATCGGGTTGGCGTCGGCCGAGGCCATCAGCTTCACGGCGTTGTCATAGAGCGTATCAATCAGCGTGATGAAGCGCTTGGCCGCGTTGCGCTGGGAGGAGTCCATCACTGGAATATGGTCGACCAGGATGGTGTGATAGTCGTGCGCCAGCCTGAGGTAGTCGGATGCGCCGAGCGGCTGCTCGCAGAGGTCGGCGAAGGAGAACCGCGCCACGCCATGGGCCGAGCACGGCACGTGCAGGATGCGCCCCTTGATCGAAATGTCGCGCGGCTTGCATTTGGCATTGCCGGTCATCTTCACCCAGGCGCGGTTGAGCGCGGCGTCGGCATCGCCATCGGCCGGCGTCAGCCACATCCGCACGCCCTGAAGTTTTTCGAGCCGGAAGTCGGTGCGCGCATCGAGCCGCGCGACGTCCATGTGGTCGGTGATCTGCTTGATGAAGGGCAGGAACAGCGAGCGGTTGAGGCCACCCTTGTAGAGATCGTCGGGCGCGACGTTGGAGGTCGCGACCACGACGGTGCCGAGCTCGAACAGTTTCGCGAACAGGCGGCCCAGGATCATCGCGTCCGCGATGTCGGTGACGTGGAATTCGTCGAAGCAGAGCAGCCAGCTCTCCTCGAAGATCGCATTGGCGGTCAGCGCGATGACGTCGCCATCGGCGATCTCGCCGCGCGCGATGCTCTGGCGGTAGTCGTAGATGCGCTCGTGCACGTCCGCCATGAACTCGTGGAAATGCGCGCGGCGCTTGTGCTCGACCGATGAGTGCTGGAAGAACAGGTCCATCAGCATGGTCTTGCCGCGGCCGACCTCGCCATGGATGTAGAGCCCGCGCGGCGCCTCGTCCTTGTCACCAGAGCTGAACAGGCGGCTGAGCAGGCCTTGCTTGCGGGCCGGCTTGTAGGTCGAAAGCCGCAGGTCCAGCGCCGCATAGGCCTCGGCGACCTCGGCCTGCGCGGCATCGGGCTCGATCGCGCCGGACGCGATCTCGGCCTGGTAGGCCTCGCGGAATGAGGAATTTTGGGTGGAGAGCATGGCCCTTTACGGCCAGAGACGGACGGAAATTGCAAGCCGTGAAATGAGGTCAGAGCTATGCGGTTTCGTGTCCCGGACGCGCTGCAGCGTGCAACGCTGCTGCGCAGAGCCGGGACCCACCGTCTCGTTCATCACCACATTAACGTTCATCGCGGAGCACTGGGCCCCGGCTCTGCGGCCGGGGCACGAGAGCGGTGCTACTCACACAGCTCATAGGCGTCCTCGACGACATACGGGCCACCGCCGGTGGAGGCGCGCGAGGAGAACAGCACGAAGCGTTCCGCCATGAACGCCTTGCTCGGGAAGTAGCCGCGGATCGAGAGATAGTCGGCGACGTCGCGGTCGGAAGCGTCGTGTAGCCGCGCGAGCGTGACGTGGGGGATGAACTTGCGTCCCTCGGGGTCGAGGCCGATCCGCTGCATCATGCGCTCGAGCTCGGCCTGCAATTCCATCAGCGGCTTGCTCGGCGCGATGGTGGCGACCACTGCGCGCGGCTTGCGGCCGCCGAAGCTGGTGAGCCCCTGCACCTTCACCTCGAACGGCTTGCGGTCGACGCGAAACAGCATCGATGCGATCTCGTTGGCGGAAGCGCCGTCGATGTCGCCGATGAAGCGCAGGGTGACGTGATAATTTTCGGGATCGATCCAGCGGGCGCCGGGGAGGCCGCCCCTCAAGTTGGAAAGCGACTGGCCGATCTCGGCCGGAATTTCCAGACCCGTGAACAAACGCGGCATCGTTTCGCACTCCCGATGCTTGGGTACAGTCCTCGAAGCGCGAGAACCATATCCAAATTAGAGCCGGCGACGAATCACCGGTACCCTGATTCCTATCGCAGTTGTGTGACTCTGCGAAGCATGCCGCGCCTCACCCCGGTAAAACCCTGGTAATTAGGGTTAGCGTTGCCTGGTTTTCAACGCCGTTGCTCAGCGATCGTGCCAATGAATGCCTCCACCGTGGGCATGATCCTGCCGACGATGATGTCGACGCCCTCAGCGGTCGGATGAATGCCGTCGGCCTGGTTGAGCTTGGCGTCGGCCGCGACGCCCTCGAGGAAGAACGGATAGAGCGGCACGTCGAATGTCTTGGCCAGATCCGGATAAATCGAATTGAAGCGTGCGGCGTATTCGGCGCCGTAATTCGGCGGCGCCAGCATGCCGCAGAGCATGACTGAAATCTTTCGCGCCTTGAGCCGCTGGACGATGTCGGTCAGCGCCGCGCGCGCCACGTCGGGATCGATGCCGCGCAGCGCGTCATTGGCGCCGAGCTCGACGATGACGCCGTCAGTTCCATCGGGCACCGACCAGTCGAGCCGGTCGCGGCCGCCCGAGGTGGTGTCCCCGGACACCCCGGCATTGGTCATGTCGACCTCTATGCCTTTGGCTTGTAAGGCTTTTTGAAGCTTTTGAGGGAACGCCTCCTGGGCCGGAAGGCCGAAGCCGGCGCTCAGGGAATCGCCGAGAACGACAAGCTTGACCGGTTTTGTCGCGCCTGCCCAAGCCGGGTTCGCCATCGTCATCAAGGCGAGCATCAACACGGCTATGTGCATGAACAATCCGTAACGCCTCTCGACCCCGCGTGCGGAGTTGCCATATGACCGGACCATGGACACTCGCATCGACCCCTCTTCGCTCGCCGCTACTGCCGCGGACACCATCGCCATCTCCAACGTCAATCTGTCATTGGGCACGGGCGCGGCACGCGTTCACATCCTCAAGGATATCAGCCTGCGCGTCGCCTCGGGCGAGACGATCGGCCTGATCGGCCCGTCAGGCTCGGGCAAATCCACGCTGCTGATGGTGATGGCGGGGCTGGAGCGTCCTGACAGCGGAGAGGTGGTGGTGAATGGCACGCCTTTCAATGCCCTCGACGAGGACGCGCTGGCGCGCTTCCGCGGCCGCCAGGTCGGCATCGTCTTCCAGTCCTTCCACCTGATCCCGACCATGACGGCGCTGGAGAACGTCGCGGTGCCGCTCGAGCTCGCCGGCAATCCCGATGCCGCCAAGCGTGCGGCAGAGGAGCTGCAATCGGTCGGGCTCGGCGACCGCCTGCATCATTATCCGACGCAGCTCTCCGGCGGCGAGCAGCAGCGCGTCGCGCTCGCCCGCGCGCTGGCACCCGATCCCGCGATCCTCGTCGCGGACGAGCCGACCGGCAATCTCGACGAAGCGACCGGAAAGCAGATCGTCGATCTGCTGTTCACCAAGCATGCCGAGCGCGGCATGACCTTGGTGCTCGTGACGCACGATTCCTCGCTCGCACACCGCTGCGACCGCGTCATCCGCCTGCGCTCCGGGCGCATCGACACGCAGTCTGCGCCGGCATGAGCGCCGTGGCCGAACCGTTCGCGAAGCCGAACGCCGTCGCGCTGTCGCTGCGCTACGCCTTGCGCGAATTGCGCGGTGGCCTGCGCGGCTTCTACGTCTTCATCGCCTGCATCGCGCTCGGCGTGATGGCGATTGCCGGCGTCGGCTCGGTGTCCGCCAGCCTGAGCGATGGTCTCGCGCGCGAGGGCCGCACACTGCTCGGCGGCGACGTCTCGTTCGTGCTGTTCCAGCGCGAGGCCAAGCCGGAAGAGGTCGCGTTCCTGCGCTCGCGCGGCACGCTGTCGACCGCTGCGACCTTGCGCGGCATGGCGCGTTCGGCTGACGGCAAGCTGGCGCTGGTCGAGATGAAGGCGGTCGATAGCACCTATCCGATGCTAGGGCAGCTGACGCTGGCGCCGCCCCTGCCGATGGCCGATCTGCTCGCCGAGCGCGACGGTGCGTTCGGCGCCGCCGCCGATCCGACGCTGCTGGCGCGGCTTTCGCTCAAGACCGGCGACCGCGTCACCATCGGCGCGGCGACCTTCCAGATCCGCTCGACGGTCGAGGCCGAGCCCGACAAACTCGCGGGCGGCATCGGCTTCGGGCCGCGCTTTTTGATCAGCGAGGCGGCCTTGCGCGCCACCGGCCTGATCCAGCCCGGCAGCCTGGTGCGCTGGGTCTACCGGGTCAAGCTGCCAGAGGCTGCGAACAACGAGCGCGCCACCGAAGCCTTCATCGCGGATGCGCGCAGCGCCGCGCCGCAAGCCGGCTGGGAGATCCGCAGCCGGTCCAATGCCTCGCCGCAGCTCGAGCGCAATATCAGCCGCTTCACGCAGTTCCTGACCCTGGTCGGCCTCGCCGCGCTGCTGGTCGGCGGCGTCGGGGTCGCCAATGCCGTCAAGAGCCACATCGACCGCAAGCTCGAGGTGATCGCCGCCTTCAAGGCCGTCGGCGCCACCGGCCGGGACGTGTTCGGCATCTACCTGGCGCAAGTGGTCCTGCTGGCGGCGATCGGATCCGTGATCGGCCTTGCGCTCGGCGCCGCGATGCCCTTTGCCATCGTTGGCCTGTTCGGCAAGCTGCTGCCGCTGCCGGTGGTGCCGGCCGTGCATGCCGACGAGCTCGCGCTGTCCTTCGTCTACGGCCTCCTCACTGCGCTTGCCTTCGGCCTGTGGCCGCTCGGGCGCGTGCACGACGTGCCGGTGGCCGCGCTGTTCCGCGACACCATCAGCTCCGAATGGCACCGGCCGCGTGCGGGCTATCTCGTGTTCATGGGGGTCGTGATCGCGCTGCTCATCGCGGTCGTGATCGGCCTGTCGTTCGACAAGCGCATCGCCGCGGTGTTCGTGGCCTCCTCCGTCGTGGTGTTCGCCTTGCTGCGCGGCATCGCCGCCCTGCTGATGGCGATCGCACGCCGGCTGCCGCGGACGCGGCTGCCGATGCTGCGGCTGGCGATTGCCAACATCCACCGGCCGGGCGCGCTGACGCCTTCAGTCGTGCTGTCGCTGGGACTCGGGCTCGCCGTGCTCGTCACCATCACCCAGATCGACGGCAATCTGCGCCGGCAGTTCCTGGCCGCGCTCCCCGACCAGGCACCGTCGTTCTTCTTCATCGACATTCCGAGCGCGCAGGCCGAGCAGTTCGACGCCTATCTGCACCGGATCGCCCCCGGCGCCCGAATCGAGGACGTGCCGATGCTGCGCGGGCGCATCGTCGCCGCGCGCGGGGTGCGCGCCGAGGAGCTCAAGCCCACAACCGATTCCGAATGGGTGCTGCAGAGCGACCGCGGGCTGACCTACACCGCCGAGCTGCCCAAGGGCTCCAAGGTGGTCGAGGGCGAGTGGTGGCGCGCCGATTATTCCGGCCCGCCGCTGGTCTCGATGGAGAAGAAGATCGCCGACGGGCTCGGCCTCAAGCTCGGCGACGAGGTGGTGGTCAACGTGCTCGGCCGCGACATCCCGGCGAAGATCAGCAATTTGCGCACGATCGACTGGCAGGGGCTCGGCATCAATTTCGTCCTGGTGTTCTCGCCCAACGCCTTCAAGGGCGCGCCGCACACCCACATCGCGACGCTGACGGAAGCGGGCGGAAATGCGGCGGGCGACGGCAAGATCATCAAGGAGATCGCCGACGCCTATCCGATGGTGACGAGCGTGCGCGTGCGCGAGGTGATGGAGACGGTCGGCTCGGTCGTGACCAATCTGGCACTGGCGATCCGCGGCGCCAGCGCCGTGACCCTGATCTCGGCGATCCTGGTGCTGGGCGGGGCGCTCGCCGCCGGCCACCGCCACCGGGTCTATGATGCGGTGATCCTGAAGACCCTGGGCGCGACGCGGCTGCGACTGCTCGGCGCCTATGCCCTCGAATACCTCCTGATCGGCCTTGCCACGGCGGTGTTCGGGGTGATCGCAGGCAGCATCGCGGCGTGGATGATCGTCACGCGGCTGATGACGCTGAGCTTCGTCTGGCAGGCCGGCAGCGCCGCCGGCGTGGTCGCGGCCGCGCTGGTCGTCACCGTCGGGCTCGGGCTTGCCGGCACGCTGCTGGCATTGAACAAAAAGCCGGCGACGGTGTTGCGAAATTTGTGACAAATTGAAGCGGCGGATCGAGCCGGAATCGCCCCGGTTTCCGCGATTAACCACGCTGCTCGTCAGCTCCACGTCAGGATTGCCGCCAAGGGCGACATTCGGCCGCGCGTGGAAGGTTGCAGCGAATGTGTTAGTTTCCCACATATCGAATGGGTTCGGGGCCCCGATTGTGAGCCAAAATTTAGTCGGCTGGCAACGGTCTCCGAGATAGAATTTGACGAACCGGCGGCATGGCGACCCTCATGCCGGACCGGACCAACCAACGGGAATTCGACCATGTCGGACCTAGACCGTAACTACGCTTCTCCTTTCGGCAGGGCCGCCGGGCGTGTCGACGCCGCGACGGTCGATGCCGGCCTGCGCGCCTATATGCTGCGCATCTACAACTACATGAGCATTGGCTTGGCCATCACCGGCCTTGCCGCGCTCGGCGTCTACATGGCCGCCGTGACCGACGTCCCGACGGCGGACGCCGTCCGCGTCGGCAAGCTGTTCCTGACGCCGTTCGGCTACGCCATGTTCGTCAGCCCCCTGAAGTGGCTGTTCATGCTCGCGCCGCTCGCGATGGTGTTCGTGATCTCGGCGGGCATCAACCGCCTGGCCCCCTCGACCGCCCAGATCCTGTTCTGGGTGTTCTCGGCGCTGATGGGCATCTCGCTGTCGTCGATCTTCCTGGTGTTCACCCACACCTCGATCGTGCGGGTGTTCTTCATCACCGCGGCCACCTTCGGTGCGCTGAGCCTCTACGGCTACACCACCAAGCGTGACCTGACCGGGATGGGCTCGTTCCTGTTCATGGGCCTGATCGGCATCATCATCGCCAGCCTGGTGAACCTGTTCCTGGCCAGCTCGATGCTGCAGTTCATCGTCTCGGTGGTCGGCGTGCTGGTGTTCTCGGGCCTCACCGCGTGGGACACCCAGCGGCTGAAGAACGACTACATCTACGGCTATGCCTCGGCCGGCGGTGACATCGCAGAGCGTGCGGCCATCACCGGCGCACTGTCGCTGTACCTGAACTTCATCAACCTGTTCACGCTGCTGCTGCAGCTCCTCGGCCAGCGCGAGTAGGCGACAGGACCGAGCGAACGACACGAACCCCGGCCGAGAGGCCGGGGTTTTTGTTTGGGGGGCGCGGGGGCGGCCACAAACACCGTCATTGCGAGCGCAGCGAAGCAATCCAGAGTCCCTCCGCGGATGCATTTCTGGATTGCTTCGCTGCGCTCGCAATGACGCTGCGGAGGCGGCGTAGCCCCCTTCCAGCAGTCGGATGAAGGCTCTATCCTTCCCGCCATGTCCGCACCCGATATCAGGCCCACCACCGAGGCCGACCTTCCCGCCATCACCGCCATCTACCAGCAGGCCGTCCGCGAGGGCACGGCGACGTTCGAGCTGGAGCCGCCTGACCTTACGGAGATGACGCGCCGCTATCGCGCGCTGATCGATGGCGGCTATCCCTACTTCGTCGCCATGCTGGACGGGAGCGTGGCCGGCTATGCCTATGCCGGCGCTTACCGGCCGCGGCCGGCCTATCGCTTCACAGTGGAGAACTCGATCTATCTGGATCCGTCCTTCCACCGCCGCGGCGTCGGCTCAATGCTGCTGGAACGGCTGATCGCCGAATGCGAGGCGCGCGGCTTCCGCCAGATGATCGCGGTGATCGGCGATTCCGCCAATGCCGGGTCGATCGGCGTGCACACAAGGTGCGGCTTCAAGATGATCGGCACGCATCCCAGCGTCGGGCTGAAATTCGGGCGCTGGCTGGACACGGTGATGATGCAGCGCGACCTCGGCGAGGGCGCGCGCACGGTGCCGGGGAAGTAAGCTCGGTTTCGTAGGGTGGGCAAAGCGCAAGCGTGCCCACCGTTCGCGGCGATTGAGATAGGACGTGGGCACGGCGCGGTGCGCCTTTGCCCACCCTACGGCAGCGTTCGTGCCGCTACACCACCGCCAGCTTGCGATCGATCACCAGCAGCACCCGCTCGAGCTCGTGGCCGCGGCGCAGGATCAGGCCGGTCGCCGAGATCACGCTGTACATGCCTTGCTTGCGCGCGAGGCGCGGGTCCTTCTCGATGCGGTAGATCGGCACTTCCGAGGCACGGCGATAGACCGAGAACACGGCGCGGTCCTTCAGGAAGTCGATGGCATAGTCGCGCCACTCGCCGTCGGCGACCATGCGACCGTAGAGATTGAGAATCCGGTGCAGCTCGAGCCGGTTGAAGGTCACCCGGTTCGGCGGCGCATGCGCCGCGGCGGGACGCGCCGCCGCGCGCTGCTCGCTCGGCTCGGCATCCTCCGACGTCAGACTCATGGGAAGCGCCTCCTCATCGCACGGCTATGACCCGGGTCCGCGAAGACGGTCCCCGGAACCGCGTTCATGACACTTGCATGATTGCGCCAACCGTTCCGCGCCGCAAGGGGCTCAACCGGTCGAATCGACAGTGCGTCCGGGCACACGCAAGGGTGGAACTCCGTCGCGGCAAACCGTCACGGGATCGTTAGCAGGAATCATAGTATCGCCGCTTTTCCGCCAACCGCCCGCCGCCCTGCATTGCGAAAAGACTGGTGTGCGTTGACCCGGTCCTTTCGGTTCCGGATTCCTCAGCCCCCAGCCCCCCGGGGTCGAACAGGATCGGGTCTGTACGCACGACAAGGAGGGCCAACGCAAGTTGGTCCTTTTTTGTTTGTGTCGCGATGTTTCCGGTTTTGCCGTCATTCCGGGGCGCGCCTCTTGGCACGAACCCGGAAATCCATTGCTCAGCTTGCACAATGGATCGATGGATTCTCAGGTGCGCAATTGCGCAGCATAGCTCGCGCTTCGCGCGCCCCGGAATGGCGAAGCATCAATTGCTGAGATGTTCTGCTTGCTTCAATGCAGCGACGTGTACGCCGCACCCAACATCGGGCCCGGTCGCTCGCGGCTGCCGTCCTGGACGTAGACCACTGCGCCGTCGACGCCGTCGCGCGTGAGATTTTCGATCGGCACCGTCCAGCTCTCCGGACGGCCGGTCCAGTCGCCGACCTTGAGCAGGTTGCGCACCACGTTGTGATAGGTGACCTGCTGTCCGCGATTCTCGCCGCGGGTGATCGCGATCGGCACCGACTTGGCGATCGAGCAGATCCAGACCTCGCCATGCGAGACCGTGGGCTCCTTGCTCGCGGCCACCGACACGTTGATCTGCTTGCCCGAGAGCGACATCGTCACCGGCACGCTCATCACGCCGTTGCCCTTGTCGGTCTTGCCGATCGCGTTCTCGATGCCGGCGCGATCGCTGCCGATGACATGCGTGGAGCCGTTGACCACGACCTGTGGCGTGTAGACCTCGCGGTCGCCGCGCATGCGCGAATAGGCGCGCTGCCGTGCAGAGAAACGCGAATCCGCCAGCGTGTCCTTCCAGCCGAGATAGTCCCAATAATCGATCGGCATGCTCAGCGCGATGACCGAGGGATCCTTGGAGAGATCGCCGATGATCTGGTCGGCGGGCGGGCAGGAGGAGCAGCCCTGCGAGGTGAACAATTCGACGACGGCGCGGGGATCAGCCTCGGCAGGACGAATGACGGCGATGATCGCACATATGCCGAGAGCTCCCGACCAGAGGGCACCGGACCAACGTGGAATCAGATGGGAAGCCGTCATTGTCGTCATGTCGAACGCCGCACACCGTTGCTCTCAGAGGGAAATCTTATCGCCGGATGGTCACCGTAGTCTTACGGGGCGCGGTACATTCATCCATCCGGGCCACCGTCCAAGGGGAGGTATTCCGCCGGGCGGGCCCATCTGAAGCGTACCGCAAACGCGCGAAGGCGGCCTTTGATAGGCCGCCTTCGTTAAGGCTTCTACTCACTTCGCAGTGAGCCATCGTTCACAAATCCGCGCTTACGCCGCGAGCTTGCGCAGCACGTAGTGCAGGATGCCGCCGTTGCGGTAGTAGTCGAGCTCGTCCAGCGTATCGATGCGGCAGAGCAGCGAAACGCGCTGCAGCGAACCGTCGCCGGAGACGATCTCCGCGGTCAGCTTCTGGCGCGGCTTGAGGTCGCCGACGAGGCCGCGCAGCGTGACCTTCTCGTCGCCCTTGAGGCCCAGCGACGACCAGGAGGTGCCTTCCTCGAAGGTCAGCGGCAGCACGCCCATGCCGACCAGGTTGGAGCGGTGGATGCGCTCGAAGCTCTGGCAGATCACGGCGCGCACGCCGAGCAGGCGCGTGCCCTTGGCGGCCCAGTCCCGCGAGGAGCCGTTGCCGTATTCGGCGCCGGCGAACACCACCAGCGGCACCTTCTCTTCCTGGTACTTCATCGCGGCGTCGTAGATCGACATCTGCTCGCCGTCGGGCCAGTGCTTGGTCAGGCCGCCCTCGGGGATGTTGCCATCGGCGCCCTTCAGCATGAAGTTCTTGATGCGGATGTTGGCGAAGGTGCCGCGCATCATGACTTCATGGTTGCCGCGGCGCGTGCCGTACTGATTGAAGTCGGCCGGACGCACCTGGTGCTCGCTGAGATATTTCCCGGCTGGCGAGGTGAGCTTGATCGAGCCGGCCGGCGAGATGTGGTCGGTCGTGATCTTGTCGCCGAACATGGCGAGGATGCGCGCCTCGACGATGTCGGTGACCGGCTCCGGCTCCTTCTTCATGCCATCGAAGTAAGGCGGGTTCTGCACATAGGTCGAGGACATGTTCCAGCGATAGGTCTCGCTCTCGACCGTCTTGATCTTGCGCCAGTTGGTGTCGCCCTTGAACACGTCGGCGTACTTCTTCTTGAAGATCGACGCGGTCACGAACTTCTTCATGAAGGCGTTGATCTCCTTGGTCGTCGGCCAGATGTCCTTCAGGTACACCGGCTTGCCGTCCTTGCCCTCGCCGAGCGGCTCGGTGGCGAGATTCTTGGTGACGCTGCCGGCAAGCGCATAGGCGACCACCAGCGGCGGCGAGGCCAGGTAGTTCGCCTGCACGTCCGGCGAGACGCGGCCTTCGAAGTTGCGATTGCCGGAGAGCACGGCGGCCGCGACGACGCCGTTGTCGTTGATCGACTTCGAGATCTCCTCGGGCAGCGGACCGGAATTGCCGATGCAAGTGGTGCAGCCGAAGCCGACCAGGTTGAAGCCGACCTTGTCGAGATCGGGCTGCAGACCGGAATTGGCGAGATATTCCGCGACGACCTGGCTGCCGGGGGCGAGCGAGGTCTTCACCCACGGCTTGGCCTTGAGGCCCTTGGCGGCCGCATTGCGCGCGAGCAGGCCGGCGCCGATCAGAACGCTCGGGTTCGAGGTGTTGGTGCAGGAGGTGATCGCGGCGATCACGACGTCGCCATGGCCGATATCGAAGTTCTTGCCTTCGACCGGGAAGCGCTTGGCCGGCTCCTCGGCCTTCTTGTACTCGCTGGCGAGCGCGAGCGAGAAGCCGTCCGCGACGGTGGGCAGCGCGATGCGGCCTTCGGGACGCTTCGGACCGGCCATCGACGGCACGACGTCGCCGAGGTCCAGGGTCAGCGTCTCCGTGAACACGGGGTCGGGCGACTTGGCGGTGCGGAACAGACCCTGCGCCTTGGCATAGGCCTGCACCAGCGCAACGCGGGCCGAGGCACGACCGGAGGTCTTGAGGTAATCGAGCGCGGCGGCATCGACCGGGAAGAAGCCGCAGGTCGCGCCGTATTCGGGCGCCATGTTGGCGATCGTCGCCTTGTCGGCGACCGAGAGATGGTCGAGGCCGGGGCCGAAGAACTCGACGAACTTGCCGACCACGCCAAGCTTGCGCAGCATCTGCGTCACCGTGAGCACGAGGTCGGTCGCGGTGACGCCTTCCTTCAGCGCGCCCTTCAGCTTGAAGCCGACGACATTGGGCAGCAGCATCGACAGCGGCTGGCCGAGCATGCAGGCTTCCGCCTCGATGCCGCCGACGCCCCAGCCGAGCACGGCGAGACCGTTGACCATGGTGGTGTGCGAATCCGTGCCGACCAGCGAATCGGGATAGGCGACCTCGAAGGTGCCGGTCTTCTTGCCGACCGTCATCTTCTCCTTCTTGGTCCAGACCGTCTGGGCGAGATATTCGAGGTTGACCTGGTGGCAGATGCCGGTGCCGGGCGGCACGACGGAGAAGTTCGAGAACGCCTTCTGGCCCCACTTCAGGAACTCGTAGCGCTCCTGGTTCTGCTTGTATTCCTCGGTGACGTTCTTGCCGAAGGCCTTGTTGTCGCCGAAGAAGTTCACGATCACGGAGTGGTCGATGACGAGATCGACCGGCACCAGCGGATTGATCTTTTCGGCATCGCCGCCGAGCTTCTGCATCGCGTTGCGCATCGCGGCGAGGTCGACCACCGCGGGCACGCCGGTGAAGTCCTGCATCAAGACGCGCGCCGGGCGGAAGGCGATCTCATGCTCCAGCGACTTCTTGCGCAGCCATTTCGACACCGCGACGATGTCTTCCTTCTTGACCGAGCGGCCGTCCTCGTTGCGCAGCAAATTCTCGAGCAGGACCTTCATCGAATAGGGAAGTTTGGAAATTCCCTTCAGACCATTCTTCTCGGCGGTAGGCAGGCTGTAATAGACATAGGTCTTGGCGCCGACCTTGAGGGTCTTTTTGCATTTGAAGCTGTCGAGCGAGGTCATGTAGGAGATCCCAATTGTTAGTTATACCCGGCAGGGTATTTTAACACCGTCAGCGTATCAGGCTGGGCCGCTTGCAGGGGCAGGTTGAGTTGCTGCATCAAGTAGTTCCGGGCTTATAGAAGCTTTCTAACCGCGCCGCCACAGCCACTATCGTGCTGCAGCAATCCGCGAGCCAAAAATTCCCATGCGCTACCCCAAGATTTCCTGAGGCCCGGCTGTGAGCGGATTGAACCAGGGCGACATGCGGCTGTCCGGTCACGGGCTGAGGTGCGTGCGGGGCGGACGCGAGGTGTTCGCCGGGCTCGATTTCGCGGCCGTCTCGGGCGAGGCCGTCGCGGTCGTCGGCCGCAATGGATCGGGCAAGACCTCGCTGCTGCGGCTGATCGCGGGCCTGCTCGTTCCCGCCGGCGGGACGATCGCGCTGGACGGGGGCGACGGCGAGCTGACCCTGGCGGAGCAGTGCCACTATCTCGGCCATCGCGATGCCCTGAAGCCGGCGCTGAGCGTTGCCGAAAACCTGACGTTTTGGGCCGATTTTCTTGGAGGAGAGCGTTTCGATGCGGCTGACAGCCTCGCCAAGGTCGGGCTCGACCACGCCACCCATTTGCCCGCCGGATTCCTGTCCGCGGGACAGCGCCGCCGGCTCTCGCTGGCCCGGCTGCTGACCGTCCGCCGCCCGGTCTGGCTCTTGGACGAGCCGACCAACGCGCTGGACGTCGCCGGTCAGGACATGTTTTCCGGATTGATGCGCGAGCACCTGGCTGGCGGCGGCATGATCGTCGCGGCGACGCATGCCCCGCTCGGCGTCGATTCGCGAGAGCTGCGGATCGGGGGGACGGCGTGATGCCGATGCACCCTCAGCTTTCCGAGCGGCTGGGCGCCGTGCTCTCCCTACCCTCCCCCCCTGTGGCCTCCCCCCCTGTGGGGTCCGAGGCCCCATGACCGCCCTCGCCGCCCTCATCCGCCGGGACATCCGCATCGCGCTCCGCGTCGGCGGCGGAGCCTTGATTGGCGTCTTGTTCTTTCTGACCGTGGTGGTGCTGATGCCGTTCGCGGTCGGGCCGGATCTGGCGCTGCTGTCGCGGCTGGGCCCGGCCATTCTCTGGCTTGGCGCGCTGCTGGCGAGCCTGCTGACCCTGGACCGGCTGTTCATGGCCGACCATGAGGACGGCTCGCTCGACCTGATCACGATGAGCCGGACGCCGTTGGAACTCGCTTGCGCCGCCAAGGCGCTGGCGCATTGGCTCGCCGCCGGCCTGCCGCTGATTGTCGCAACCCCCGTGCTCGGCCTGTTGCTCAACCTCGACATGGTCGCCACGGCGGCGGTGGCGCTGACGCTGCTGGCGGGCACCCCGGCCCTGACCTTCACCGGCATGATCGGCGCAGCGCTCGCGGTGACGCTGCATCGCGGCGGGCTGTTGATGGCCGTCCTGGTGCTGCCGCTGTCGATTCCCGTGCTGATTTTCGGCGTTGCGGCCTCTCAGGCGGTGATCGTCGGTCCCATGACCTTCGGCGCGCCGTTCTCGATCTTGTGCGCGCTGTCGCTGGTCAGCCTCGTGATCGGCCCGTTCGCGGCGGCGGCGAGCCTGCGCCATGGTCTCGATTGAGATCGGTCGGACCAACCTTGACCCCGATCAACTTTCGCCACGGGCTTTCGTGCTGATTGCCTGAGCGGCCCCCGGTGATTATCAGGATACCATGACGCTGATCGACCTCGCCAACCCCACGCGGTTCCTCGCGCTGACAGCGCGGGTGTTGCCGTGGCTGGCGGCCGCGACAATCATCCTGCTCACGATCGGTCTTTATCAGGCCGCCTACGCGCCGGACGACTATCAGCAGGGCGCGACCGTGAAGATCATGTTCATCCACGTGCCCAATGCCTGGCTGTCGATGTTCGTGTGGGGCGTGATGAGCATCGCATCATTGGGCACGCTGGTGTGGCGGCATCCGCTCGCCGACGTCGCCGCCAAGGCCGCAGCGCCCATCGGCGCCGCCTTCACCTTCCTCGCGCTGCTCACGGGCTCGCTGTGGGGTCGGCCGATGTGGGGCACCTATTGGGAATGGGACGCGCGGCTGACCTCGGTGCTGATCCTGTTCCTGATGTATCTCGGCCTGATGGCGCTGTGGCGCGCGGTCGACGATCCCTCGCGCGCGGCGCGCGCCGCTGCGGTGCTGACGCTGGTCGGCGCGATCAACTTGCCGATCATCAAGTTCTCGGTCGATTGGTGGAACACGCTGCACCAGCCCGCCTCGGTGATGCGCATGGGCGGCTCGGCGCTGGACAAATCGTTCCTGATTCCGCTGCTGGTGATGGCGATCGCCTTCACGCTGCTGTTCGTCACGCTGCACCTGGCCGCGATGCGCAACGAGATTTTGCGCCGCCGTGTCCGCTCGCTGCAGATGATGCAGGCGAGTCGCATCGCGTTTTCGAGCGAGGTGGCATCCGGCTCGCGTGAAGACAATGCGTCAAAAGAAGCTGGGGCTGCATGACGATGTCGCTCGGTCCCTACGCCTCCTTCATCGTGACCTCTTATGCCGCTGCCGCCCTCGTGATCGTGATCCTGATCGGCTGGGTCATACTCGATTATCGCAGCCAGACGCAGCGCCTGCGCGAGCTGGAGCAGCGCGGCATCACCCGTCGGTCGGGCCGCAGCGCGACGGAGCCGCGATGAGCGATCAACCTGCCTCCGCTCCGCCGCAGCGCCGCACCTTCCTGGTGGTGCTGCCGCTGATCGCCTTCATCGGCCTTGCGCTTCTGTTCTGGTTCCGGCTCGGCAGCGGCGATCCCTCGCGGATTCCCTCCGCGCTGATCGGCCGCCCCGCGCCGCAGACCGTGCTGCCGCCGATCGAGGGGTTGCAGGACAACGGCACGCAGGTGCCGGGGCTCGATCCCGCCGCCTTCAAGGGCAAGGTCAGCCTCGTCAATGTCTGGGCGTCCTGGTGCGTGCCGTGCCACGACGAAGCGCCGCTCCTGACCGAGCTCGCCAAGGACAAGCGCTTCCAGCTCGTCGGCATCAACTACAAGGACGCCGCCGACAATGCGCGGCGCTTCCTCGGCCGCTACGGCAACCCGTTCGGCCATGTCGGCGTGGACGCCAACGGCCGCGCCTCGATCGAATGGGGCGTCTACGGCGTGCCGGAGACTTTCGTCGTCGGGCGCGAGGGCACCATCGTCTTTAAGCTGGTCGGTCCGATCACGCCGGACAATCTGCGGACGGTGTTGATGCCGCAGATGGAGAAGGCGCTGAAGGGGTCTTAGCCAAGACCCTCATTGCGAGGAGCCCCGCGACAAAATTGCGAAGCAATTTTGCGCTGGTGCGACGAAGCAATCCAGAGTCCCTCCGCACAGACATTCTGGATTGCTTCGCTTCGCTCGCAATGACGAGCGGAGAGACCGTTACCCCTTGCTCACATCGCCCGCCTCGGCCTCGCTTCTTTCCAGCGAGACCGGCGCGAGGTGATAGCGCTTGGTCAGCGGCATCTGGGCGATGGCGAAGATCATCGTGATCGGGGTGACGCCGAACACCTTGAAGTTCACCCAGAAATCCGTGCTCTGGGTGCGCCAGACGATCTCGTTCAGCACCGCCATGCCGGCGAAGAACAGCGCCCAGCGCAAGGTGAGGATGCGCCAGCCCTGCGGGGTCAGGTTGAACACCTGATCGAACATCACGGCGATGAAGGAGCGGCCGAACAACAGGCCGCCGCCGAGGATCGCGGCGAACAGGCCGTAGATGATGGTCGGCTTGACCTTGATGAAGGTCTCATCATGCAGCACCAGCGTCAGGGTGCCGAACACCAGCACGATCACACCCGTGACGATCGCCATGATCGGGATGTGGCGCGTCACCATGTAGGAGGCGGCCATCGCCGCCACGATCGCGACCATGAAGGCGCCGGTCGCGGCGAACAGATTGAACTTCGCGTTGACGAAGAAGAATACGAGCAGCGGACCGAGCTCGGTCGCGAGCTTGAACAGCGGATGCGGCTGGGTCTTGTCCATTCTCTCTTCCGTCTCTCCCATCCTTCGAGACGACCGCTTCGCGGTCTCCTCAGGATGAGGACCTCTTATGTGGCACGACCTCATCCTGAGGAGCCGCGCAAGCGGCGTCTCGAAGGATGAAGCTATTCGATTCCGGCGATGGCGCGGGCGAAGTCGCGCGCGGTGAAGGGCGCGAGATCGTCGACGCCTTCGCCGACGCCGATGAAGTGCACCGGCAGCTTGAATTTCTCGGCGAGCGCCACCAGGATGCCGCCGCGCGCGGTGCCGTCGAGCTTGGTCATCACGAGGCCGGTGACCCCGGCGGTGCGATGGAAGGCCTCGACCTGCGACATCGCATTCTGGCCGACGGTCGCATCCAGCACCAGCAGCACGGCATGCGGCGCAGTGTCATCCACCTTGCGGATCACGCGCACGACTTTCTCGAGCTCGTTCATCAGCTCGGCCTTGTTCTGTAAGCGGCCGGCAGTGTCAATCAGCAGCACGTCGATGCCCTGCTCCTTCGCCGCGGTGAGCGCGTTGAAGGCAAGGCTCGCCGAATCCGAGCCCTGCGCGCCCGCGATGACCGGCGTCTTGGTCCGCTCGCCCCAGACCTTGAGCTGCTCGATGGCCGCGGCGCGAAACGTATCGCCGGCGGCCAGCATCACCTTGCGGCCTTCGGAGGCGAATTTCTGCGAGAGCTTTCCGATGGTGGTGGTCTTGCCGGAGCCGTTGACGCCGACGACGAGAATGACGAACGGTTTTTTGGCCGCATCGATCACGAGCGGCTTTGCCACCGGCGACAGCACCTTCTCGACCTCGGTCGCGACGACGTCCTTGACCTCGTCCGCCGAGATCGCCTTGTCGTAGCGCCCCGTGCCGACCGCGTCCGCGATCCGCACCGCGACGGAGGTGCCGAGGTCGGCGCGCAGCAGCACGTCCTCGATGTCGTCGAGCATGGCGCGGTCGAGCTTGCGCTTGGTGACGAGGTCGGCGACCGCGGTCCCGAGCGAGGACGAGGTGCGCTTCAGCCCGTTGGACAGGCGGCGCCACCAGCTCAGCTTGGGGGGATCTGACGTGGTATCGTTCATGATGGCGTGTTAGCCGTTCCGGCCCGTAAACGAAAGCCTTGACCGAAAGTCCTGCAATTGCTCGATGTTCCCCAATTGACCGCCGATGAGATCCTGGCCCGCGTGCTCCATCGCGACGGGCTGATGCTGGTCATCGACAAGCCGGCCGGCCTGCCGGTGCATCGCGGCCCCAAGGGTGGCCCCAATCTGGAGGATTCCTTCGACGCGCTGCGTTTCGGCCTGCCGCGGCCGCCGGTGCTGGCCCACCGGCTGGACAAGGATACCTCGGGTTGCCTCGTGCTCGGCCGCCACCGCAAGGCGACGGCATCGCTGGGCCTTTTGTTCAAGCACGGCAAGATCGGCAAGACCTACTGGACCGTGGTCGAAGGCGGCCCTGCTGAAGATGAGGGCATCATCGACATGCCGCTCGGCCGGCTCAATGCCGAACGCGGCTGGTGGCAGAAGCCGGATCCCGACGGCCAGAAGGCCATCACCAACTGGAAGGTGTTGGGTCGGGGCGACGGTTTCGCCTGGCTTGCCATGGAACCCGTCACCGGCCGCACCCATCAATTGCGCGTGCATTCGTCGGCGACCGGATGGCCGATCTTCGGCGACAACATTTACGGCAACGGCCCGCGCTTCGGCGAGCCGCGCCTGCACCTGCATTCGCGCGAGATCGTGGTGCCGATCTCCCGGAACAAGGAGCCGATCCGCGTGGTGGCGCCGGCCCCGCCGCACATGCATGAGAAGCTCCGGGCCTGCGGGTGGAATGGGGAATAGGTGTCGACCCTCATGGTGAGGAGGCGCGCTAGCGCCGTCTCGATCCATGAAAGGCCCGCATCTCGCCCGCGGCCAAATCCTTCGAGACGCCCGCTTTGCGGGCTCCTCAGGATGAGGAGCGGAGCCGTGCCCGGCTACCGCGCCATGGTTTACGAAACGTTCAGGGCTCACCTCTAATGATAACGGTTGCTTAGAAAAAGCTTCCGTAACCGCTCAGGACGAGCCGCGCGTGATGACCAAGGCCGGGCTATCGATCATCGACGAGGTCGAATCCGCACTTCGGATCGGCTCGCCGGAAAAGGGCCTGGCGACGGCGCGGCGCGTCACCGAGCTGTTCCTCTCCTCCGCCGGCAATTTCGACGACGAGCAGATCGCGCTGTTCGACGAGGTGCTCGAGCGCCTGATCGGCACGATCGAGCTGCGCGCCATCGCCGATGTGGCAGCACGCGTCGCCCTGGCCGAGATCAGCGCTCAGCTGGCGCCGATCGCGCAGGCGCCGCCGTCGGTGATCCGCCGCCTCGCCAACAATGACGAGATCCGCATCGCCGGCCCCGTGCTGCAGGAATCCGCGCGGCTCGACGACGGCGAGCTGGTGAAGATCGCCTCCAGCAAGGGCGAGCCGCATCTGCTCGCGGTCGCCGGCCGCTGGTGGCTGAAGGAGATCGTCACCGACGCGCTGCTGGCGCGCCGCTATCCCAGCGTCAGCCGGCGGCTCGCCGCCAATCCCGGCGCGCGCGTCTCCGGAAAAGGGTTTGCCATCATCGTCGGCCAGGCCGAAAGCGATCCGGAGCTCGCGGTCGGCGTCGGCGTCCGCGTCGATCTGCCATCGGAGCTGCGCCGCCAATTGCTGCGCTCGGCGACCGATGCCGTACGCACCCGCCTGCTGTCGCGCGCTCCGCCGCATCTGTTCGAGGAGATCCAGAGCGCCATCGCCGCCGTCACCGTCGGCGTGGAGCGCGAGATGTCGGGTGTCCGCGATTTCGAGGGTGCCAAGCGCGCGATCGGGTATCTCAAGGCCACCGGCCAACTCAACGAGGCGACATTGTTCGGATTCGCCAGACAGCGGCGCTATGAGGAGACGGTGGCGGCCCTGGCGGCATTGTCCGGATCGACCGTCGAGGTGATTCGTCCGCTGATGCAGAGTCTCCGCGAGGACGGCCTGCTGGTGCCGTGCAAGGCCGCGCAGCTCAGCTGGGAGACGACCATGGCCGTGCTCGAATGCCGTTTCGCGACAGGCGCAATGAAGCCGGCGGACATCGCCAGGGCGCAGGGACACTACGCGAGAATGACGGCGGAGAATGCCAAGCGGACGCTGCGGTTCTGGCAGGTAAGGGCGTCGTAGGTTTTCCCTCTCCCCTTGCGGGAGAGGGTGGCTCGCCGCGATAGCGGCGAGACGGGTGAGGGGTCTCTCTCCGCGCATAACCTCTCAATGTGAGTGCGCGGATACAACCCCTCATCCCGCGCTTCGCGCCACCTTCTCCCGCAAGGGGAGAAGGGAAGAGACAACGGCTTATGTGGTGAGCCGCTCGCCATCAACGCCGGCAATCAATCGTGGCACGATGCTTCCGACCTGCTCGCCCGCAATCGCCACCGGCAGATAATGCTCCGTGCGGCCCTGCTCCGCGCTCTCGATCAGCACCTCGCGCCTCGTGCCGATCTCGGCTCGCAGGCGCTGCCGCAAGGCCGCTTCACCGGCCGCGCGCAGCCTTTTCGCACGCTCCTTGATCAGGCCTCCCGCCACCTGCGGCATCCGTGCGGCCGGCGTGCCGGGCCGCGGGGAATAGGGGAAGACGTGCAGGAAGGTCAGGCCGCATTCTTCGACGAGGTCGAGCGAGCGCGAGAACATCTCCTCGGTCTCGGTCGGGAAGCCCGCGATGATGTCGGCGCCGAAGACGACATCGGGGCGCAGGCGGCGCACCTGCTCGCAGAATGCAATCGCATCCTGCCGCGAATGCCGCCGCTTCATGCGCTTCAGGATCATGTCGTCGCCTGACTGCAGCGACAGATGCAGATGCGGCATCAGCCGCGCATCCTCGGCGATGGCATCGAGCAGGTCGTCGTCCGCCTCGATCGAATCGATCGAGGAGACGCGCAGGCGCTTCAGCTCGGGCACATGGCGCAGGATCTGCTTGGTCAGCATGCCGAGCTTCGGCGCACCGGGCAGGTCGGTGCCGTAGCTGGTGAGGTCGACGCCGGTCAGCACGATCTCGGCATGGCCGCGCTCGGCCAGGGTGCGCACCTGATCGACCACCGCGCCCATCGGCACCGAGCGCGAATTGCCGCGGCCGAACGGAATGATGCAGAAGGTGCAGCGATGGTCGCAGCCGTTCTGTACCTGCACGAAGACGCGCGGCAGGCCGCTCGCATAGCCGTCGGCGAGATGCGGCGCCATTTCCTTGACAGCCATGATGTCGCTGACGGCGATCTTCTCGTTGGCACCGAGATCGAAGGCATCGCGTGTCTTCCGCCATGCTTCGCCACGCATCTTGTCGTCATTGCCGACGACACGATCGACCTCGGCCATGTCGGCGAACATCGCAGCCTGCGTCTGCGCCGCGCAGCCGGTGACGACGATGCGCGCCTCGGGACGCTCGCGCTTCAACTTGCGGATCGACTGGCGCGCCTGCGCCACCGCCTCGTTGGTGACGGCACAGCTATTGATGACAACGGTGTCGGAAAGCCCCGCGGCTTCCGCCTTGCTGCGAATCACCTCGGCCTCGAAGGCGTTGAGGCGGCAGCCGAAGGTGACGATGTCGACGGCCATCAGGCGACGGACGCGAACAGCGCCGGATCGAAGGTGCCCTCATATTCGAAGGTCGCGGTGCCCGTCATCAGCACGTGATCGTCGCGCTCGCGCCATTCAATGCCGAGCTTGCCGCCCGGCAGCGTGATCTCGACCTTGCGCTCGGCACGCTTCAGCCGCGCGGCGGCGACCGCCGTGGCACAGGCCGCCGAACCGCACGCCTTGGTCAGGCCCGCGCCGCGTTCCCAGGTGCGGATCGTGATGTGCTCACGATCGACGATGTGGGCGAGCGTGATGTTGGCGCGCTCGGGGAAGATCGGATGGTTTTCCAAGAGCGGACCGAAGCGGCCGAGATCGTAGGCGTTGACGTCGTCGACCCAGAACACCGCGTGCGGATTGCCCATGCTCACCGCCGAGGGCGAATGCAGGATCGGATTGTCGATCGGCCCGATCTGCAATTCGATGTAGCGGGTGTCGCGAAACTCTTCCGCCAGCGGAATGTCCTGCCAGCCGAATTTTGGCGCGCCCATGTCCACCGTGTAGAGATCGGGTGCAGGGCCCTGCCAGGCATTGAGCAGGCCGGCGGCCGTCTCGAACGTCGCGGTGGTCTGCCCGGTCTTCTCGAAGATGCGGCGCACGACGCAGCGCATGCCGTTGCCGCAGGCGCCGGCCTCCGAGCCGTCATTGTTGTAGATGTTGATGAAGGCCTCGGTGCCGTCGAGCCGCGGCCTCGAGAGCACCATGAGTTGGTCATAGGCCACGCCGCCGTTCGCGGACGCCACGGCGCGGGCGTCGTCCGGGGTGACCTTGGCCGTCGAATCGCGCAAGTCGACAACGACGATCTCGTTGCCGATGCCGTTCATCTTGGCAAATGCATGGTTGGCCAGCGCGCTCATGAAAATTCCCGAATTTCGCCTGCCTTATATGGCGATCCTCGGCCGCTTGGCCAGTGATTTGCCGCCCGGGTCGGGACATGGGCCAAGGTGCCGGCCATGACGCATCTGTCATGGGACGAATTCGGCGCTCGCGTGTTAGAACGGCGCGGTTCGCGCGAACCGGGACGCGCGGCCGGGTTAAGGCCTTGGTGGGTAAGGCCTTGATGAATTCGGGACCCGACGAAGCGGGGCCTTGGGGAGAATAAAATGAACACTTTTCGTCGCCTCGCTTTGGCCGCGCTGATCCCGGCTGCGGCCTTGTCGCTCGGGCCGTCGGGCGCTCTGGCGCAGACGCCGAGCCCCGCACCGGCGGCCTCTGCGAGCCGCCCCCGGCGGCCGCCGCGACGCCGGCCCCGGTTCAGACCGCCGATCCCTTTGGCCTCGAGACCATTCTCGAGTCGAAGAAGGTCGTGATGGTCAAGGGCACCGCCAATTGGGACTCGGCCTTCGACACGCTGATCGACGCCTTCAAGGCGCTGAACACGCTGCTGGACAAGCAGGGCATCAAGCCGTCGGGCAATTCGATGATCGTCTACACTTCGACCGACGACACCGGCTTCACCTTCCTTGCCGAGATCCCGGTCGAGCAGGACCCGAAGAGCCTGCCCAAGGACATGAGCGTCGGCAAGTCGCCTGAAGGCAAGGCGCTGAAATTCGTCCATCGCGGCTCCTACGACA
This sequence comes from Bradyrhizobium sp. WBAH42, assembly GCF_024585265.1. Taxonomy (NCBI): domain Bacteria; kingdom Pseudomonadati; phylum Pseudomonadota; class Alphaproteobacteria; order Hyphomicrobiales; family Nitrobacteraceae; genus Bradyrhizobium; species Bradyrhizobium sp. WBAH42. The sequence continues at coordinate 845,003 of NZ_CP036533.1, forward strand.
ACATGGATAACACCTATGAGGCGATCACCAATCACCTCGACGACAAGAGGCTGGAAGCCAAGGACACCTTCATCGAGGAGTACCTCACCGATCCCCTGAAGACGGCGGAGGACAAGCTCGTGATCAACGTTTTCGTGCCGCTGAAGTGAGAGAGATGAAAAAGCCTGCCCTGCTCGCCGCCGTCCTTGCCACCACGCTGCTGGCCGCGCCCGCGCGCGCCGACGATGTTCCCGCCGCGATCACGGTGAGCGGCGAAGCTTCGGTGTCCGCGGCGCCCGATCTCGCGCAAATCGATGCCGGCGTCGCCAGCGACGCCAAGACGGCGAAGGAAGCCTCCGATGCCAACAACGCGGCGATGGGCAAGGTGCTGCTGGCGCTGAAGGGCGCCGGCATCGCCGAGAAGGATTACCAGACCTCGCGGCTGTCGCTGCAGCCGCAATACGGCCAGAACAAATCCACCGGGACCTCGCCGGTGGTCGGTTTCCGCGCCAGCAACCGCGTCACGGTGAAGATCCGCGACGTGACCAAGGTGGCTGGCATCATCGACACGCTGGTTGCCGCCGGCGCCAACGACATCGGCAATATCTCCTTCGAGGTGACGCAGGCCTCAAAGCTGCTCGATGATGCGCGCGAGCAGGCCGTGGCGGATGCGCGCCGCAAGGCGGAGATCTACGCCAAGGCCACCGGCGTGACGCTGGGCGCGCCGCTGAGCGTGTCCGAGGGCGGTGCGCCCGTGCCGTTGTTCAAAGCCCGGATGGCACCCGCGCCGATGGCGGCGCCGGCCGCAGTCGCGCCCGGCGAGGAGACGCTGACGGTGACGGTGAATGTGAGCTGGGCGATCAAGGCCAAGGAATAACAGGTCTCGTGTCCCGGAGGCGCTGCAGCGTGAAACGCTGTTGCGCAGAGCCGGGACCCAGAAAGCCACAAAGTACATTGCCGCGACATGGGCCCCGGCTCTGCAGCGCACTGTCGCACCGGACGATGCTTCGCATCGCCGGGGTGACGCTGCGCTGCGTTCGGGGCACGAGCGGCGTGTTCGGGAAAGATTAAATCTCCACCACCTGCCCGGGCATCATCGCCACGAACCTTTCCTGCGGAATCTTCGCCGCATCGAGCGCTTCCACCAGCGCTTTCGCCGGCGCATCGATCGCTTCGTCCGTTAGCTGAAATGTGCCGTGATGATGCCCGAGCGCGGCTTCCGCGCCGCAATCGGCCAGCGCCTTCACGGCATCTTCCGGATTCATGTGCTGGTCGCGCATGAACCAGCGCGGCTCGTAGGCACCGATGGGGAGGATCGCTAGGCGCAGCTTGCCGTGCTTCTCGGCGACGCGGCGGAAATGGCGGCCATCGCCGTAGCCGGAATCGCAGACGACGTAGATCTTGCCCGCCGGCGTCTCCAGGACAAAGCTCGCCCACAGCGCCTTGTTGCGGTCGAACAGGCCGCGCGCGGTCCAGTGCCGGGTCGGCACCAGATGCACCGCGACGCCTTCGCCGAGCTCGACACGATCATGCCAGTCGAACGCTTCCGCCTTGATGGTGGGATCGGTGCTGCGCATCGTAACGTCGTTGCCGAGCGGGGTGACGACGCGCGGAGCGAAATTCTTGGTGAGGCGCGACAGCGTTGCGATGTCGAGATGGTCGTAATGGCCGTGCGAGACCAGCACGACGTCGATCTTCGGCAGCTTCTCGAAGGCGATGCCGGGATCGTTGTGCCGCTTCGGCCCAGCCCAGGCGATTGGCGAGACCCGCTCCGACCAGACCGGGTCGACCAGGATGTTGACGCCGCCGGCCTGGATCAGCCAGCTGGCGTGGCCGACGAAGGAGAGCCGCACCTTGTCGCCATCGACACGCGCCGGCGGGGTGTCGGCGTGGGGGCTCGGCGCCCAATCCGGCCAGGTCGCCCGCCGCCGCTTGCCGCTGAACTGCCAACGCAGCACCTCGCGCAGCGATTTCGGCGGCGACCCGTCCGGATCGAAGAAGGTCAGACCGTCGAAATGGTCGGAGGCGGGACCGTCATAGGTTTTCATGCGGGACATCCAGAGGGAGGGGACGCCGACCAGCGCGCCGGCTCCGGCGAATAGTCCGAAAAGGCGGCGGCGGGTGATCGGCACGAGCGGGCTTCTAGGAATGGTCGGAAGGGTAAGACATCACCGCCTATATGGGCGGGGCCGGCGGAAAAGGAACCGCGACAAAAGGATCACGTTTTCAAAACCTTGCCTTACCAAGAGCGAGCCGGCACCCTAACTTTCCTTGACTTTTGGGCTGGAGCGGCGTTTAACCCCGCCACTTTCTCGGAAAGGCTTTCTTTTCGACCCGCCGACCGGCCCCCGAGGCCGGAGGTTAACGCCCGACAGCGCTGTGCGCCCTCGGGCGCAAAGGTGTTTGGTTTTCTGCTCCCTCCCCGCTCTTGCGGGGAGAGGGTCGGGGTGAGGGGCTCTCTCCGCGCATGGTGCGCGTCGATGGTCCCGTACCCCTCACCCGCCGCCCAAGAGGGCGGCGACCTCTCCCCGCAGGCGGGGAGAGGTAAAAAAGGACAAACGGCATTGTTCGACAATCTGTCGGAACGGCTTGGTGGCATTCTCGATCGTCTGACGGGGCGCGGTGCGCTGACCGAAAAGGACGTCGACGCCGCGATGCGCGAGGTGCGCCGCGCGCTGCTGGAGGCCGACGTCGCGCTCGAGGTGGTCCGCAGCTTCACCGAGCGGGTCCGCGAGCAGGCGATCGGCGCCACCGTCGTCAAGTCGGTCACCCCCGGCCAGATGGTAGTCAAGATCGTCCATGACGAGCTGGTCAACACGCTCGGCAGCGAAGGCCAGACCATCGACGTCAATTCCGTGCCGCCGGTGCCGATCATGATGGTCGGCCTGCAGGGCTCCGGTAAGACCACCACCACCGCCAAACTCGCCCGCCGCCTGGTCCAGCGCGACAAGCGCAAGGTGCTGATGGCCTCGCTCGACGTCTACCGTCCGGCGGCGATGGAGCAGCTGGCCGTGCTCGGCCGCGACCTCGACATTCCGACGCTTCCGATCGTCGCCGGGCAGCAGCCGCCGCAAATCGCAAAACGCGCGCTGGAAGCCGGCAAGCTCGGCGGCTACGACATCGTGCTGCTCGACACCGCCGGCCGCACCACGCTCGACGAAGAGATGATGGCGGAGGCCGCCGCAATCAAAGCCGCGGCCAATCCGCATGAAGTGCTGCTGGTCGCCGACAGCCTCACCGGCCAGGACGCCGTGAACCTCGCGCGCTCGTTCGATCAGCGCGTCGGCCTCACCGGCATCGTGCTGACGAGGGTGGACGGCGACGGTCGCGGCGGCGCCGCATTGTCGATGCGCGCGGTCACCGGCAAGCCGATCAAGCTGATCGGCACCGGTGAAAAGACCGACGCGCTGGAAGACTTCCACCCCGATCGTATCGCCGGCCGCATCCTCGGCATGGGCGACGTGGTCTCGCTGGTCGAGCGCGCCGCCGCCAATATCGACGCCGAAAAGGCCGCGCGCACCGCCGAGCGCATGCGCAAGGGTCAGTTCGACCTCAACGACATGCGCGAGCAGCTGCTGCAGATGGCCAATATGGGCGGCATCAGCGGGCTGATGGGCATGATGCCCGGCATCTCCAAGATGAAGAACCAGATCGCGGCAGCCGGCATCGACGACAAGATTTTGAAGCGCCAGGTCGCGATCATCGATTCCATGACGCGCGATGAGCGCCGTCATCCGGACCTTCTGAAGGCGAGCCGCAAGAAGCGCATCGCGGCCGGCAGCGGCCAGAGCGTCGAGCACGTCAACAAGCTTTTGAAGATGCACCGGAACATGGCCGACATGATGAAGGCCATGGGCTCTGGCAAGCGAGGCCCGCTCGCCGGCATCGCGCAGGCGATGGGCTTCGGCGGCGGCATGAAGATGCCTTCGCCCGAAGAGATGAAGGCGCTGCAGGAGAAGATGCAGAGCGGCGGCGGACAAGGCCTGCCGAATCTGCCGAAGGATCTGCCGGCCGGGCTTCGCCAGGGCCTGCCGAATGTGCCGGGGCTGACGGGCCTCAGCAACAAGCCGAACCTGCCCGGGCTCGGCGGCTTCCCCGGACTGGGGAAGAAGAAGTGAGTTCACCCGTCATTGCGAGCGAAGCGAAGCAATCCAGACTTTCTCCGCGGATGCTTTCCTGGATTGCTTCGCTGCGCTCGCAATGACGAACCAAATCAACCTTTGAATTAACAACTACTCAGGAGACCAACATGTCCGTCGTTATCCGCCTCGCCCGCGCAGGCACCAAGAAGCGTCCCGTCTATCACGTCGTCGTTGCCGACTCGCGCTTCCCGCGCGATGGCCGCTTCATCGAGCGTCTCGGCTATTTCAATCCGCTGCTGCCGAAGGACAACGAGACCCGCCTCAAGCTCGACATGGACAAGGTGAAGGCCTGGCTCGCCAAGGGCGCGCAGCCGTCCGATCGCGTCGCGCGTTTCCTCGATGCCGCCGGCGTTGCGAAGCGCGAAGCCCGCAACAACCCGCAGAAGGCCGTGCCGCGCAAGGAGCGCAAGGCGCAGGCCGAAGCCGCCGCCAAGGCGTAAGGCCGGATCATGTCGGCGCTGGTCTGCGTCGCGCGGATCGGCGCCGCGCATGGTGTGCGCGGTGCGGTCAAGCTGTGGACCTTCACCGAGGATCCCTTTGCCGTCCGCCGCTACGGGCCGCTGTCGACCAAGGACGGCAGGCGCCAGTTCGAGATCGCGCAGGTGCGCGAGGCCAAAGATCATCTGGTCGCGACATTTAGGGGTGTCGCGACCCGCGATGAGGCCGAGCGCCTCAACGGCATCGAACTCTACGTTCCGCGCGAAAAGCTGCCCGCGACGGACGAGGACGAATATTACCACACCGATCTGATCGGGCTTGCCGCCGTCTCCACCGATGGCGATGCGCTCGGCCGTGTGCTCGCGATCCATAATTTCGGCGCCGGCGACATCATCGAGATCGCGCCCCTCAAGGGCCCGACCATGCTGCTGCCGTTCTCCAACGCGGTGGTGCCGGAGGTCAACCTCAAGGGCGGCCGCGTCGTGATCGCGCTGCCGCAGGAGATCGAGGGCGAGGAGCCTGGCAATACTCCCTCCGCGAGTCGTCCCCGCGAAGGCGGGGACCCATAACCACGACGCGTAGTTTTTGGCTAAGCTGGCAGTTCCAGCCATCGCAACACGGGTTGCGGTGGTTATGGGTCCCGGGCTCGCGCTTCGCGCGCCCCGGGACGACGAGATCGGGATGCAATGACCAACCCCTCACCCTGGCGCGCGACGGTGCTGACGCTGTTTCCGGAGATGTTTCCGGGGCCGCTCGGCGTGAGCCTCGCCGGCCGGGCGCTCGCGTCCGGGCTCTGGCAGATCGAGGCGCGGGACATCCGGGCCTCCGCGACCGACCGCCACCGCAGCGTCGACGATACCCCTGCCGGCGGCGGCCCGGGCATGGTGCTGCGGGCGGACGTTTTGGCCGCGGCGATCGATGCCGCCGAGATCGGGCAAGACCCGTCAAGAGCGCGGCCACGCCTGCTGATGAGCCCGCGCGGTCGGCCATTGACCCAGGCCCGCGTTACCGAGCTCGCCCGGGGCCCCGGCCCCCTGATCGTCTGCGGGCGGTTCGAAGGGATCGACCAGCGGGTGATCGACGGGCGGGGCCTGGAGGAGGTCTCGATCGGCGATTACGTGCTGTCCGGGGGCGAAATCGCAGCCTTGGCCCTGATTGACGCCTGCGTCCGGCTGCTGCCGGGGGTGATGGGTAAAGAGGCCTCGGGAACCGAGGAGAGTTTTTCGGACGGCCTGCTGGAGTACCCCCAATACACCCGCCCGCAGCTGTTCGAGGGGGTTCCGATCCCGGCCGTCCTCACCTCGGGTGACCACGCCAAGGTAGCGGCGTGGCGGCGGGCCGAATCCGAGGCCGTGACGGCCGCCCGGCGCCCGGATTTGTGGGAAAAGGCCGCAAATCGGGGGAGCGGCCAAAAAACGCCAAAAAACAAGACAGACGGGTGACAAACGCTTCGGCTTGCCTTATAGCAGCGGCCAAATCCGCAATGGCTGGATAGACGAATTTCACGCAGCCCCCGTTTCTTAAAGGCTGGGCGCGCCGATGGAGATTTACCCATGAACCTGATCAAGCAGCTCGAGCAGGAGCAATTCGACAAGCTGTCCGCCGGCAAGGACATCCCGGAATTCGCCCCCGGCGACACCGTGATCGTCAACGTGAAGGTGGTCGAAGGCGACCGCACCCGCGTGCAGGCCTATGAGGGCGTTTGCATCGGCCGTTCCGGCGGTGGCCTCAACGAGAGCTTCACCGTGCGCAAGATCTCCTATGGCGAGGGCGTCGAGCGCGTGTTCCCGCTGCTCTCCCCGATGATCGACTCGATCAAGGTGGTGCGCCGCGGCAAGGTGCGTCGCGCCAAGCTCTATTATCTCCGCAACCTTCGCGGCAAGTCGGCCCGCATCGTCGAGAAGCAGGACCGCGCTGCTGCCGTCGGCGAGTAAGCTTCGCCACCAGGCAAGTCTTTCGAAAGCGCGGGGCTCGGCTCCGCGCTTTTTTGTTTTGACCGGACGCCCTCCCCGACCTCGTCATTGCGAGCGCAGCGAAGCAATCCAGAGTCTTTCCGCGGAGACAGTCTGGATCGCTTCGTCGCAAGGGCTCCTCGCAATGACGACGCAGCTAAGCTCTCGCGCTTTTATCGCTGCGTGCTATATAGCTTCTAGAATGTTTCCAGATCCGACCAGCTTCGCACCCGTCCGGCGCATCGTCATCGACGATCGCTCGCGGCTGCCTGGCCGGTTCTTCGGACGCTTCGCGACCTCGGCAACGTCAGAGCTTAGCAGCGCAGCTTAAAAAGCTGCGCTGACGATTTTGTTGCCCGCGCGGCCTGCCGCGCTCATCGCTGACACACATTCTTCGGAGCTCGAGCTCATGTCCAAGCCGACCACCCTGTACGACAAGATCTGGAACGACCATCTGGTGCACGAAGCCGAGGACGGCACCTGCCTGCTCTACATCGATCGCCATCTGGTGCACGAGGTGACCTCGCCGCAGGCATTCGAAGGCCTGCGCGCGACGGGGCGCAAGGTCCACGCGCCCGAGAAGACGCTCGCCGTCGTCGATCACAACGTGCCGACCACCGACCGCACCAAGCCGAATCCCGATCCCGAAAGCATCGAGCAGATCAAGGCGCTGGCCGAGAACGCCAAGGAATTCGGCATCGAATATTACAACGAGTTCGACAAGCGCCAGGGCATCGTCCACGTCATCGGCCCCGAGCAGGGCTTTACGCTGCCCGGCACCACCATCGTCTGCGGTGACAGCCACACCTCGACGCATGGCGCGTTCGGCGCGCTCGCCCACGGCATCGGCACCAGCGAAGTCGAGCACGTGCTGGCGACGCAGACGCTGATCCAGAAGAAGGCCAAGAACATGCGCGTCACCGTCGACGGCAAACTGCCGGAGGGCGTGACGGGCAAGGATATCATCCTGGCCATCATCGGCGAGATCGGCACCGCCGGCGGCACCGGCTACGTGCTGGAATACGCCGGCGAGGCGATTCGCGCGCTCTCGATGGAAGGCCGCATGACGGTCTGCAACATGTCGATCGAAGGCGGCGCGCGCGCCGGCCTGGTCGCGCCCGACCAGAAGGCGTTCGACTTCCTGCGCGGCCGCCCGAAGGCGCCGAAGGGCGCGGACTGGGACGCGGCGATGCGCTATTGGGAGAAGCTGCGCTCCGACGACGGCGCACATTTCGACCACGAGCTGCGCCTCGATGCGGCAAAGCTGCCGCCGATCGTGACCTGGGGCACCTCGCCTGAGGACGTCATCTCGGTCACCGGCATCGTGCCCGATCCCGACAAGATCGCGGACGAGGCGAAGCGCATCTCCAAGCACCGCGCGTTGAAGTACATGGGCCTGACCGCGGGGACGAAGATCACCGACATCAAGCTCGACCGCGTCTTCATCGGCTCCTGCACCAACGGCCGCATCGAGGATTTGCGTGCGGCAGCGAAGATCGCGGAAGGCAAGACCGTGTCGGCGAACGTCAACGCCATGGTCGTGCCGGGCTCCGGCATCGTGAAGGAGCAGGCCGAGGCCGAGGGCCTCGACAAGATCTTCATCAAGGCCGGCTTCGAATGGCGCGAGCCGGGCTGCTCGATGTGCCTTGCCATGAACCCGGACAAGCTGAAGCCGGAAGAGCGCTGCGCCTCGACCTCGAACCGCAATTTCGAGGGCCGCCAGGGTTTCAAGGGCCGCACCCATCTGGTGTCGCCGGCGATGGCGGCCGCGGCGGCGATCGCAGGTCACTTCGTCGACGTCAGGGACTGGCGCTAAGCCGGTCCCTGCAATTGTAGCGATCGCGGCAAAGCGTCGTTAATCGGCGGCGCCGACAGTGTCCTCGCGACGGTTTCGCGAGGACACGTCATGGCCAACAAGCCGGAATATGTCGATCTCATCAGCGAAGCGACGCGCCAGCACCGCCGGCGCGCGGCGCCATTGCGCATCGTCGCCAAGCCGGAGGTCGAGGAGACCTCCAAGCTCAGCCGCTGGCCACCGGCGATGTTCAAGCAATGGAAGCTCGAGAACCTGATGCGGTGGAAGGCTTCGTCGTGGAAGCTGAAGGACTGGCTCTAACAAGTCTCTCCGTCATGGCCGGGCGTGTCCCGGCCATCCACGTTCTTAGGCACGCATGAAGAGATCGTGGATGCCCGGGACATAGGCGAGCGGAAGCGACGCCGTCCTTCGGACGGCTATGCCCGGGCATGACGCGTGCGGATCGAGCGGAGGCTCACATCACCAATAATACCGGTACGGATAGTGCCAGCGGGGCCAGCGACAGACGCGGCGCGGGCCGTAATAGGTCCAGATGATCCGGCAGCGGCGCGGATAGTGGTAGTAGGGATAATAGCCGCCGTAGTAGTAGCGCCGGTGGAAGTGGCGATAGCCGTAATGGGGGCGATAGCCCCAGTGCCGGTGATGGCCGCCGTAGTGACGGAATCCGCCGTAACGAATGCCGCCGCCGTGAAAGGCCGGCGCGGCGCGGAAGCCGCCGCCATGAAAGCCACCGCCGCGGAAACCGCCGATATGTCCGCCGCCACCGCGGAAACCTCCGCCGTGAAAATGCCCGCCGCCACCATGTCCGCCGTGCCCGCCATGGCGAACCTGCGTGACGAGATCGTCGGTTGCGGCCTTCGTCACCGGCGACGTCGCCGGATTGATCAAGGTGAGCGCTTCAGCGCGACGCGCGCTGCCGGCCGACAGCATCAGCGTCGCGGCGGCCGCAAGCCCAAGCAGGCGCATCGGGCTGGCCCGACGACCCAATATCATCAGCATGAAATCCTCCCTGAACCCGGACGGCAGAGCTGCGACGTCTCGGCCGCGCCATTGCTGTTCAATTGCAGTCGCTCCAGGGATTAAGTTGCGGACAGCGATGTGAACGCGCCATGAATGAACGACACGCGGCGCGGCGATGCGACGCCGTGCCTCGCACGATCACAAAGCCGGCGGTCCAAGGCGGCGCCTTACCAGAAGGGCCCGTAGCTGAAGACGAACGGCGCCGGCACGCCGTAGGGATAGGGACGATAGTAGACAGGGCGCGCGTAGTAGCGCGGATCGCGGCGTACGGCAGGCCGCGCCATGTCATATGTCCGCGCGTGTCGTCGCACATCGAAAACCGCGATCCCTGCCGACGCCTCCGGGATCGTCGCCCTTGGCGCGGCGGACGCGCAAGGCAGTCCGGCGGCAAGCGCGGCGGCAATTGCCAATGCGATCCATCTCGCCATCATGGCCCTCACGAGGCCACCGCGAAGCTCGCTGGCGCGGGCATCGACGGTCAGCCCCGGCGCCAGTAGCAGCTCACGCGCGGCACGATCACCGTACCGCTCGGCCGGTACTCCTGCACATAGGTGGCGTTGCAGACGCGGACCGCGTCGGGGCCGGGATTGTAGCGGGGATAGACGCCATCCGGGCTGTAATAGGGCGTGACGCGCAGACGCGCTGGAGGCCGCTTGCGCGGCGGGGGGACATCGTCCGGCGAGACCAATTGGGCCATCCGGAGTCCGGAACTGGCTGTCTGCGCCTCGGCACCGACGCAAAACTGCGAAAACAACCCCATGCATAGTAGAGTCAGCGCTGTTTTCGCTCGCATTTTTCCGCCCACCTGAAACGTCCCATTGACCGCCCCACGCTCCCCGTTTTGGCGGCGCTCGTCAACCTCGCCGCTTATAAAGCCAGATGCATCGCCACGGAACCCGCGGTATGAGGGGCACATGTGGACGGAATTGAAAGCGCCTTCGCTCGCCGAGATGGAAGCGATGACTCACGACGTGTTCGAGCGCCTGCCGGCGGAATTTCGCAAGCTCTGCGAGGGCGTGATCGTCCGCGTCGAGGACTTCCCGACCGAGGAGGTCCTGGACGAGATGGAATGCGAGAGCGAGTTCGACCTGCTCGGCCTGTTCCAGGGCGTCGGCCTGCCCCAGCAGAGTTTTGGCGACGTGGCGCGGCTACCCAACATGGTCTGGCTCTACCGCCGCCCGATCCTGGACTATTGGGCCGAGCACGACGAAAGCCTCGGCCACATCGTCCGCCACGTCCTGATCCACGAGATCGGCCACCATTTTGGTCTGTCGGACGGCGATATGGCGGCCATTGAGGCCAAGGCGGGGTAGCACCGTTGCCACGCGCGAAGTGCGCTCCCTCTCCCGCTTGCGGGAGAGGGCCGGGGAGAGGGTGTCTCCACAATGGGACAGTCTCCTAGAGGAGAAACCCTCTCCCCAACCCTCCCCCGCTCGCGGGGGAGGGAGCTCACCTTTCTCTTGGCTCATGAGCAAGCAGACGAGATCTGCCGATTTCGGCCTAGGATTCCCGGTCCGATCGCGATAAATAGCCGGTTCCCTGAACCACGTGCGGGAAAGCGCAACCATGGACAAGTTCACTACGCTGGAAGGCGTCGCGGCGCCGCTGAAGATCATCAATGTCGACACCGACATGATCATTCCGAAGCAGTACCTCAAGACCATCAAGCGCACCGGCCTTGGCAAGGGGCTCTTCTCCGAGCAGCGCTACAAGGATGACGGCAGCGAGAACCCGGACTTCGTGCTCAACCAGCCGGCCTATCGCAATGCGAAGGTGCTGGTCGCCGGCGACAATTTCGGCTGCGGCTCGAGCCGCGAGCATGCGCCCTGGGCGCTGCTCGACTTTGGCATCCGCTGCGTGATCTCGACCTCGTTCGGCGACATCTTCTACAACAATTGCTTCAAGAACGGCATTCTGCCGATCCGGGTGTCTCAGGAAGACCTCGACAAGCTGTTCGACGACGCCGAGCGCGGCGCCAATGCGACGCTGACGATCGACCTGCCGAACCAGGAGATCCGCGGCCCCGACGGCGGCAAGGTCAAGTTCGAGATCGATCCGTTCCGCAAGCACTGCCTGATCAACGGCCTCGACGACATCGGCCTCACCATGGAGAAGAAGGCTTCGATCGATTCCTATGAGGACAAGCTCAAGCGCGAGCGCGCCTGGGCCTGATATCAGATTTCCGTTCGAGCCCCGGCGTCGAAGGCGCCGGGGCTTTTTCTTTGTTCTGATTAGCCCGTATAGCTGCACACATGCTGCCCGAGATCGTCACCTTCTGGCACGGCCCGATGGACGCGCTACGCCAGACCTGTCTGCGCTCGCAGCTGGCTGCCGGCCACAAGGTCACGGTCTACAGCTTCGATCCCATTCCCGGCCTCCCCGCCGGCGTTGCGAATGCCGAGGCCGAGGCGATCCTGCCCCACGCGTTCTCCGAACGCTTGCGGCCGCCGCAGCCGGATGGCAGCTGGCGCGACTGGACCATTCTGCAGTTCAGCGACTTCTTCCGCATGAAGCTGATGGCGAAGGGCCTCGGCCTCTGGCTCGACGCCGACGTGCTGCTCCTGAAGCCGGTCGAGATCGATCCGGCAAAGCCCTACTTCGCCTGGGAGCGGCCGCGCCAGCTCGGCAATTCCGTGCTCTACCTGCCGCCCGCGCACGGCATCGTCGCCGCCTTCGAGGAGCTGATGGAGCAGGAGGAGCTGACGCCGAACTGGCTGTCGCTGCGCCATCGCATCACCTTCATGATGCGTCGCCTGCGCGGCGGCTCGAACCGCCTCTCGGATATTCGCGTCGCGATCTACGGGCCCGCGGCACTCACAGCGCTGGCGCGGCGTACCGGTGAATTGCAGAACGCATTGCCGAAGCAGTCGTTCTACGCCGTGCATGCCGAGCCAAGACTGTTCTTCGATCCCTCGAGCTATCTCGGTCTCGTCACCGACCCCAGCATCATCGGCCTGCACATCTCGCCGAAGGGCCGCGGCGGCGAGAAGCCGATTCCCGGTAGCCTGTATGCGTGGGCGGCGGAGCGGTTTAGGTAGTTGCTGCGCAGGAAGTGCGCTCCCTCTCCCGCAAGCGGTAGAGGTTGGCAATCCCGCTCTTCCCTGTTTGATCCAGCGCAACGCGCTTCTGCATCATTGTGCTTATCTCGCTCCAATTCCGCTCGTCCGAATGGAGCTTGCCATGAGCACCGCAACCAGGCCCTATCCCATCGTCCAGGATCTCATCGAGTCCTTCGCGAACTGGCTGAAGCACCGCCGCGAGATCAACGAGATGCGGCAGCTCGACCGCGCCGATTTCGACCGGATCGCCAATGATCTCAGGATCGCGCCCGACGATCTGGAGGAGCTGGTCCGTCACGGCCGCCACGCCGCCGACGAATTGCCGAAGATGCTCGAGCAGCTCGGCATCAGCACTGAGGCGCTCGGCCGCGCGCAGCCGCTGCTGCTCCGCGACCTCGAACGGGTCTGCTCGCTCTGCAATCAAAAGGGACAGTGCGACCGCGACCTCGCTGAGGGCACCGCCGCGGAGAATTACCACGGCTATTGCGCCAACGCCTCGACGCTGGAGACGCTCGAGCGCGCCGAACACGCGCCGCGGTGAGGCGTTGCGTTACTCGATCCACTTCGGCGCGTAAGCCATCCCTTCGCTTTGCGCCGTATCGTGATTGATCCAAATTTCGGCGTTCTCGAGGCGTAGCAGCTCGACCACCTTGGCCATCGACGCAACCGTCGCCTGCGGGTCGGCATTGAACGACGGTACACGCATGCGCCGGAGGTTCTCTCGGTTATGCGCGACGTCGCCGCTCAGCAGCACGGCGCCGCGCCGCGGCAGCTTCAGCATCAGCGAGCAATGCCCAAGCGTATGGCCGGGCGTGAAGATCATGCGCACTGCGCCGTCGCCGAAGATGTCGTGATCACCATCGACGATCTCGTAAGGCCGCTCCTTCAACATCCTGTAGTGCTGAAGCGAGTAGCCGAATTCGTCAGGCTCAGGCCCGAACATGGCCTCGAATTCGGCCCGCTGAGCGATCCATCTTGCATTTTCGAACAGATCGACATTCCCGATATGATCGAAATGCGCGTGGGAAAGGAGGATCGTGCGGATATCGCGGGGCCGCACCCCGATTTCATCCAATTGGTCCGCGATGGGACGACGCACGATGCCCCGTATGCCATGCGCGATGATGCGCCCTTCCGGATGCTTCGCCAGCTCATCCTCAATGCCCGTATCCCAGATCAGCCACTCACCACGGTGACCGATGAGATAGGCATTGCAGCTCAACGTCATGGGAACGCCTACGTTGATGCCGGGAGAATAGATCGAACCGTCTTCGACCTCCGCAATGCCTCCGTCGAGGATGTAGATCCTGTCGATTGTCGCCATTTGAGAACTCTTCAAGCCGCCGATTCGACGCGCCGCTTCGCCTCGCGCATGTCGCGCCCAGGCGGCATGCCGAAAAGCCGGCAATATTCCCGCGTGAACTGCGTGACGCTTTCGTAGCCGACCCGATGCGAGGCGGTCGCGATGCTTGCGCCATCGGCCAGCATGGTGCGGCGCGCCTCGATCAGACGAAGCTGCTTCTGAAACTGAAGCGGGGTCAGCGACGTGACGCTGCGAAAGTGCAGGTGAAATGCCGACTGGCTCATCCCCGCAGCCTTGGCGAGCCGGTCGACACGCAAAGGCTTGGCATAGTCGGCGCGGATGATCGCAACCGCACGGCCGATCCGCTGCGCATGGCTGTCGGCAATACCGAGCGCCCTGATGGCGCCACCGTGCCGACCGGCCAACAGCCAATAATGCAGCTCCCGCAGCATTTGGCTCTGGAGGATTGAGGCGGACGAGGGCCGATCGATCAGGCGCAACAACCGCCGCGCCGCGTCGCTCACATCCCGCTCCGTCGGCTCGACCCGCAGCGGCCGGGACGGAACATAAGGCGCCGCCCCGATCTCGACGACCAGCCCCTCAATGACAATGGGATCGAGCTCGACGACGAGCGACAAATAGGGCACCGCGACTGTGGCGTGCGTAATCTGGCTGACCGTCGGCACGTCGCTCGCGATCACCAGCGAATCGCCTGCACCCAGGTCGAAGGACGTGGCGCCGACCGCAACACGCTTGGCGCCTTGCAGCACCAAGGCGACCAGAGGCTTGGAGATCGCAAATTGGAGCGCGCTCGGCGCGGTCTCACGAATGATCGAGATGCCGGCGAAAGGCGTGGACGCAAGGCCTTTGTCATCGGCGTGGGCTGCGGCGTAGCGGCTGGCGATCTGGAGCAGCGTTTCGGTCACGGGCCCAATCTAGGCCGAGCCAGGCACGCGGGCAATTGCCGGCGGGCGATCAGGCAAGAAGACGGGAGTTCCAGGCAAGTCGGTCGCCGGCCACATTCTGGAGGGTTGGGCAAGACGAGCAGAGGATCCGGCAACATCCGACGCTCGATCACAGGCAGAAGGGCCCTGCCGAAACTCCACGAGGAACCTGCAAATGCCCACCATTTCTCTCGTCACCGGTGCCAGCCGGGGCCTTGGCCGCAATACCGCAATCGCCATCGCGCATCACGGCGGCGACGTCATCGTGACCTATCGCAGCGGCGCCGCCGCCGCCCGCGAGGTCGTCACCGAGATCGAGGCGCTCGGCCGAAAAGCGGTCGCGCTCCAGCTCGACGTCACCTCCGTATCGACCTTTCCGGCGTTCGCTGCAAAAGTCGGGTCGGCACTGGCGGAGCACTGGCACACCGAGCGGTTCGATCATCTCGTCAACAATGCCGGCCAGGGCGAAATGGCCGCCATGACCGAGACGACGGAGCAGCAGTTCGACGCGCTCTTCGACACCCATGTCAAAGGGCCGTTCTTCCTGACGCAGGCCTTGCTGCCGCTGCTTGGCGACAATGGCCGGATCATCAACTTCTCGAGCGGGCTGACGCGCGTGTCTTTCCCCGGCTTCTCGGCCTATGCCGCCGCCAAGGGCGCCATCGAGGTTCTGACCGTCTACATGGCAAGAGAATTCGGCGAACGCGGCATCACCGCCAACGTCGTTGCGCCGGGCGCAATCGAGACCGACTTCCTCGGCGGCGCGGTCCGCGACATGCCGGATTTGAACAAGCAGTTCGCGCAAATGACCGCGCTTGGCCGCGTCGGGCTGCCCGACGACATCGGGCCGATGGTCGCGAGCCTGCTCGGTCCGGATAACCGCTGGGTCACAGCACAGCGGATCGAGGTGTCCGGCGGACAGACGATCTGATCGAAGCGGCACTTGCGCACTTCGTCGCGAGGCGATGGAGTGCGCGAGCCCTCAGCCCTTCCGCATCACCGCGATCGCATCCGCGATCTTGCCACCGCTATCGTCACCGAGAAAGACCCGACCATCTGCCGGACCGGCTGATGCCAGCGTACGGCAGAGCTTTCAACTCGTGCGCATCGCCGGGTGGCAACGGGCGTAAATAGTATGACTGTTTGCGCGGCGAGGATGCGGGAAAGCTCACCGCAATTATCCGTGCTTGATCTCGACTATTAGCTCTGTTTGGATCGTACCGTTCCGCAATTCGCATTTCGGATAAACATGGCGAATGAAACAGATGATTCCCGTCGTTCATTGGGTGCTCGTTCAACAGAGGACACCGTGACTGCCCACCGCAAGGGCATCGGGAATCGGCTATTGGCGGCGCTGCCGCCGGCGGATCTCGCCTTGCTGACGCCCCACTTCCAGAAGGTCTCGTTCGAACCCGATGCCGTCCTGGTGCGATCGGGCGACGAGCTCGACCCGGTCTATTTTCCCCATAGCGGCGCGATCGCCTTCATGCTCGACATGCCGGACGGGCAAACGGTCGCGACCACCTTGATGGGACGGGAAGGCGCTTTGGCCTCGTTCTCCGTGCTCGGCCCGTCGCCTTCATCCGTCACCGCGATCGCCCGCATAGCCGGTACTGCATCGGTGATCTCCGCCGCTAAATTTCGCGCGGCCCATGCGCAAAGCGCAGCCATCAGGCATGTCGTGCAGGTCCACGCCCGCGCCGTGTTATTGCAGCTCCAGCACGTCGCCGCTTGCAACGCGCTGCATCGGGTGGATGGCCGCATGGCCCGGTGGCTCCTGCAGCTTCACGACCGCGTTCCCGAGGACCTCCTTCCGGTGACGCAGGAGGCGCTGGCGCAACTGGTTGGGGTACGGCGGACGACGGTGACTCTGACGATGAGCAAGCTACGCGAGGCCGGCGCCATCCCGTCCGACCGGCGCGGGTTTGTCGAAATCCATCGGGCGCGGCTCGAGAGGGTCGCATGCGATTGCTATGCGCTCATGCAGCGCACCATCGATCGGATGTATTGCCAGGAATTGGCGGCGCCGCAGCCTGCCGATACGCCTTTCCGGCAAAGCGCCATCGCCGCCTCCCACGGAGCAGGTGGTGAATTCAAAGCCGTTTCACGGGCGGGACGATAGAGAGCGAAACCTGCTTGGCGCGCGGAAAAGCAAATCTCGCGCCTCAGCCCTTCGCCATCGCCGCGATCGCGTCCGCAATCGCGATCGTGCGCCGGGCCATGTCGGCGTGCAGGCGCTCCACCATCGCGCCGTCGAGACGGATCGCGCCGCGCGAGGCGTTCTCCGGCAGTTCGAACGCCGCGATGATTTTTCGCGCGCGGGCGACTTCCTCCTCCGGCGGGGTGAAGATCGCGTTGCAGGCGTCGATCTGGGAGGGATGGATCAGGGTCTTGCCGTCGAAGCCGAGGTCGCGGCCTTGCGCGCATTCGGTGGCGAAACCGTCGGAATTGGCGATGTCGCTGTAGGGGCCGTCGAGGATCTCGAGGCCGTGGGCGCGCGTCGCCAGGATGCAATGGGTGATCATCGGGATCATCGCGGCGCGGCCCGGCAGCATCCTGATCCGCGTCTCGCGCGAGATGTCGTTCGGGCCGAACACGAAGCCCGAGAGGCGGCTCGATGGATCGCGTCCGGCGGCGGCCAGTTCCTCGGCATGCAGCACGGCGCGCGCGGTCTCGATCATGGCCCAGACCTTGACGGTCGGCGCGGCGCCGAGCTCGGCCAGCTTGCGGCCGATGACCTCGAGATCTTCGACGCTCGAGACTTTTGGAACCAGGATGCCGTCCGGCGAAGCCTTGGCGGCCATGGCGACGTCATCTGCCCACCAGGGCGAGTCGAGGCCGTTGGTCCGGATCAGGATCTCGCGCCTGGCAAAGCCCTTGGCGGCGATCGCCGCCGCAATGCCGTCGCGCGCCGCCGCCTTGGCCTCAGGGGCGACGGAATCCTCGAGGTCGAGGATCAGGCCGTCGGCGGGGAGATTGCGCGCCTTTTCCAGCGCACGCGGGTTGGAGCCGGGCATGAACAGATGGCTGCGGCGCGGGCGGGTCATGCTGGCGTTCCTTCCTGGTCTGTCGTCCGACCCCCAGGCGATAGCACTTGGCCTGCCCATTCGAAAGGCTTGTCGGCTCTGGCGGTATGTGATTAGGCATGGGCCATGACGACATTCCCGAAGCAATTGCTGGAAGGCTACAAGGCCTTCGCCACCCAGCGGCTGCCGACCGAGCAGAACCGCTACCGCGAACTCTCGGTCAAAGGGCAGTCGCCCGAGACCATGGTGATCGGCTGCTGCGACTCCCGGGTCTCCCCCGAGGTGATCTTCGACGCGGGGCCGGGCGAGCTCTTCGTCGTCCGCAACATTGCCAATCTGGTGCCGACTTATCAGCCCGACGAAAGCGCGCACGGCGTCTCGGCAGCGCTGGAGTTTGCGGTGACGGTGCTGAAGGTGAAGCACATCGTGGTGCTCGGCCACGCGCAATGCGGCGGCATCCGCGCCTTCGTCGACAAGATCGAGCCGCTGACGCCCGGCGACTTCATCGGCAAATGGATGCAGATGTTCATCAAGCCGGGCGAGGTGGTCGAGCAGCGCGAGCACGAGACCATGGCGCAATTCGTCGAGCGCATCGAGAAGGCCGCCGTGTTCCGCAGCCTGGAAAACCTGATGACCTTCCCGTTCGTGCGCAAGGCCGTGGAGAGCGGCCAGATGCAGACCCACGGCGCCTATTTCGGCGTGGCGGAGGGATCGCTGTTCGTGCTGGACAAGGCGGCCAAGGAATTCAGGAACGCGCGCGCGGCATAGCCGCTCGCCGGTGGGCAGAGCGGCTTGGCCGCAAGGCGCACGCTTGCCCTCCTTGCGAAATGGCGCATATCGGGGACCTGCAAATCGTGCGTGATGAATGGCGGACAGGCGCCTGGTTCGCTAGAGTGCTCTCCATTCGCCACTCGCCGTTTGCTGTTTCATGCTGATCCTTGCCATCGATACTGCGCTCGAAGCCTGCGCGGCCGCCGTTCTCGATACCGACGCCGGCGAGCTCCTCGCCCGGGAATCGCAGCTCATGAAGCGTGGCCATGCCGAGGCGCTGATGCCGATGATCGCGCGCGTGATGCAGAGGGCCAGCCTCGCCTTCACCTCGCTCGACCGCATCGCCGTCACCGTCGGGCCCGGCAGCTTCACCGGCCTGCGCGTCGGCATCTCGGCGGCGCGGGGCCTTGCGCTGGCGGCGAAACGGCCGGCGGTCGGGCTGACGACGCTGTCGGCCTATGCCGCTGGTGTCGTCGGCCAGAGCGGAACGGCGCCGGTGATCTCCGCGATCGATGCGCGGCACGATCACGTCTATTTCCAGATCGTCGCCGGCGACGGCAGCCAGCTGGTGCGGCCCTGTGTCGCCGCGATCGACGCGGCGATCGCGGCCTCGCAATTCGGCGCGCCGCATCTGGTCGGCAATGCCGCCGGGATTCTCGCCGATCGTTGGCCGAAGGATGGACCGCAACCCGTTGCGGTCGACGCGCAGCCCGCGCCCGACATCAGCTGGATCGCCTGGCTCGGCGCGGCGGCCAATCCCGACACCAATCCGGCGCGGCCGTTCTATCTGAAAGCGCCCGACGCCAAGCCGGCGGCACAGACGCCGCGCGCAGCACAAGCCGCGACCTCATGATGGGATGGCTGTCGGAGTGGTGGCGCGGCGGCACGGCCGCCGTCGAGCCCGCGACCATGCGCGATGCCGCGCGGCTCGCGCAGCTGCACGGCGCCGCCTTCGCGCATGGCTGGGGCGAAGGCGAGTTCGAGAGCATGATGAGCGAGCGCAACACGCTGGTGCATCGCTTGCGTCTCGGCCGCAAGACGGTCGGCTTTGCGGTGTCGCGGATCGGCGCGGACGAGGCGGAAATCCTCTCGGTCGCGGTGGACGGGGCTTATCGCGGCCGCGGCCTCTCCCGTACGCTGCTGATGACCCATCTCGGCCACCTCGCCGGGCGCGGCGTGCGCACGATATTTCTGGAAGTGGAGGAAAATAACCAGCCGGCGCGGCGGCTTTACGATCGAGCTGGATTCGTGGTGGTCGGGCGCCGCGATCGCTACTATAAGCAGCCCAACGGGGAACAATTGAACGCCCTTCTGATGCGACGCGACTTGGCGTAACATCGGTGGCAGAAAGCGCCCGCCAGGCAGACAACGCTATGACCACACTGAAACATTCTCCTGCGTCCAAGGCGTCCGATATCGAGGCGCGCTGCGCCGCCACGGGCATGCGCATGACCGAGCAGCGCCGCGTCATCGCCCGCGTGCTGGCCGAAGCGATCGATCATCCCGACGTCGAGGAACTGTACCGGCGCTGCGTTGCGGTCGACGACAAGATCTCGATCTCGACGGTCTACCGCACCGTGAAACTGTTCGAGGACGCCGGCATCATCGAGCGCCACGATTTCCGCGAAGGCCGCGCGCGCTACGAGCAGATGCGCGACAGCCATCACGACCACCTCATCAATCTGCGCGACGGCAAGGTGATCGAGTTCACCTCCGAAGAGATCGAGAAGCTCCAGGCCGAGATCGCCCGCAAGCTCGGCTATCGGCTGGTCGATCACCGGCTCGAGCTCTATTGCGTCCCGCTCGATGACGACAAGCCGACGTCTTGATTGGCATGACCTTGTCGGAAAACCGCTTCACACTATTCCGGGTCATGCCTTAGTGCCCATCGATCTCATTATCTTCGATTGCGACGGCGTGCTCGTGGACAGCGAGGTGATCTCCTGTCGCGCGCACGCTGACGTGCTGACCCGGCACGGCTATCCGATCACATCGGAGCAGGTGTTCGCGCGCTTCCTTGGCCGCTCGACCAAACAGGCCAATCTCGAGATCGAAACCGAGCTCGGCCGCAAGCTGCCCGAGGCCTATCACGGTGATCTCCAGGACGAGCTTTTTCGTTCGTTCGAAGCCGACCTGGAAGCGATCCGCGGCATCCATGATGTGCTGGAT
The DNA here is from genome assembly GCF_024585265.1 of Bradyrhizobium sp. WBAH42. Taxonomy (NCBI): domain Bacteria; kingdom Pseudomonadati; phylum Pseudomonadota; class Alphaproteobacteria; order Hyphomicrobiales; family Nitrobacteraceae; genus Bradyrhizobium; species Bradyrhizobium sp. WBAH42. Next base: position 865,622 of record NZ_CP036533.1, read on the forward strand.
GTCGTCAGCCAGCGCGTCTGCGTCGCCTCCAGCGGCTCGCATCCGCGCATGCAGGTGAGTCTCGGAAGCACGGGGCTTTATGAGCGTCTCGCGCCAAATATCTTCTCGGCCTCGCAGGTCAAGAACGGCAAGCCAGCACCTGACCTGTTCCTGTTCGCGGCGAGCCAAATGGGCGTCCCGCCCGAGCGCTGCGTCGTGATCGAGGACAGCCTGGCCGGCATCGCCGGCGCGCGGGCGGCCGGTATGAAAGTGTTCGGCTTTTACGGGGGCAGTCATTGCGGGGGCGGCCATGCCGAGACCCTGCGCCAAGCCGGCGCCGACTTAACTTTCGCCGACATGCATCAGTTGCCGGACCTGGTCCGGCGGGTCGAGGCGGACGCTCTGGCGGGTTGATTGTTGTCCCGGACCGTCATTCCGGGGCACGCGCGACGCGCGTGAACCCGGAATCTCGCAGTAAAACCTCTGGATTCCGGGTTCGCGCTGGCGCGCGCCCCGGAATGACGGGCCGAAAGAGGCCGCATTCGCTGGATTTTCGGCCCTCCAACCTATATCTGAGGGCCGTCCTCCACCTCCATTTCGGGTTCCATGACGCCGCCGCGCAAGCTGCACATCAAATCATATGGCTGCCAGATGAACGTCTACGATGCCCAGCGCATGGTGGACACGCTGGCCCCGGAAGGATTCGTGGAGACGGCGAGCGCAGAGGATGCCGATCTCGTCATCCTCAACACCTGCCATATCCGCGAGAAGGCCTCGGAGAAGGTCTATTCCGAGCTCGGCCGCCTGCGCGTCGCCAAGGACGAGGCCGCGCGTGCGGGCCGCGCGATGAAAATCGCGGTTGCCGGCTGCGTGGCGCAGGCCGAGGGCGAGGAGATCGTGCGCCGCGCGCCTGTCGTCGACGTCGTGGTGGGTCCGCAGAGCTATCATCATCTGCCGGAGCTGTTGAAGCGCGCCGAGGGCGAAGGCCGCGCGATCGAGACCGAGTTTCCGGCCGCCGACAAGTTCGGCTTCCTGGCCCAGCCGAAGCCGGACGCGATCCGCGCGCGCGGCATTTCCGCCTTCGTCACGGTGCAGGAAGGTTGCGACAAGTTCTGCACCTTCTGCGTGGTGCCCTATACGCGCGGCGCCGAAGTCTCCCGGCCCGTGGCGAAGATCGTCGACGACGTGAAGCGGCTCGCCGACAACGGCGTGCGCGAGCTCACGCTGATCGGGCAGAACGTCAACGCCTATCACGGCGAGGGGCCGGACGGAAAAACCTGGCCGCTCGGCCGGCTGCTCGCACATCTGGCGGCGATTCCCGGCATCGCGCGGCTGCGCTATTCGACCAGCCATCCCCGCGACGTCGATGACAGCCTGATCGCAGCCCATCGCGACCTCGGCGCCCTGATGCCGTTCGTGCACCTGCCGGTGCAGTCGGGCTCGGACCGCATTTTGGCGGCCATGAACCGCAAACATACCGCCGATGATTATCGGCGGGTCATCGACCGTTTCCGGTCCGCACGCCAAGACATTGCTTTTTCATCGGATTTCATCGTCGGCTTCCCCGGGGAGAGCGAGCAAGATTTTCTCGCCACCCTCGCGCTTGTCACGCAAATCGGTTACGCTGCGGCCTATTCGTTCAAATACTCCGCCCGGCCGGGAACGCCGGCCGCGGACATGCAGGAGACGGTGTCCCCCGCCGAGATGGACCAGCGATTGGAGCGGCTCCAGGAACTGATCGACAGCCAGCAATCGGCCTTCAACAAGGCCGCGATTGGCTCAACGGTCGACGTGCTGTTCGAGCGTCCGGCGCGCAAGGACGGCCAGATCGTCGGCCGCACCGCCTACCTGCAGCCAGCCCATGTGATGGCCCCGCCCGACATCATCGGACAGATCCTGCCCGTCAGGATCGACAGCCTCGAGCGCTACAGTTTTCTCGGCGAGCTCGTGACGCCGCGCAAGGCGCGCGAGCCCGCTTTATCGCAAGCCAGTGGAGCCTGAACCCTTGCCCAAAAGCGCATCGGATTCGTCTTCGTTCGCTCCCAGCCGCAAATTTGACCGCGACATGCAAGTTCCGCCCGAGACCCAGGTCGTCATCGACCTCGACGACAACCGCGCCGCTTCCGCGCTGGTCGGCCCTTACGGTCAGAATCTCGCGCAGATCGAGCGGAGGCTCGGCGTCGTCGTCGATTCCAAGGGCAACCACATCACCATCGGCGGCACCCGCGACGGCTGCGACGCCGCGCGCCGCGTGGTGGAGATGCTCTACGCGCAGGCCGTGAAGGGACAGGACCTCGACCAGGGCGAGGTCGAAGGCGCGATCCGCGCCGTGATCGCGCAGGGCTCGCTGTTCGAGTTCGACGCCAAATCAGCCAAGTCCACCTTCGACAGCATCAACTTACGCAAGCGCCCGGTGCGTGCGCGTACCGCTGCGCAGGACTCCTACATCCGCGCGCTGAAGCGCCACGAGCTGGTGTTCGGCATCGGCCCCGCCGGCACCGGCAAGACCTGGCTCGCCGTCGCGCACGCCGCGCAGCTGTTCGAGCGCAAGGAGGTCGACAAGATCATCCTGTCGCGTCCGGCGGTGGAAGCCGGCGAGCGGCTCGGCTTTTTGCCTGGCGATCTCCGCGAGAAGGTCGATCCGTATCTGCGCCCGATCTACGATGCGCTCTACGACCTCATGGATGCGCGGATCGTCGAGCGCGCGCTGCAGACCGGCGAGATCGAGATCGCGCCGCTCGCCTTCATGCGCGGCCGCACGCTGACCAACGCCGCCATCATCCTGGACGAGGCCCAGAACACCACGTCGATGCAGATGAAGATGTTCCTGACGCGTTTGGGCGAGAACAGCCGCATGATCGTGACGGGCGATCCCTCGCAGATCGACCTGCCGAACGGCCAGACCTCGGGCCTGGCCGAGGCGACCCGCCTCCTGAGCGGCGTCGAGGGTATCGCCCAGGTTCATTTCAAGGCCGAGGACGTGATCCGCCACGAGCTGGTGGCGCGGATCGTCGCCGCCTACGAAGGGCCGCCGCAGCGGCCGGCCACCGGTCAGTCCTGACGAGGCAACACCGGACCCAAGAGGGCGCGAACTCGGCGCCTTTCGTCCGAGACAACACAATGTCCCATTCCAACCTTCCCATGACCGAGGTCCTCGTCGTCGCCGATTGCTGGCAGCGCGAGCCCGATTCCGAAGCCGTGATCCAGCGCGCGGTGGCGGCTGCCGCCGAGAGCGTCGACGAGGACGTTGCCGACGCGGAAGTGGCCGTGATGCTGACCGATGATGCCGGCATCCGCACGCTCAACAGCAACTGGCGCGGCATCGACAAGCCGACCAACGTGCTATCGTTTCCCGCGCTGCAGCCGGAGGGCGCCTGGAAGCCGGGCGATGCGCCGCGCATGCTCGGCGACATCGCGATCGCCTACGAGACCATGCGGCGCGAGGCCGACGAGGAACACAAGCCGTTCGACCATCATTTGAGCCACCTCGCCGTGCACGGCTTCCTGCACCTGATCGGCTACGACCACGAGAACGAGAGCGACGCCGAGGAGATGGAAGCGCTCGAAACGGAGATCCTCGCTCATCTCGGCATCCCCGATCCCTATGCCGACCGCCCGGGGACGCACTGAGATGCCGGATTCCGAGCCTACCCACGACAATCCGCGCACCACGGCCAATCTGCCGGCCGTGGTGACGCCGGGCGAGGTGCTGCGCCCGACCGCCGATAGCTGGCTGCTGCGCGCCATCCGCACGCTGTTCGGCTGGAAGGCGGGGTCGGTGCGCGATGATCTCCAGGTCGTGCTCGACGCCTCGACGCCCGACGACACCGGCTTCTCCGCGGTCGAGCGCACCATGCTGCGCAACATCCTCGGCCTGCACGAGCGCCGCATCGCCGACGTCATGGTGCATCGCGCCGACATCATCGCGGTGAAGCGCGACATCCCGCTCGGCGAATTGATGGACCGCTTCGAGAGCGCCGGCCATTCCCGCCTCGTCGTCTTCGACGAGACGCTCGACGATCCCGTCGGCATCGTTCACATCCGCGACCTGCTCGCTTTCATGACCGCGCGTGCCCGCGTGTCGGAAGCCACCAAGACCAAGCGCAAGAAGCCGCTGCCGGCCGGGCTCGACTTGCGCGCGGTGGATCTCGCGCTGCCGCTTCACGAGGCGCACATCATCCGCAAGCTGCTCTACGTGCCGCCGTCGATGCGGGCGATCGACCTGCTCGCGCAGATGCAGGCCTCGCGCATCCATCTGGCGCTGGTGGTCGACGAATATGGCGGCAGCGACGGGCTGGTCTCGATCGAGGACATCGTCGAGCAGATCGTCGGCGAGATCGACGACGAGCACGACAGCGACGAGCCGCCCTCGATCGTGCGCCTCCCCGACAACGCCTTCATCGCCGACGCCCGCGCCAGCCTCGACGACGTCCGCTCGGTGATCGGCGAAGACTTCGTCACCGGCGAGGCCGGCGAGGAGGTGGAGACGCTGGGCGGCTATCTCGTCAGCTTCGTCGGGCGCCTGCCGGTGCGCGGCGAGGTGATCTCGGGCCCCGGCAATTACGAGGTCGAGGTGCTCGATGCCGATCCGCGCCGCGTCAAGCGGCTGCGCATCGCGACGCGGAAGGAGCGCCCGGCGCCCCGCACCCAGCGCGAGAGCCGGCGCCGTGAAGCCGCGCCGGAGAGCGGACAAGCGCCGGCCAGCGACACGCCCACGCCGCCGCCGAGCGACGGGACCGGCCCGCAGTGAGCCCATCGCAGCGCCTTCGGCAAATTGCGCTGGCCATCATCCTCACCTGGGGATGGCAGCGCGCCATCGTCGCCATGGCGGCCGGCGCGCTGTCGGTGCTGGCACTGGCGCCGTTCAACCTCTTTCCGGTGCTGTTCGTCACCTTCCCGGTGCTGGTCTGGCTGATCGACGGCGCCGGGGCCGGCCGCTATGGCGGCGTGCCCGCGGCGGCCTTGACCGGCTACTGGTTCGGGCTCGGCTATTTCGTGCCCGGCCTCTACTGGATCGGCTATGCCTTCTTCGTCGAAGCCGACATATTCGCCTGGCTGACGCCGTTCGCGGTGCTGGGCCTGCCGGCCTATCTTGCGATCTTCACGGCGATCGGCTTTGCGCTGGCGCGGCTGCTCTGGAGCAAGAACGCCACGCGCGTGCTGGCGCTCGCGGCGAGCCTCACCATCAGCGAATGGCTGCGCGGTCATGCGCTGACCGGCTTTCCCTGGAACGCGTTCGGCTATGCCCTCTCCGAGCCATTGCCGCTGGCGCAGACGGCCTCGCTGATCGGCCTGTGGGGCATGACGTTCCTGACGGTCGCGATCTTCGCGAGCCCGGCGACGCTGATCGACCGCACGCCCGATCGGCGCCTGCAATGGCGGGTGCCGGCCGCGGGCCTCGCGCTCCTGGTTGTCATGAGCATCTTCGGCGCGATCCGCCTGGCGCTGCATCCGACCACGATGGTGGCGGGCGCCAAGCTGCGCCTGATGCAGCCCAACCTGCAGCAGGACGCGAAATTCAACTACGCCGCCAAGCCGGAGGTAATGAAGAAGTACCTCGCGCTGTCGGACCGCGCCTCCGGGCCGCAATCGACCGGCGTGCGCGATGCCACCATCCTGATCTGGCCGGAATCCGCCTTTCCGTTCTTCCTGACCCGCGAAGCCGACGCGATGGCGCAAATCGCCGATCTCTTGCCGAAGGGCACGGTGCTGATCACGGGATCGGTCCGTGCGCCTGACCTGCCGCGGGGCACGCCGATCACGCGCGCCTACAACTCGATCTACGTGATCGATCACGACGGCAGCGTGCTCGCCGTGTACGACAAGCTGCACCTGGTCCCATTCGGAGAATTTCTTCCCTACCAGTCGTTGATGGAGAAGCTCGGTTTCGAGCAACTGACGCGTGTGCGCGGCGGCTTCATTCCAGGGACCGTGCGGCATGCGCTCCCCGTTGCCGGCGCGCCGCCGGCGCTGCCGCTGATCTGTTACGAGGCGATCTTTCCCGACGAAGTGGCCGCACGCAACGAACGTCCGGGCTGGATCGTGAACCTCACCAATGACGGCTGGTTCGGCATCTCGACCGGTCCCTACCAGCACCTGGAGCAGTCGCGGATGCGCGCGATCGAGCTCGGATTGCCGCTGGTCCGCTCGGCCAATACCGGCATCTCCGCAGTGATCGATCCGGTCGGCCGCACGGTGGCGAGCCTCGGTCTCGGCATCGAGGGCATTCTGGATGCAAATCTGCCGACGGCGATCCCACCGACCGTTTATGCACGGGTGGGTGATGTGCCCGCAGCGATGCTCGTCGCGGTGGCCGTGCTGTTGGCGGTCCGCCGACGAATAGGCAAACGCCAGCCCTGATCGCGCCGCCGCCGCAGCGGCCGGAATCCTTTGACAACCGTAGTCCCACGGTTGACAGACTGCACACGGGCTCCCCATTCTGCACCGGCTGCAAAAGACAGTGGTGCGTTGCTAAATTTCTCCGCAATGTTTCCCAATAACAGGGTTTGATTTTGCGATGTTGCACCCGAGGCATGCTTGATCATTGCGCCGAAGGTGGTGTTTGGAGGGCTGAGGAAATGTCGAAAGCGCCCAACCCTGTTGACAAATATGTCGGCAGTCGCGTGCGCATGCGCCGCATCATGTTGGGCATGAGCCAGGAAAAGCTCGGTGAAGCTTTGGGCCTGACTTTCCAGCAGATTCAGAAATACGAGAAGGGCACCAACCGGGTCGGCGCGAGCCGCATCCAGCAGATCGCGGAGATTCTGCAGGTGCCGGTGTCCTTCCTGTTCGAGGGCGGCCCGAGCGGCGTGCCGGGTCCGGATGGCTTCAGCGAGGGCGCCTCGCCCTCTTACGTCTCGGACTTTCTCGCGACCTCCGAAGGGCTCGCCTTGACCAAGGCGTTCACGCGAATCACGGATTCGAAGATGCGCCGCTCGATCGTCGATCTGGTCGAGCAGATCGCGGCCCGCGAAGGCCCCGACAAGCGCTGAATCGCCATCTCCACGGCGATTTGAGACTGCATCAAATCTGGCCTATGTCGTCATTTACGACCGCGCTTTGATGCGCGTCCGCTGCGATGATGCGATTCAAAGGCACAGATGCGCCCATGACCGACTCCAATTGGTTCGATTCACAAACTATTCTCGATGGCATCCGCCGCTGGGTGGAGATCGAGACACCGACGGAAGCACCTGAACAGGTCAACAAGCTGGTCTCCGTGGTCGCGGAGCAATACTGCGACCTGCCCGTCACGCTCGAGCGCATCGCCGGCACGGACGGCTGCGGAGACCATCTCATGGCGCGCACGAATTGGGGGCAGGAGCAGCCGGGCATCCTGGTGCTGAGCCACCTCGATACCGTCCATCCCATGGGCTTCATCGAGCGCCTGCCGTTCAAGGTCGAAGGCGACGTCGCGTTCGGCCCGGGCATCTACGACATGAAGGGCGGCGCCTACATCGCCCATCACGCCTTCCGCGCGCTTTGCGCGACGGGCGATCGCTCGCCGCTCGGCATCACGCATCTGTTCACCTCCGACGAGGAGATCGGCAGCCCGACGTCGCGCGCGCTGATCGAAAAGGAAGGGCGCAAGGCCAAATATGTGCTGGTGACCGAGCCGGCGCGCGACGGCGGCAAGATCGTGACCGGACGCAAGGGCGTCGGTCGCTTCCGGGTTTTCATCAAGGGCGTGCCCGCGCATGCCGGCTCGCGACCCGAAGACGGCCGCAGCGCCGTCCGCGAACTCGGCAACGTCATCCTGGCGCTGGAAGGGATGAACGATCTGGCGCGCGGCGTCACCGTCAATGTCGGTGTGGTGCGCGGCGGCACGCGTCCCAACGTCACGCCCGAGGATGCCTATGCGGAAGTCGATCTGCGCGTGGTGAGCCTCAAGGACGCAGACGAGTTCGTCGGCAAGATCCTCGGGCTGCGATCGAAGACCGACGGCGTCACCGTCATGGTCACCGGCGAGCTCAACCGGCCGCCTTACGAGAAGAGCAATGCAGGCGCATCGCTGTACGAGCATGCCCGAACGCTCGCCGGCGAGATCGGCTTCGAGCTGATCGACACCCATACCGGCGGCGGCTCGGACGGCAATTTCACCGCCCCGCACACCGCGACTCTCGACGGGCTCGGCGTCGACGGCAAGGGCGCGCACACCCATTACGAGCAGCTCTATGTCTCCTCACTGGCACCACGCGCGCGGCTGCTCCATCGCCTTTATCAGACGCTGCGATGAGCGAACGCAAGTCAACCCCCGATCGCGACGACAGCGAGCGCGCCTTCTTCGGGCGCCGCAAGGGCCACAAGCTCAGGCAACACCAGGCCGGGTTGATCGAGCAGCTGCTGCCGCATCTTGCGCTCGATATCGAGGGTGAGGCGCCGGCGGACGCCCGCGACATCTTCGATCCCGCAGCCGACGACATCAGGCTCGAGATCGGCTTCGGCGGCGGCGAGCATCTCGCGGCCGAGGCGCAAAACTTTCCCGCCACCGGCTTCATCGGCTGCGAGCCCTATGTCAACGGCATGGCCAAGATCCTCGCGCAGATCGAGGCGGCCAACATCGGCAATATCCGCCTGTTCGCGGGCGATGCCGCCGAGCTGCTCGCCTGGCTGCCCCGGAAGTCGCTGTCGCGGATCGATTTGATCCATCCCGATCCCTGGCCGAAGCGGCGACACTGGAAGCGGCGCTTCGTCCAGGACCGCACCATCGCGGCAATGGCGCGCGTGCTCAGGCCGAATGGTGAATTCCGTTTCGTCTGCGACATCGACGATTACTGCGCCTGGACGCTGTCGCATCTTGCGCGTTCGCCAGACTTCGTCTGGCTCGCCGAACGCGCCGACGATTTCCGGCAGCCATGGCCGGGCTACACCATGACGCGCTACGGTCGAAAGGCCGCGCGCGAAGGGCGCAAGGCGGCGTATTTGCGGTTCAGGCGGGTCGATTAGCCGTCATTGCGAGGAGCCCGCGATAAATTGCAAAGCAATTTGCGCTGGCGAACGAAGCAATCCCGAGTGCCTGCTCGGAGAGATTTCTGGATTGCTTCGCTACGCTCGCAATGACGACGCGCGGAACTAAATCGTCTGCCGGTTGCGCCAGAAATTCACGACGCGCTCGGCGGTCGTCGGCATCAGGCGCGTGAAGTTCACGCGCGCGGTCTCGATGTCGGCATCGGCCGGCGTGCGGTTCGAGCCGTACCAGAGCAGGATGAGCGCGCGCACCGTGGGCCAGCCGAGGTTCAGCACGCGGCCCAGGATCAGCAGCGGATCGTAGCGGTCGCCCGCGATCAGGCGGTCGAGGACCTGGAGGCGAACGCCCGACATCGCCGACAGCGCGGCGACCGATTCCTCGTATTTGTGCGCCTTGGCGAAACCGAGCAGCGCGCTCTCGCCGAGATGGCCCTCGCGATTCAAGGTCAGCACCGTGCGTTGTGCCGCGGAGAAATCGCGGCGCGGGCCCGGCGGCAGCGCGGCCTCCTCGATCGCGGCCATCGCGCGCTTGATCTCGACCTGGCGCACGGGATTGACCACGGTGGAGAGACGACGGCGGATGACGTCGAGCGTCCCGTCCAGCAGCAGCTTCAGATTCTCGCCGGAAAGGTCGTTGCGCTGACCGATCTTGAGCGTCAGCACGCCGTCCTGCGCCGCGCGCTTGATCATCTCGGAATAGCTGCCTGGCGAGAACACCGCACCGGCATTGGCGGCGGCACGCCGCACCACGTCGCGATCGCCGCGCTCGACCAGCACGTCGGTGACGGCGGGTGACAAAGCGGGACGCTCCGTCATCGCCAGCAGATGGCCCTGGCCCTTCAAGCGCGCGATCTCGACCAGAGCCGCCTCGTCGAGCACGGGCGAGCGGCGCAGCACGGGGCCGGCCACCATGATCTCGTTCTCGCGCGCGAGCTGATTGACGAGGTGCGGCGGCGCATTGTTCAGGCGCGAGAAGCGCTCGGCCAGATCAGCGCGGGAGGCGAGCTCGGCATGGGGGACGAGATCGATCAGGAGATTGTCGAAGAGATCGATCAGCTCGGGGCGGAGCTTGTCCGCGTCCCGGAAGAACAATTGAGAGATGGCACGCGCGATCTCGCCGCGGCGGCGCGGATCGCCGCGCTTGACGATATCGTCCAGTCCAGGAATGAGCGACGTGGCAACGGTCATGAAAACGCAACTCGAACGGGGCACGCCGCGGGTGCGCCCTTGGTTCAAGCCGCCCCACAATCGGAAAATCTAGGCCTGCTTGATGAAGGAAGCGTTGCGCAGGGCCTGCAGACGGGCGCAAAAAGGCCCCCGTTCTCGCTGCAATGGGCCTTGTCCGGGGGTTAAGAAAGCGCTATATCAGCGCCAATTCATCTTCTCATACGATCCGCGTAGTGAGAGTGGGCCCGAAAGGACCCGCTCTTTTTTATTACCTGAACGCGGCTCGGCGGGAGATGCGCCCGACGCGTTGTCGGGAAAGTTCCGAAGCGGGCTTTGAAATCGTAACCAAGCCTTAACCATCGAGCGCCCTGACCCTGGACATGACCGAACCGAACCCTGGTTCCACGGATGCCGAATTGCTGGCCGAGCCGCGGCTCGTGGTCGAGCCCGGCGTCGCGGCACGGGTGTCCGCGGTGGCAGGTCCCGTGCTCCAGGGCATGGGCTACCGCCTGGTCCGGATCCGCATTTCCGGGGAAGCCGGCTGCACCGTGCAGATCATGGCCGAGCGGCCCGACGGCTCGATGCAGATTGAGGATTGCGAGGCGATCTCGCGGGCCCTGTCGCCCGTGCTCGACGTCGCCGATCCCATCGACCGCGCCTATCGGCTGGAGATCTCCTCGCCGGGGATCGACCGTCCGCTGGTGCGCCGCTCCGATTTCGAGCGCTATTCCGGGCATCTGGTGAAGATCGAGATGGCGGTCGCCCATGACGGGCGGAAGCGCTTCCGCGGCACGCTCGGCGCGGTCGAGGGCGACCGCGTGCATCTGCATCGCGACGATGCCAAGGCTGGCGACGATGCCGACGTTCTCCTGACCATGGAGGATATCGGCGATGCGCGGCTGGTGCTGACTGACGAGCTGATCGCCGAATCCATGCGCCGCGGCAAGGCCGAGGCGCGCGAGATGCGGCGCAATCTCGGTCTCGAGCCGCCGCAGGCACCGCACGCCAAGATCAGCGAGAAGACCACCAAGAACACCAAGCCGAAGAAGAAGCCGGCCCCGACCAACACGAAGAAACATCGCCTTGCCGCCGAACGCGCGCGGCGCGGCGAGATCGAGCCTGACCAAGGAGACTAGCCATGGCAGTCAGCGCCAACCGACTTGAATTGCTTCAGATCGCGGACGCCGTCGCGCGCGAAAAGTCGATCGACCGCGGCATCGTCATCGCAGCGATGGAAGACGCCATCGCCAAGGCGGCGCGCGCCCGTTACGGCAGCGAGACTGACGTTCATGCCGAGATCGACCCGAAGAAGGGCGAGCTGCGGCTGTCGCGCCACATGCTGGTGGTCGACAAGGTCGAGAATCACTCCAACCAGATCTCGCTGGTGGACGCGCAGCGCGCCAATCCGGGCGCGCAAGTAGGCGACACCATCGCCGACACCCTGCCGCCGCTGGAATATGGCCGCATCGCCGCGCAATCGGCCAAGCAGGTGATCGTGCAGAAGGTGCGCGAGGCCGAGCGCGACCGGCAGTACCAGGAATTCAAGGACCGCATCGGCGACATCGTCAACGGCGTCGTCAAGCGCGTCGAATATGGCAGCGTGATCGTCGATCTCGGCCGCGGCGAAGCCATCATCCGCCGCGACGAGATGCTGCCGCGCGAAGTGTTCCGCAACGGCGACCGCGTCCGCGCCTATATCTTCGACGTCCGCCGCGAGACGAGAGGCCCGCAGATCTTCCTCTCCCGCACCCATCCGCAGTTCATGGCGAAGCTGTTCGCGCAGGAAGTGCCGGAGATCTACGACGGCATCGTCGAGATCAAGGCGGTGGCCCGCGATCCCGGCTCGCGCGCGAAAATCGGCGTGATTTCCCGCGATTCCTCGGTCGATCCGGTCGGCGCCTGCGTCGGCATGCGCGGCTCGCGCGTGCAGGCCGTGGTGAACGAGCTGCAGGGCGAGAAGATCGACATCATTCCCTGGTCGCCCGACATCGCGACCTTCGTGGTCAACGCGCTGGCGCCGGCGGAAGTCTCCAAGGTCGTCATCGACGAGGACCGCGAGCGCATCGAGGTCGTGGTGCCCGACACCAACAACCAGCTCTCGCTGGCGATCGGCCGCCGCGGCCAGAACGTGCGCCTGGCTTCGCAGCTCACCGGCTGGGACATCGACATCCTGACCGAGCAGGAGGAATCGGAGCGTCGCCAGGCCGACTTCGAGAACTCCACCCGCGTCTTCATGGAATCGCTCAACGTCGACGAGGTAGTCGGCCAGCTGCTGGCGTCCGAAGGCTTCACCTCGGTCGAGGAGCTCGCGATGGTGGACGTCAAGGAGCTCGCCGGCATCGAGGGCTTCGACGAGGAGACCGCGCAGGAGCTGCAGAACCGCGCCCGCGAATATCTCGAGCAGCAGGAAGCCGAGCTCGAGGCGAGGCGCAAGGAGCTTGGCGTCGAGGACGCGCTCAAGGACGTGCCCGGCGTCACCTCGAAGATGCTGGTGAAGTTCGGCGAGAACGACATCAAGACCGTCGAGGACCTCGCCGGCTGCGCCACCGACGATCTGGTCGGCTGGACCGAGCGCAAGGAAGGCAGCGAGCCGACCAAGCACGCCGGTGCGCTCGACGGAATCGACATCTCCCGTGACGACGCCGAAGCGATGATCATGCAGGCCCGCGTCAAGGCCGGCTGGATCACCGAGGCCGATCTCGCCAAGCCGGCCGAGGAGGCCGAGGCGACCGAAGATCAGCCGGCTTAAGGGCAAAGGAGAATGTCGCCCGGATGCTTGCAGATTCCGACCTCGAACTTGACCATGGCCCGCGGACCGAAAGGTCCGCGACCATGCGCATGTGCGCGGTCAGCCGCGAGGTCCGGCCGATCGACGAGCTGATCCGCTTCGTCGCATCGCCTGACGGACAAATAGTTCCCGATCTCAAGCGCAAGCTGCCCGGACGCGGGATGTGGCTCACCGCCTCACGCAAGACGGTTGCGGAAGCGGTGCGGCGTCACCAATTCAGCAAAGCCTTCAAGCGCGAGCTGCGCATCCCTCAGACGCTTCCCACCGACATCGAGGCGCTCCTGGTCCGGAGCGTAACCGAAGCCCTTGGGATCGCCGCCAAGGCGGGCCAGGTCGTGGCCGGCTTCGGCAAGGTCGAGAGCGCCCTTCGGGAAGGGACGGTCGAGGTCCTGATCCATGCCAGCGACGGGGCCGCGGACGGAATCCGCAAATTGGACATGCTGGCGCGCCAGAATGCCGGGAATCGCGGTGCTAAGGCGCAGATTCCCGTCGTTACCGCTCTGAAATCGTTAGAATTGGATTTGGCACTGACCCGGTCAAATGTGATACATGCTGCCCTGCTCGCGGGCCCGGCGAGCAAGTCATTCCTGTCACGTAGCCAGATCCTGGTCCGATACCGGATGGCGGACGACGACAAGACTGCCGAAAAACCCGGCCAGGATTTCTGAGAGACAACGACGACCCAATTGGATGGTGCGGCAACGCACAACACTGATAAATCAGGATTAGGACTGCTGAATGGTTGATACCAAGACCCCTGGCGACAAGAAGCTGAGCGTTCCGAGCAAGACGCTATCGCTCAAGCCGCGCGTCGAAACGGGCACCGTGCGCCAGAGCTTCAGCCATGGCCGCAGCAAGCAGGTCGTGGTCGAGAAGCGCGGCAAGCGCCGCATTGGCGACGGACCCGAGCCGCACGCGCCTGAGGTGACGGCAAAGCCCGCGCCGGCCGCCCCCGCCGCGCCGTCCCGTCCCCGTGGTAGCCCCCAAGCCCACCCACAAGCCCGGCCCGCAGAAGGAGCGCGGGCGCCTGACCGTCGTCACCGCGCTCAATGCCGACGAAGTGCGCGAGCGCTCGATCGCCTCGTTCCGCCGCCGCACCCAGCGCCTGAAGGGCCACGCCTCGAATGAGCCCAAGGAAAAGCTCATCCGCGAGGTGGTCATTCCGGAAGCGATCACCATCCAGGAGCTCGCCAACCGCATGGCTGAGCGCGCGGTCGATGTCATCCGCATGCTGATGAAGCAGGGCGCGATGCACAAGATCACCGACGTGATCGATGCCGACACCGCGCAGCTGATCGCCGAAGAGCTCGGCCACACCGTCAAGCGCGTTGCCGCGTCCGACGTCGAGGAAGGTCTGTTCGACGCTACCGACGATTCGACCGACACCGAGACCCGTTCGCCCGTGGTGACCGTCATGGGTCACGTCGACCACGGCAAGACGTCGCTGCTCGACGCGCTCCGTCACGCCAACGTGGTCTCCGGCGAAGCCGGCGGCATCACCCAGCACATCGGCGCCTATCAGGTGACATCGCCTGAAACCGGCAAGAAGATCACCTTCATCGACACGCCCGGCCACGCAGCGTTCACCGCGATGCGCGCCCGCGGCGCCAAGGTCACCGACATCGTCGTGCTGGTGGTCGCGGCCGATGATGGCGTGATGCCGCAGACGGTCGAAGCCATCAATCACGCCAAGGCGGCAGGCGTGCCGATCATCGTTGCCATCAACAAGATCGACAAGCCCGATGCCAAGCCCGAGCGCGTGCGCACCGAGCTGCTCCAGCACGAGGTGCAGGTGGAATCCTTCGGCGGCGAAGTCGTCGACGTCGAGGTGTCCGCCAAGAACAAGACCAATCTCGACAAGCTGCTCGAGATGATCGCGCTCCAGGCCGAAATCCTCGACCTGAAGACCAATTCGGAGCGTCCCGCCGAAGGCACCGTGATCGAGGCCAAGCTCGATCGCGGCCGTGGTCCGGTCGCCACCGTGCTGGTCCAGCGCGGCACGCTCCGCGTCGGTGACATCATCGTCGCCGGTGCCGAAATGGGCCGCGTCCGCGCGCTGATCTCCGATCAGGGCGAGACCGTGCAGGAGGCCGGCCCCTCGGTGCCGGTCGAAGTGCTCGGCTTCAACGGCCCGCCCGAGGCCGGCGATCGTCTCGCGGTGGTCGAGAACGAAGCCCGCGCCCGCCAGGTCACCAGCTACCGCGCGCACCAGAAGCGCGAGAACGCGGCAGCCTCGATCTCCGGCATGCGCGGCTCGCTCGAGCAGATGATGTCGCAATTGAAGACGGCGGGCCGCAAGGAATTCCCGCTGATCGTCAAGGCCGACGTGCAGGGTTCGCTGGAAGCCATCCTCGGCTCGCTGGAGAAGCTCGGCACCGACGAGGTCGCCGCCCGCATCCTGCATGCCGGCGTCGGCGGCATCTCGGAATCCGACGTGACGCTGGCCGAAGGCTTCAACGCCGCGATCATCGGCTTCTCGGTTCGTGCCAACAAGGAGGCCGCTGCGGCCGCCAAGCGCAACGGCATCGAGATCCGCTACTACAACATCATCTACGACCTCGTGGACGACGTGAAGAAGGCGATGAGCGGCCTGCTCGCGCCGACCTTGCGCGAAACCATGCTGGGCAATGCCGAGATCCTGGAGATCTTCAACATCTCCAAGGTCGGCAAGGTCGCCGGCTGCCGCGTCACCGACGGTACCGTGGAACGCGGCGCCAATGTGCGCCTGATCCGCGACAATGTCGTCGTGCACGAAGGCAAGCTGTCGACGCTGAAGCGCTTCAAGGACGAAGTGAAGGAAGTCCAGTCCGGCCAGGAATGCGGCATGGCCTTCGAGAATTATCACGACATGCGTGCCGGTGACGTGATCGAGTGTTATCGCGTGGAGACGATCCAGCGCTCCCTGTAAGTCCAAATCTTACCGAAGCGTTCGGATCTTTTTGAACTGAGATTGCGGGAGTGCGATGGCCGGATTTTTCCGGCCATCCACCCCTCTTCGTTTCAACAGGACACATGACAATGCCCGTGTCGAAGGCACGGGCATGACGAGGTGATTTTCGAAAAAATGCCACGGCATCATCAGAAGAAGAGTTCCGCGCCCGGCGGCTCGCAGCGTCAGCTGCGCGTCGGCGAGCAGGTTCGCCACGCGATGGCCGATATTCTGGCGCAAGGCAATGTGCATGATGCTGATCTGGAAGGTCACATCATCACCGTGCCGGAGGTGCGGATGTCGCCCGACCTGAAGCTCGCGACCGTCTACGTGATGCCGCTCGGTGGCCGCGACACCGAGATCGTGATCGCTGCGCTCGAACGCAACAAGAAGTTCCTGCGCGGCGAGGTCGCGCGGCGCGTTAACCTGAAATTTGCACCTGACATTCGCTTCCGCGTCGACGAACGATTCGACGAAGCGGAACGGATCGAGAAGCTTTTGCGAACGCCTGCGGTGCAGAAGGATTTGGAACAGGATCCGCATTCGGATCGGGAAGAAGAGCAATGACCATGGACCCGGCTCACGGCACGATCGGCGGCAACGACACCGACCAGCGCGACGTGCAGAACAACAATTTCGCGGAGAATTCTCAGCCGCATCAGGAGCCGCGCCGCGTCAACAACGATCCGCGCGCCAAGCAGCAGAAGGGCAACCAGGTCCGTCGCGACCGCCGTGATGTCCATGGCTGGGTCGTGCTCGACAAGCCGATCGGCATGACCTCGACGCAGGCGGTCGCCGTGCTCAAGCGGCTGTTCAACGCCAAGCGCGCCGGACACGCCGGCACGCTCGATCCGCTCGCCTCCGGCGGGCTGCCGATCGCACTCGGTGAGGCCACCAAGACCGTCCCCTTCGTGATGGACGGCCGCAAGCGCTACCGCTTCACGGTCTGCTGGGGCGAGGAGCGCGACACCGACGACATCGAGGGCCGGGTGACCGCGACCTCGGACCAGCGCCCGAGCCGGGAGGCCATCCTCGCCCTGCTGCCCCGCTTCACCGGGGTGATCGAGCAGGTCCCGCCGCGCTATTCGGCGATCAAGGTCCAGGGCGAGCGCGCCTATGACCTCGCCCGCGACGGCGAGGTCGTGGAGCTGGCCCCCCGCCCGGTCGAGATTCACCATTTAACCCTTGTAGATCAACCGGATAACGGCCGGGCCGTGTTCGAGGCCGAATGCGGCAAGGGCACCTATGTGCGGGCGCTGGCCCGCGATATGGGCCGGATTCTCGGCACTTACGGCCATATCTGCGCGCTCCGGCGGACCCTGGTCGGCCCATTTGGCGAAAACGACATGATTCCGCTGGATCAGTTGGAGGCTTTGTGCGATAGAGCCGCGTCCGGCGAGGGCAGCCTCGCCGACGCGCTTTTGCCCGTTGAGACCGCGCTGGACGACATCCCGGCACTGGCCGTCACTCGGGCTGATGCGGCAAGGCTCCATCGGGGCCAGGCCGTTTTGTTGCGCGGACGGGATGCGCCCACTTGTAGCGGCACAGTCTATGTCACGGTGGCAGGCCGTCTTTTGGCGCTTGCCGAAGTTGGCAATGGCGAAATCATCCCCAAGCGTGTGTTCAACCTGACCGGCCTGACTGCCAGCCCCGGTCGCAACGAGAGAAATTGACGATGTCGATTGCCGCAGAACGCAAAGCGGAAGTCATCAAGACGAATGCCACCAAGGCCGGCGACACCGGCTCGCCCGAGGTTCAGGTCGCGATCCTGTCGGAACGCATCAACAACCTCACCAACCATTTCAAGACCCACGTGAAGGACAACCATTCGCGTCGCGGCCTCTTGAAGCTGGTCTCGACCCGCCGCTCGCTCCTCGACTATCTCAAGAAGAAGGACGAGGCACGCTACAAGGCGCTGCTCGAGAAGCACAATATTCGTCGTTAAGAGTTCCTGCGCGCGCCACCGGCGCGCGTTTTCGCACGTGGTTTCGAACGAAAGCGCTTATTTCAAGCTTTTTGATCGAGGTTGCGCGCACATCGGACGCAAGCCGTTGAGGGCGAGCATCCGGGCATGAAGGGCGAGGACCGCGGTTCGGTGTTCGCATTCGTGCCGACTGACAGTCCAGCAGCAATCCGGCGGCTGGGCACAACGGGCAAGGCGCCCGTATGACCCGAAAGGATGGACGCCATCCGACATCCAAAAACCATGGCAGGATCGCAGGACGCTGATCATCCGCTCCGATCAGCGTCCCGCAATCTTGCGCATGGTTTTTGTTTTTCGAGAGCCGTCCCTTCTTTCGAGAACCCATGAAAGAAGACCTCTATGTTCAATAAGCATTCAGTCGAGATCGACTGGGGCGGACGCCCACTCAAGCTCGAAACCGGCAAGATCGCCCGCCAGGCCGACGGTGCCGTCGTCGCCACCTATGGCGAGACCGTGGTGCTCGCCACCGTCGTCGCGGCGAAGGCGCCGCGCGAAGGCGTCGACTTCCTGCCGCTGACCGTCGACTACCAGGAAAAGGCCTACGCTGCGGGCCGCATTCCCGGCGGCTATTTCAAGCGCGAGGGCCGTCCGACCGAGAAGGAGACGCTGGTCTCCCGCCTGATCGACCGACCGATCCGCCCGCTGTTCGTCGACGGCTGGCGCAACGAGACCCAGGTGATCGTCACCGTGCTGTCGCACGATATGGAGAACGATCCCGACATCGTGGCGATGGTCGCGGCCTCCGCCGCGCTGACGCTGTCCGGCGCCCCCTTCAAGGGCCCGATTGGCGCGGCCCGCGTCGGCTTCGCCAATGACGAATTCATTCTCAACCCGACGCTCGACGAGATGGTCGACACCCAGCTCGACCTCGTCGTCGCCGGCACCGCCGACGCCGTGCTGATGGTGGAATCGGAAGCCAAGGAACTGAACGAAGACATCATGCTCGGCGCCGTGATGTTCGGTCACCGCCACTTCCAGCCGGTGATCAACGCCATCATCGATCTCGCCGAGAAGGCTGCCAAGGAGCCGCGCGAAGTCACCGTCATCGACAATGCCGCGCTCGAGAAGGAAATGCTCGGCCTGGTCGAGCAGGAGCTGCGCGCCGCCTACGCCATTCCGGTCAAGCAGGATCGCTACGCCGCGGTCGGCAAGGTCAAGGAAAAGGTGATGGCCCATTACTTCCCCGAAGGGCAGGAGCCGCAATACGACAAGCTGCGCATCGCCGGCGTGTTCAAGGAGCTGGAGGCCAAGATCGTTCGCTGGAACATCCTCGACACCGGCAAGCGCATCGACGGCCGCGACAGCAAGACGGTGCGCAACATCGTCGCCGAGGTCGGCGTGCTGCCGCGCGCCCACGGCTCGGCGCTGTTCACCCGCGGCGAGACCCAGGCGATGGTCGTGACCACGCTCGGCACCGGCGAGGACGAGCAGTACATCGACGCGCTGTCCGGGACGTACAAGGAAACGTTCCTGCTGCATTACAACTTCCCGCCCTACTCGGTCGGCGAGACCGGCCGCCTCGGTGGCACCAAGCGCCGCGAGATCGGCCACGGCAAGCTGGCCTGGCGCGCGATTCGTCCGGTGCTGCCGCCGCACCATGAATTCCCCTACACCACGCGCGTGGTGTCGGAGATCACCGAGTCCAACGGCTCGTCCTCGATGGCTTCGGTCTGCGGCGCCTCGCTGGCGCTGATGGACGCGGGCGTGCCGCTGAAGCGGCCGACCGCGGGCATCGCGATGGGCCTGATCCTCGAAGACAAGCGCTTTGCGGTTCTCTCGGACATCCTCGGCGACGAGGACCATCTCGGCGACATGGACTTCAAGGTCGCCGGCACGGAACAGGGCATCACCTCGCTCCAGATGGACATCAAGATCGAGGGCATCACCGAAGAGATCATGAAGGTGGCGCTGGCCCAGGCCAAGGACGGCCGCATCCATATCCTCGGCGAGATGGCCAAGGCCCTCACCGCGGCCCGCGCCGAGCTCGGCGAATACGCGCCGCGCATCGAGACCTTCAAGATCGCCACCGACAAGATCCGCGAAGTGATCGGCACCGGCGGCAAGGTGATCCGCGAGATCGTCGAGAAGACCGGCGCCAAGGTCAACATCGAGGACGACGGCACCGTGAAGGTCGCCTCCTCTGACGGTGAGGCGATGAAGGCCGCGATCAAGTGGATCAAGTCGATCGCGTCCGATCCGGAAGTCGGCCAGATCTACGACGGCACCGTCGTCAAGGTGATGGAGTTCGGCGCCTTCGTGAACTTCTTCGGCTCCAAGGACGGCCTCGTCCACATCAGCCAGCTCGCGGCCAGCCGCGTGCAGAAGACCTCCGACGTCGTCAAGGAAGGCGACAAGGTCAAGGTCAAGCTGCTCGGCTTCGACGATCGCGGCAAGACCCGCCTGTCGATGAAAGTGGTCGACCAGACCACCGGCGAGGACCTCGAGGGCAAGGACAAGGCCGAAGGCGAGAAGGCCCCGCGCGAAGCGGCCGGCGAGTAAGGCCTCTCGCGACAAAGCAAAAAACGAAGGGCGGCCGAAAGGCCGCCCTTTTTGTTGGTGGTCTCGATCCGTCAGCGCGCTGCTCTTCACCTCTCCCCAGCGGGGAGAGGTCGATTTGCGAAGCAAATCGGGTGAGGGGGTTTGGTCCCACGAGAGAGTAGAACCCCTCACCCGGCGCTGCGCGCCGACCTCTCCCTATGGGAGAGGTGTCACACTCACGCCGCGATGTCGAAGCGGTCGAGGTTCATCACCTTGGTCCAGGCCTTGGCGAAGTCCTTGACGAACTTCTCCTTGGCGTCCGAGGTCGCATAGACCTCGGCGAAGGCGCGGAGCTGCGAGTGCGCGCCGAAGATGAGATCGGCGCGGGTGCCGGTCCACTTCACCGCATTGGTCTTGCGGTCGCGTGCCTCGTAGGTGCCGTCGGCAGCCGGCGTCCACTGCGCGCTCATGTCGAGCAGGTTGACGAAGAAGTCGTTGCTCAGCGTTCCCACCTTGGTGGTGAACACGCCGTGCTTCGAGCCATTCGCGTTGGCACCGAGCACACGCAGGCCGCCGACCAGCACCGTCATCTCGGGGCCGGTGAGCCTCAAGAGCTGCGCGCGATCGATGAGAGCTTCCTCCTGCTGCATGAACTGATGCCGCTTGCCGATGTAGTTGCGGAAACCATCGGCGCGCGGCTCCAGCGGCGCGAACGAGGCCGCGTCCGTCTGCTCCTGGGAGGCATCCATGCGGCCCGGCGTGAAGCCGACCTTGACGTCGACGCCGGCATCCTTGGCGGCCTTCTCGACCGCGGCGGTGCCGCCGAGCACGATGAGATCCGCGAGCGAGACCTTCTTCGCGCCTGACGAAGCGTTGAAGTCCTTCTGGATCGCTTCGAGCTTGCCGAGCACCTTGGCGAGCTGGGCCGGGTCGTTCACCTCCCAGTCCTTCTGCGGAGCAAGACGGATGCGCGCGCCGTTGGCGCCGCCGCGCTTATCCGAGCCGCGGAACGTCGAGGCCGACGCCCAGGCGGTCGAGACCAGCTCGGAGACCGACAGACCCGAAGCCAGGATCTTGCTCTTCAGCGAAGCGATGTCCTGCTCACCGACCACCTCGTGGTTTAAGGCCGGAATCGGATCCTGCCAGATCAGCGTCTCCTTCGGCACAAGCGGGCCGAGATAGCGCTGGATCGGACCCATGTCGCGGTGGGTGAGCTTGAACCAGGCGCGGGCGAAGGCGTCCGCGAACTGATCCGGGTGCTCCAGGAAGCGCCGCGAGATCTTCTCGTAGGCGGGATCGAAGCGTAGCGAGAGGTCGGTCGTCAGCATCGTCGGGCGGTGCTTCTTCGACTTGTCGAAGGCGTCAGGAATGATCGCGTCGGCACCCTTGGCCGTCCACTGGTTCGCACCGCCCGGGCTCTTCGTCAGCTCCCATTCGTACTTGAACAGGTTCTCGAAGAAGTTGTTGCTCCACTTCGTCGGCGTCGTCGTCCAGGTCACCTCGAGACCGCTGGTGATGGAATCGCCAGCGAGGCCCGATGCGTGCTTGCTCTTCCAGCCGAGGCCCTGATCTTCCAGCGCGCCGGCTTCCGGCTCCGGGCCGACCAGCGATGGATCGCCCGCGCCATGGGTCTTGCCGAAGGTGTGGCCGCCGGCGATCAGCGCGACGGTCTCCTCGTCGTTCATCGCCATGCGGAAGAAGGTCTCGCGGATGTCCTTGGCCGCGGCGACCGGATCCGGCTTGCCGTTCGGGCCTTCCGGATTGACGTAGATGAGGCCCATCTGCACGGCGCCGAGCGGCTCGGCGAGCTGGCGTTCGCCGCTGTAGCGCTCATCGCCGAGCCAGGTGCCTTCCGGACCCCAATAGAGCTCTTCCGGCTCCCAGACGTCGGCGCGGCCGCCGGCGAAACCGAAGGTCTTGAAGCCCATCGATTCCAGCGCGACGTTGCCGGCGAGCACCATCAGATCGGCCCAGGAAATCTTGCGGCCGTATTTCTGCTTGATCGGCCACAGCAGACGGCGGGCCTTGTCGAGGTTGGCGTTGTCGGGCCAGCTGTTGAGCGGGGCGAAACGCTGCTGACCGGCGCCGGCGCCGCCGCGGCCGTCGGTGATGCGGTAGGTGCCCGCGCTGTGCCAGGCCATGCGGATCATCAGGCCGCCGTAATGACCGAAGTCGGCGGGCCACCATTCCTGCGAATCCGTCATCAGGGCCGTGAGGTCCTTGATGACCGCGTTCAAGTCGAGCGACTTGAACTCCTTGGCGTAGTCGAATTCCTTGCCCATCGGGTCGGACAGATCGGAATTCTTGTGCAGCACCTCGATGTTGAGCTGCGTCGGCCACCAGTCGCGGTTCACGCGCGTGGGTTTTCCGCCCGAAAACGGGCACTTCGAAGTGTCGTCCATGAATACCTCCTCTGGCGGCGTCGAACTCGCGCCCTTGACCAGGTAGAACCACTCTAAGCGCCGCGTCCTATCAGGGGAAGTTGACTTTAGTGATCGCTGCGATAGGATTTTCTGATGATCAACTTGACGCTGCGCCAGCTCCGCTATTTCGATGCGCTGGCCCGTCACGGCCATTTCGGACGCGCGGCCGAGTCCTGCTCGATCTCGCAGCCGGCCTTGTCGATGCAGATCAAGGAACTCGAGGAGGCGCTGGGCGGCCTGCTGCTGGAGCGCAGCGCGCGGCAGGTCGCGCTGACCCGGTTCGGTGAGGAGCTGGCGCAACGGGTCCGCGACATCCTGCGCTCGGTCGACGAGCTCGGCGATTTCGCGCGCGCATCGCAGGACCGCTTCGCCGGCCGCCTGCGCATCGGCATGATCCCGACCATCGCGCCTTACCTACTTCCCAAGATCACCAAGAATCTCACGCGCATGCACCCGGAGCTCGACATCCGCGTGCGCGAGACCATGACGCCGCGGCTGATCCAGGAACTGGTGGAGGGCCGGCTCGACACCGCCATCGTGGCGCTGCCGGTGTCGGAGCCCTCGCTCACCGAGGTCGCGCTGTTCGAGGAGAAATTTCTGCTGGTACGGCCGGGCGCCGATGAAGGCACACCGGTGCCGTCGCGCGAGATGATGCGCGAGATGCGGCTTCTGCTGCTCGAGGAGGGGCACTGCTTCCGCGACCAGGCGCTGTCGTTCTGCAACATGCAATCGGCGCCGCCGCGCGAGATGCTGGATGCGAACTCGCTGTCGACGCTGGTGCAGATGGTCAGCGCCGGCATCGGCGTCACCCTGATCCCGGAGATGGCGGTGCCGGTGGAGACGCGCTCCGCCTCGGTCTCGCTGGCGCGCTTCCGCGACCCCGAGCCGTCGCGCACCATCGGCATGGTCTGGCGCAAGACCAGCCCGCTGGCGCGGCAGCTGCTGCAGATTTCCGAAGTGGTGTGCCTGTCGGCCGGCAAGGTGCGCGCGCGGCAATCCCTGCGCAGCCAGAAGGCTTGACCGGCGGATGTCGCATCCGATCATCCGCCCCGCTCGCCCGGAGGAGTACGACGAGATCGGCCGCGTCTGGATGGAGAGCTGGGTCTCAACCGGGCTTGCCGAAGCCAGCGACTTCCTGCTGGCGAACTTGCGTGCGCGCATCAGGCGCGAGATCGCGGACGGCTGGAGCCTGTTCGTCGCCGACGATCGCGGCACGATCGCTGCGATGCTGGCGCTGCATCTGCCCAAGCTCTATCTCGACATGCTGTTCGTCGCGCCGGCCTATCAAGGCCAATCGCTCGGCCGGCAATTGCTCGCCTTCACGCGCACGCAAATGCCCGACGAGATGCATCTGCGCTGTGTGCGCGAGAACGAAAAGGCCTGGCGCTGGTACGAGCGCGAAGGCTTTGTGTTCGAGAAGGAAGAGATCGAGCCGTCGAACGGGTTCGTGATGAAGTACTATCGGTGGAATCGAAGGACCATCGACGCGTAGCGCGCCGAGACCCTCACCTTGCGGCTGTCATCGGCTCGCTCTAAGACTTATCTCAAGTCCTGATCGGACATCTCCAAGCCGTGGTCCCCGCCCGCCGATTCCATGTTTCGCATCTGTTTGACCGCGCTCTCCCTGTTTGGCCTCGTCAGTGTCGCCGCGGCGCAGCCTGCACCGCCGTCGGCTGCGCCAACGACGCGCCCAGCCAAGGGCGCAACTCCGAAAGGCACACCGAATCCCAAGCAGGCGGGCGCTGCAGACGCTGGCCCATGCGAGATCGGTCTCCTGGCCGCGGCGGCCAATCGTTTCGGCGTTCAGCAGGTCGGCTTCACCATGTTCGGCAACGAGTACACACCCGTGCCGGTCGACAGCTGGGGGCTGGACGATCTCATCCTGTCGCGGCTTCGTGCCGCCGCAGCCGGAAAGTCGGTCAGGCGAATTGCGTATTCGCCCGCTGCTTTTGCGCATGCCGTGGAATCGGGATCGCCGATGCTGCGTCGGAACCCGGAACGACAGGAGTTCGTGCAGCAGAGCGCTGCCACCACCAAGTGCCAACGCTATGTCCTGGTCGAGCGATACCAGAACCGCTTCAGCAATACCAACCAGTCCGTCGAAGGCTTTGGCATCGTCAAATGGGGCAACCCGATCAAGCGCCGCACGCTCCTGTACGCGTTGACCTACATCACCGTGTACGACGGGCAGTCATTCGAGGCCATCAAAAAGGGCCCCGCAAGCCTTGATGACGAGCCGATGATGTCCCGCCTGATCGGGATCAACCCGATCAGTGGTCCCAACAAGGAGATGGACGAGGCGGCCTTTCCATCGGCTCCCGCCGAGGTGGCGGCCAACGCAAAGCTGCGGGACGGTGTCCGTGCCTTATTGACGACAAGCCTCGACCGGACATTACCAGGACTGCTCCAGCAATGAGGTCCGCGCCATGATCAAGCTCTACTGGTCGCCCCGCTCGCGCTCGTTCACGACGCTCTGGCTGATGGAGGAGAGCGGCCTGCCCTATGAGCGCGTGCTGACCGACATCACGACCGGCGCGCAGAAGGCGCCGGATTATTTGAAGATCAATCCGATGGGCAAGGTGCCGGCGCTGACCGACGGCGATGCTGCGCTCGCCGAAGCCGCGGCCATCTGCGCCTATATCGGCGACCGCTATCCCGAGACGAAGCTCGCGCCCGCCGTGACCGATCCACGCCGCGCGCGCTATCTGCAATGGCTGTTCTTCTCACCGGGCTGCATCGAGCCGGCCATCATCCAGATCTTCACCAAGATCGAGATCCCGACCTCGACCGCGGCCTGGGGCAGCGCGACGCAGGTGTTCGACGTGCTGGACGCCGCGCTCGCCAAGGGGCCGTGGATTCTCGGCGAGGAATTTTCCGCCGCCGACGTCGTGATCGGCTCGGGCCTGAACTTCGCGGTACGCCGGTTCAAGATGGTGCCGTCGCGCCCGGCCTTCGACGCCTATCTGGCGCGCTGCACGGCGCGGCCGGCGTTCCAACGCGCGGAGACGATCGCGGCGGGGTAAGCAAGCTCTCGTAGGGTGGGCAAAGCGAAGCGTGCCCACGTCCTCTATCTATGGCGATCGCTGGGAGATCGTGGGCACGTCGCTTGCGCTCCTTTGCCCACCCTACGGCAGGGTCGCCTATTCCGCCTTCAAATCATCCGGCCGCGGCATCAGGACGACGTTGTAGCCGGAATCCACATAATGAATCTCGCCGGTCACGCCGCCGGAGAGATCCGACAACAGATACAGCGCCGAACCGCCGAGCTCGTCGAGCGTGACGCCGCGGCGGAGCGGCGCGTGCTTCTGCATGTAGGCGAACATGGCGCGCGCTTCGCCGATGCCGGAGCCGGCGAGGGTGCGGATGGGGCCGGCGGAGATCGCATTGACGCGGATGCCGCGTGGTCCGAAATCGGCGGCGAGATAGCGCACGGAAGCTTCCAGCGCCGCCTTGGCGACGCCCATCACGTTGTAGTTCGGCATCGCGCGCTCCGAGGCACCGAAGGTCAGCGTGATCATGCTGCCGCCTTCCGTCATCAGCTCGGCGGCGCGCTTTGCGACCTCCGTGAACGAGAAGCACGAGATCACCATGGTGCGCGAAAAGTTCTCGCGGCTGGTGTCGGCGTAGCGGCCCTTCAGCTCGTTCTTGTCGGCAAAGCCGATCGCGTGGATGACGAAGTCGAGCTTGCCCCATTTTTCGCGGAGCACCGCGAAAGTGGCGTCGACGCTGGCGATGTCCTCGACGTCGCAAGGCAGCACCAGATCGACGCCGAGCTGCTCCGCCAGCGGCTTGACGCGCTTGCCGAGCGCCTCGCCCTGGAAGGTGAAGGCGAGCTCGGCGCCGTGGGCATGCAGCGTCCGCGCCATGCCCCAGGCGATGGAATGATCATTGGCGATGCCCATGATCAGACCGCGCTTGCCTTTCATCAACGAAGTCATGTGGTGGATTCCATGAGTCGGAAAGATCTGGCTTCAACTTCGATTGTTCCACCAAACAGGCAGACAACAAGGATTTCTGTATCGGCCGTATATTCCATGCGCAACAGATCGATATTCCCGCTGGATCGATTCTTCAGAAGTCGCCCGATCGCCGCTCATGACGAAACGGGAAACGTTCGTTCCAATGCAGCGGTATCGGCGTCGCGGCGCGTGCACGTCAGCGTCCGGATACAGATCGACGATAAGGGTGAATTCCTGCTCGCCCTCGGCAAACCCCGAAATTCGAAGGTCAACGAGAACCCCGTCGTGCCAGTTGATCTCGTCTGGTCCTTCCGCCGGAGTCGGCAAGGTAGAACTCACACGTCCAGCCGGCTGAACACCAGCGTGGCGTTGGTGCCGCCGAAGCCGAACGAGTTCGACAGCACGGTGCCGATCTTGACGTTGTCGATGCGCTTGCGCACGATCGGCATGTCGGCGAACACGGGATCGAGCTCCTGGATGTGCGCGCTCTCGCAGATGAAGCCGTTGTTCATCATCAGCAGCGAATAGATCGCCTCCTGCACGCCGGTGGCGCCGAGCGAGTGGCCGGTCAGCGCCTTGGTCGCCGAGATCGGCGGGCACTTCTCGCCGACGCCGAACACATTTCGGATCGCCTCGATCTCCGGCGGGTCGCCGGCCGGCGTCGAGGTCGCGTGCGGGTTGATGTAGTCGACCTTGGTCTTCACCGTCGACATCGCCATGCGCATGCAGCGCTCGGCGCCTTCGCCCGACGGCGCCACCATGTCGTGACCGTCCGAGGTCGCGCCATAGCCGACGACCTCGCCATAGATGCGCGCGCCGCGCGCCTTGGCATGCTCGAGCTCTTCCAACACCAGGACGCCGGCGCCGCCGGCGATGACGAAGCCGTCGCGATTGAGATCGTAGGGCCGCGAGGCCGTGGCCGGCGTGTCGTTGTACTTCGAGGACATCGCGCCCATGGCGTCGAACAGCACCGACAGCGACCAGTCCAGCTCCTCGCAGCCGCCGGCGAAGATGACGTCCTGCTTGCCGATCTGGATGGTCTCATAGGCATTGCCGACGCAATGGTTCGAGGTCGCGCAGGCCGAGGAGATCGAATAGTTCACGCCCTTGATCTTGAACCAGGTCGCAAGCGTCGCGGACGCCGTGGAGGACATCGCCTTCGGCACCGCAAACGGGCCGACGCGCTTCGGGCCCTTGGAGCGGGTGATGTCGGCGGCTTCGACGATGGTGCGCGCCGAGGGGCCGCCGGAGCCCATGATGATGCCGGTGCGGACGTTGGAGACTTCGTCAGGCGACAGGCCGGAATCCTGGATCGCCTGCTCCATCGCGATGTGATTCCACGCCGCGCCCTGGCCGAGGAAGCGCATCGCGCGGCGGTCGACCACCGTCGAAGGATCGAGCGTCGGCTCGCCTTGCACCTGCGAACGGAAGCCGAGCTCGGCATATTTCTCAGCCCGCGAAATGCCCGACTTCGCCTCGTGAAGGCTCGCAAGCACTTCCTGGGTGTTGTTTCCGATCGACGAGACGATGCCCATCCCGGTGACCACAACCCGCCTCATGACAGCCTCGCCTCAATCGTTGTCTTCGTGGTGATGCGCTCAGCCCAGGCTCGTGCCCTGCTTGAACAGGCCGACCTTCAGATCCTTGGCGCGATAGATAATCTGGTCATCGACCGAAAGCCACCCGTCGGCGATGCCGAGCACGAGCTTCGAACGCATCACGCGTTTGATATCGACGTTGTACACAACCTTGCGCGCTTCCGGCAGCACCTGACCGCTGAACTTGAGCTCGCTCAGGCCAAGGGCCCGGCCGCGGCCTTCACCCCCGCTCCAGCCGAGGTAAAAGCCGACCATCTGCCACAGCGCATCGAGGCCGAGGCAGCCGGGCATGACGGGATCGTTCTTGAAGTGGCAGCCGAAGAACCAGAGATCGGACTTCACTTCGAGCTCAGCGCGCACCAGGCCCTTGCCGAACTCACCGCCATTGTCGTTGATGTCAGAGATGCGGTCGAACATCAGCATCGGCGGCAGCGGCAGCTGGGCATTGCCCGGGCCGAACATCTCGCCGCGGGCACAGGCCAGCAGATCCTCGTAGTCGTAACCGTTGCGCCTGTTCAGCATTCACGAGCCTCTGTTCAAATCCCGATTGAGCGGCGTATCTTGGCGAAAATGGGCCCCGCCTCGATCGGAGAGCAACACCAATTGCCACCGCCGGCCGCGACCTGCGCAAGCTTCGGATGGACTGCCGACCGGGCTTCCATGCCCGGTTGCGCCAAAATCGGCTAAGCGGAACCGCGCGCTCTCTAACACAGGCCATTTCGGGTGGCAAAGCGCATCCATGAAGGTAAAATGACGCGATCCCCAGGCGGTTCCAAGCCTGATTAGAACAGCTCTAGTTGCGAGAAACTTGCATCTGCATCTTTCTGTTCTTATATTACAGAGAGATATTGTTCACGCGTGCCCGAAATCTTGGAAATGAACGAGAATACCGCGTCCCAACACGACGACGACCATGCCGCGGCCCTCCTGTCCGGCCGCCAGCCGGCCCTGACCGGCTGTCCCTGGCACGACGTCAACGAAATGCTGCAGTCCGCGGGGTTGCGGCCGACGCGTCAGCGCATGGCGCTGGGCTGGCTGCTGTTCGGAAAAGGCGCACGCCACCTCACGGCTGAAATGCTGTACGAGGAAGCGACGCTCGCCAAGGTCCCGGTGTCGCTGGCGACCGTCTACAACACCCTGAACCAGCTCACCGATGCCGGCCTGCTCCGCCAGGTCAGCGTCGACGGCACCAAGACCTATTTCGACACCAACGTCACCACTCACCACCACTATTATCTCGAGAACAGCCACGAGCTGGTCGACATCGAGGATCCGCATCTGGCGCTGTCCAAGATGCCCGAGGTGCCCGAGGGCTACGAGATCTCCCGCATCGACATGGTCGTGCGCCTGCGCAAAAAGCGCTGAGCTAATCCGAGATTGCTGATGCGATCGTCATGGCCGGGCTTGTCCCGGCCATTGTCATTTTGCCCGTCATTCCATCCCGGGATGACGCCGATCGGCGTCAATTGACCTGCTCGTCCGAATAGACGCCCCAGAGGCGCTCCTGCTGGATCCAGCCGTCGAAGCCATTGCCGATGACGCGGCACCAGCCTGCGGCGCATTTCTTGACCTGGGTGACG
The DNA here is from genome assembly GCF_024585265.1 of Bradyrhizobium sp. WBAH42. Lineage (NCBI taxonomy): Bacteria > Pseudomonadati > Pseudomonadota > Alphaproteobacteria > Hyphomicrobiales > Nitrobacteraceae > Bradyrhizobium > Bradyrhizobium sp. WBAH42. The sequence goes on from NZ_CP036533.1 coordinate 895,474, forward strand.
ACGCCGGCCTGCAGCTTGGCCGCAACCGCGCTGTCGGGATCGGGCCGGTCATAGATCGGCGCGAGATCGTCCTTGTGCTTCATGGTGACGACGGCGGTGCGACGGCCCGACAACAGCGAGTGATAGACCCAGCCCTCGGCGCCTTCGGAATCGCGCACCCGACGCCAATTTTCGAACTCGGCGGTAATTTCGACCGGCAGGCCGGCGCGGGTGTAGACCCAGGCGACGTCATTGTCCTTGGTCGGGCCGGCGCGGACGTTCACGTGATCCGATTTGAGGCTGACATAGCGCGGCACCGGCAGGCCGCTGGCGGTCTGCGGAGTATTGTCCTTCGCCGCATGCGAGGGGCCGACCGAGGCGCTCAACCAGGTGCAAACGAGCGCCATCACCGCACAAAAACGCCCCAACGCCATCAACCCGTCTCCTTCGAAGACCCGGCAGACCGGGCCCTCACCCCAAATTCCAAAAACCCTGCCGCGCCTGCCCCTTGTCCCCGCCCCACGCGGGTTCCAAGCCCTAAGCCGTGGTTCTTGTCTTGGCCCGGCCTTCTGCTAGAGAGAACGGGCACTTGAGCAACCAATTGGCCCCGATTTTCCGGCCGGAAATGTCGGGTGAGCTTGGAGGAAACGCCGGGGACGGACACGGCAAGGGCAGTGTCGAACAACCGGGTTAATGAGGCCTCAACGACCGGCCTTTGGCGACAGAGGCGGCCTGCGATGTCTCATGAGAGCAGGACATGTCGGTGAAGAAAAAGCCCCTCGTCGTGGTGACGCGCAAGCTGCCGGATTCGATCGAGACGCGGATGCGCGAGCTGTTCGACGCGCGGATCAATCTCGACGACACGCCGATGTCGCCCGAGCAGATCGCGGAAGCCGCCCGCACCGCCGACGTGCTGGTTCCGACCGTGACCGACCATATCAGCGCCGAGGTCGTGAATCAGCCCGACTGCAAGCTCCGCCTGATCGCCAATTTCGGCAACGGCGTCGACAATATCGACGTCACAGCCGCCCATGCCCGCGGCATCACCGTCACCAACACGCCGAAGGTCCTGACCGAAGACACCGCCGACATGACCATGGCGCTGATCCTGGCGGTGCCCCGGCGGATGATCGAAGGCGCCTCGATCCTGACCGACGGCAAGCCCTGGGCCGGCTGGTCGCCGACCTGGATGCTCGGCCACCGCATCGGGGGCAAACGCCTCGGCATCATCGGCATGGGCCGCATCGGCCAGGCGGTGGCGCGCCGCGCCCGGGCCTTCGGCCTGCAGATCCACTATCACAACCGCCGTCCCGTCGCCCCCGTGATCGCCGAGGAGCTTGGCGCGACCTATTGGGAAAGCCTCGACCAGATGCTGGCGCGGATGGACATCATCTCGGTGAACTGTCCGCACACGCCGGCGACCTATCACCTGCTCTCGGCGCGGCGGCTGAAGCTGATCCGCAAGGACGCCTATATCGTCAACACTGCGCGCGGCGAGGTCACCGACGAGGACACGCTGATCAAGCTGATCGAGGGCGGCGAGATCGGCGGCGCCGGCCTCGACGTCTACGAGCACGAACCCGCGGTGAATCCAAAACTGGTGCGGCTCGCCAAGGCTGGCAAGGTGACGCTGCTGCCGCATATGGGCTCGGCCACGATCGAAGGCCGCGTCGAGATGGGCGAGAAGGTGATCATCAACATCCGCACCTTCCTCGACGCCCACAAGCCGCCGGATCGCGTGCTGCCGAGCATGCTGTAAGGCGTAACGGCCGCAATCAGGTGCGGTGAGCGCTGAGATCGGTGATCACAGGCCCATCGCCGTTGAGCGGATTGGCCGGATCGCGCCCATAGCGCAGCGTCTCGAAGCGCATCGCGCGCGCATCGATCATCAGCAGGCGCCCGACGAGGCCGTCGCCGAAGCCGACGATCTCGCGGATCGCCTCCAGCGCCATCATCGAGCCGAGCACGCCCGCCAATGCGCCCATGACCCCGGCTTCCGCACAGGCCGGCACGGTGCCGGGCGGCGGCGCTTCGGGAAACAGACAGCGATAGGTCGGGTTGAACTCGCCCTGCTCGTTGGTCTCGTGGGCACGGATGGTGGTGAGCGAGCCGTCGAAGGTGCCGAGCGCCGCGGTGATCAGCGGCCGCTTGGCGAAGAAGCAGGCGTCGGAGACGAGATAACGCGTCGAGAAATTGTCGGAGCCGTCGAGCACGAGATCGTAATCGCCGATCAGGCCGAGCGCATTGTCGGCGTTGAGCCAGGTGGCGTGACCGACGAAGCGGACGTGTGGATTGAGCGCCGCGATCCGCTCGGCCGCGCTCTCGACCTTGTGCCGGCCGATGTCGGGCGTCGTGTGGATCACCTGGCGCTGCAGGTTGGACAGCGACACCACGTCGTCGTCGACAACGCCGAGCGTGCCGACGCCGGCGGCGGCCAGATACATCAAAGCGGGCGCGCCGAGCCCGCCGGCGCCGATCACCAGCACCGAGGCCCGCTTCAGCGCGGCCTGGCCGGGACCGCCGACATCACGCAACACGATGTGGCGGGCATAGCGTTCGAGTTCGTCCGGGCTCAGCATCGTCGTACGCCTCTCCTACCAAGCGCTCGCTTTCGATCCTCATGGTGAGGAGCGCGGAACGCGCGTCTCGAACCATGAAGGCCCCGATCTCACCTGGGGCCATCCTTCGAGACGCGGCCTTGAGGCCGCTCCTCAGGATGAGGACCTGTGTACACGGCTCGACCTTGGGCCTGAACCACCGCTACGTTGTTCGCGACCAACGAGATGTGCTTCAATGGCATGCTTTTCAATGTCTTGACGTTCAATGGGCTGGCTGGATTTGTCATGAGATCGATGCTTGCGGCAACCTTGGTGTTTGCAGCCGCCACGGGCGCGCATGCCCAGATGACGACATCGCCGGTCGCCGGCACCAAGCCGAAAACGGTCCAGACCGTCCCGATCCAGCCTCCCGCAATGCAGACGCCGTCGGCGACCGCCGATGCCATGGCAAAAGCGGAGCGGCTGGCGCTGCAGTCCGACCTCGCCTGGGTCGGCCAGTATAACGGCGCCATCACCGGCGACGTCAGCGAGCGCATGGTCAACGCCATCAAGGAATACCAGAAGACCAAGGGCGGCAAGCCGACTGGCGTGCTCAATCCGCAGGAGCGCGCCGCGCTCGCCGAGACGGCGCGAAAGAAGCAGGAGAGCGTCGGCTGGAAGATCGTGACGGAGCCGACCAGCGGCGCCCGGCTCGGCATTCCCGGCAAGCTGGTGCCGCAGCAGGCAAGCGACGCCAATGGCTCGAAATGGACCTCGCCGACAGGGACGGTGCAGGTGGTTCTCAGCCGCCGCAAGGAGGCGAACCCGACCTCGGCAAAGCTCGCCGAGCTCGAGAAGGAGCCGTCCGGGCGCAAGGTCGATTACACCGTGGTGAAGCCCGACTTCTTCGTGCTGTCGGGCTTGCAGGGCCTGAAGAAATTCTACGTCCGCGGCACCTTTAGGGGCGACGAGGTCCGCACCATGACGATCCTCTACGACCAGGCGACAGAGAATACTGTCGAGCCGGTCGTGATCGCGATGTCGAGCGCGTTCAACGCGTTTCCGTCGGGACCACTGGCCGGGCCGCCGCCGCGCAAGACCGTCGAATACGGCACCGGGATCGTCGTCAGCGAGGACGGCGCGATTGTCACCGACCGCCTCGTCACCGACGGCTGCCTTGCGATCACGATCGCGGGCCATGGCAGCGCCGACCGTCTCGCCGAGGACAAGGAGCATGATCTGGCGCTGCTGCACATCTACGGCGCGCGCGGGTTGCGACCGCTCAGCCTCGCCGGCGGGGCCGTGAAGACCAATGTCGATGTCGTCGGCATCGCCGATCCGCAAAGCCAGGGCGGCGCGGCCGGCGTGTCGAGCCTCAAGGCCGCGCTGGCGCCGGTGACGGGCAGCAATTCCGCGCTCTCGCCGCCGCCGGCGGTTGGCTTCTCCGGCAGCCCGGCCGTCGACGCCGACGGCAGGTTCGCCGGCATCGCGCTGCTGAAGCCGGCCATGGTCGCAGGGCCTGCGACATCGGTACCGGCGTCACAGGCGGTGATGGTCCCGGCAGAGGCGGTGCGCGGATTCCTGAAGGCGAACGGGGTCGCGGCGAATGGCGCGTCGGCGGACGCCAAGGCCTCCGTCGTGCGCGTCATCTGCGTGCGGAAGTAGGCCGCGCGAGCGCACCACTCTCCCGTGTCCCGGACGCGGTGCGGCATGCAATGCCGCTCCGCTGAGCCGGGACCCATATCAGCAACACTCGCGCTTGTTGCCCTCTGCCCCCCGGCTCTGCAGCGCATCGCTTTCGCGATACGCTTTGTCCGGGGCACGGTTGCCCATGCGCTTACGTACGACTACGGAGCCGGTAGTGGTACGGATTCGCTGGAATTCGCGATTCCGCCATCATCCTTACCGTTGATTCGGACCTCCGCGATCCCCTTTGGATCGGGCCGGCACGTCCTGAGCGAGAAGCGCTCAGCATCCAGAAGCGATGCACGTTCGCGTGGCGTATCCCTGACCCAGCACTCCAAAGGATTGATCTTCAATGCATACGATCGTACTGGCCACCCAAAAGGGCGGCAGCGGCAAGAGCACGCTCGCCATCGGCCTCGCGCTGGCCGCCAAGCAGGCCGGCTTCACCGTCCGCCTGATCGAGACCGACCCGCAGGGCACCCTCTCCAACTGGCAGCGCCGCCGCTCTACCGACGATCTCGTCGTCGAGCCGATCTATCACGCAGCCGATATCGCGCCGCGCCTGAAGATGCTGGCCGATAGCGGCCTCCAGCTCGCGATCGTCGACACCGCGGCCGGCCTTTCCGCCGCCACCACCGCCGCGATCCGCCATTCCGACCTCTGCCTGATCCCGGCCCGTCCCAGCGTCGCCGACATCGAGGCGACCGTCTCGACGCTCAGCGTCGCCCGCGCCTGGAAGCGGCCCTACAGCTTCGTGCTGAACCAGACGCCGATCCGCGGCCAGCGCATCGACAACGCCGCGACCGCGCTCGCCGAGGAAGCCGCGCTCGACCTTGCCGAGGTGCTCGCGCGTCCGCTGATCGTGATGCGCAACGATCACCAGGACGCACTCGCCAGCGGCCTTGCCGTGAGCGAATTCGCGCCGAACGGCAAGTCGGCGGACGAGATCCGCGGCCTCTGGCGCTGGATCGAGACCCGGCTCGAGCTTGAAGCCACCACCGATGTCCTGATCGACCAGGTCATCTCGGCTGCCCACGGCATGCTGCACGTCGCCAGCGAGCTTGCGGCGGACGAGACCACGACACTGGCGTCCTGAGCGGGGCGACCGCTCGGGCGACAATCGGGCGCTTCGCCATCCGCTGAAAGAGCCCAAGCGACGAAGCAGTCCGGCCACGGCCGGATTGCTTCGCCTCGCGCTCTGAGGGAAGCTCTCCCCACGCGTCATTGCGAGCGCAGCGAAGCAATCCAGACTGTCGCCGCGGAGGGGTTCTGGATTGCTTCGCTGCGCTCGCAATGACGGCGTGGTGGGATCGTCGTCTTGCAGAGACTCACAGCCTTTTGGCTGCGATTGGTATCACTTCTGACATTTCGGGCACCAGAAGGTCGAGCGGCCGTTCTGCACGAACCGCTTGATCGTGCCGCCGCAGCGCGGCGTCGTGCATGTTTCGCCTTCGCGGTCGTAGACCTTGAACGAGTGCTGGAAATAGCCGAGCTCGCCCGTGGTCTGGCGGTGATCGCGCAAGCTGGAGCCGCCGGCCTTGATCGCGTCGTTCAGCACGGTGTGGATCGCACCGACCAGTCTCTTGGCATGATCCGTCGGCTCGCCCCCGGCAACGCCCTTACGTTGTCCGGCCTTGGTCGACAGGGTCGCAGCAATGCGCCGCGGCGACAGATGCGAGCGGTGCAGCGCCTCGCAGACATAGATGTTTCCGAGCCCGGCCACCACGCGCTGGTCGAGCAGCGCGGCCTTCAGGCTGGTGGTCTTGCCTTGGCAAGAGCGCGCCAGCATCGCCGCGTCGAATTCATTGCCGAGCGGCTCGGGGCCGAGGCCGCGCAGCAGCGGCTCGTCTTCGAGCGCGTTGCGCGCGATCACTTTCATGTAGCCGAAGCGGCGCGGATCGTTGAAGACGATGTCGGCGCCTGAGGACATCCGAAACAGCACGTGATCGTGCGCGGAGTCCTTGGCCTTCGGATAGTGAAACTCGCCGGGCTGAGCCTCGTCGTCCGGCTTGATGACGCGGAACGAGCCCGACATGCCCAGATGCATCAAGAGCACGTCGCCGGAGGCGAGATCGGCCATGAGATATTTTGCCCGGCGCCCGAGCCCCGTGACGACCTGCCCCTTGAGCCGGGCCACGAAATCGGGCTGGAACGGAAAGCGTAAATCCGGCCGGCGGGCCTCCGCATTGAGGATTTTCGCACCCTCCATCACGGGCTGAAGGCCGCGGCGGACGGTCTCGACTTCGGGCAATTCAGGCATGGTCAGGCATTCACCTTATGAGGGCGGTGTGATAGCGCCATTGCGGCGGGCAGGCTATGGTCCGCCCTGTGGAGTAGAGTAATGGATCGGCCGGGCGAAACCACGCATTTTGGCTTCAGGGACGTCCCCCTCGGGGACAAGCAGACGCTGGTGAACGATGTGTTTCACAGCGTGGCGTCGCGCTATGACTTGATGAACGACCTGATGTCCGGTGGCCTGCACCGGGTCTGGAAGGACATCATGATCACCGCGCTGGATCCGCCCAGGAGCGACCGGGCGTTCGCGCTGCTCGACGTCGCCGGCGGCACCGGCGACATCTCGTTCCGTGCCGCCAAGGCAGCCGGCCCCGGCTTCCACGCCACGGTGTGCGACATCAATTCGGACATGCTGGCTGTGGGGCGGGAGCGCGCCGCCAAGCGCCATCTCGACACCCAGGTCGATTTCGTCGAAGGCAATGCCGAATCGCTCGGCTTTGCCGATCGCAGCTTCGACGCCTATACGATCGCATTCGGCATCCGCAACGTGCCACGGATCGATCTTGCGCTGCGCGAGGCCTATCGCGTGCTGAGGCCCGGCAGCCGCTTCCTGTGCCTGGAATTCTCCACCGTCGAGATGCCGGGGCTGGACAAGCTCTATGATCTGTTCTCGTTCAAGGTGATCCCGCCGCTCGGGCGCATGGTCACGGGCGACGCAGAATCGTATCAATATCTCGTCGAGTCCATCCGCAAGTTTCCAAAGCCCGCCGCCTTCGCCGACATGATCCGCGAGGCCGGCTTTGCCCGCGTCAGCTGGCAGACGCTCTCCGGCGGCATCGTCGCACTGCATTCGGGCTGGCGTTTGTGATCTCTGCCGTCACCCACATTGCGCGCCTGATCCGCGCCGCGCTCGTGTTTGCGCGCGAAGGCGTGTTCGGCGCGGTCGATCCGAGCCTGGTGCCGCCGCCGGGACAGCTCGCGCTGAAGCTGGCGCGCCTCATTGAGCGCCGCGGCGCCAAGCACGGCCCGCGGATCTCGCGCGCGCTGACGCGGATGGGCCCGGCCTATCTCAAGCTCGGCCAATTCCTGGCCACGCGTCCCGACGTGGTCGGCGTCATCATGGCGCGCGATCTCGAAAGCCTGCAGGACCGCCTGCCGCCGTTCCCGCAGGAGGAAGCCAAGGCCACGATCGCGATCTCGCTGGAGCGGCCGCTGACGGACGTCTTCGTGAGCTTCGGACCGCCGGTCGCGGCGGCCTCGATCGCGCAGGTGCATCGCGGCGAGGTGTTGCGCGACGGCATCCGCAGGCCCGTCGCGATCAAGGTGCTGAGGCCCAACGTCGCGGCACGCTTCCGCCGCGATCTCTCGGATTTCTTCTTCGTCGCGCACAAGGCCGAGGCCTATTCGGCCGAGGCGCGGCGCCTGCGCCTGATCGAGGTCATCAACACCATGTCGCGCTCGGTCGCGATGGAGATGGACCTGCGGTTAGAGGCTGCCGCGCTGTCGGAGATGGCGGAGAACACGCGCGACGATCCCGATTTCCGCGTGCCCGCCGTCGACTGGGACCGCACCACGCATAACGTGCTGACGATGGAGTGGATCGACGGCATCGCGCTGAACGATCACAAGCGCCTCGCGGAGGCGCAGGTCGATCTGCCCGATCTCGGCCGCAAGGTGATCCAGAGCTTCCTGCGCCACGCGCTGCGCGACGGCTTCTTCCACGCCGACATGCATCCCGGCAATCTGTTCCTGGATGAGGCCGGCCGCCTCGTCGCGGTCGATTTCGGCATCATGGGCCGGCTCGGCATGAAGGAGCGGCGCTTCCTCGCCGAGATCCTGCTCGGCTTCATCACCCGCGATTATCGCCGCGTCGCCGAGGTGCATTTCGAGGCCGGCTATGTGCCCGCGCACCATTCGGTCGAGAATTTTGCGCAAGCCATCCGCGCCATCGGCGAGCCGATCCACAATCGCACCGCCGAGGAGATCTCGATGGCGCGGTTGCTCACGCTGCTGCTCGAGGTGACCGGCCTGTTCGACATGACGACGCGGCCCGAGCTGATCCTGCTGCAGAAGACCATGGTGGTGGTCGAGGGCGTGGCGCGCGGCTTCGATCCGAAGCTCGACATCTGGAGGGTTGCCGACCCCGTGGTTCGCGAATGGATCGAGCGCAATCTCGGGCCGATCGGCCGGGTGCAGGGCGCACTTGCCGGGACCGGCCACATCGCGCGCGTCCTGATGCGCATGCCGGAGATTGCCGAGCGGTCGGTGAAGGTTCTCGAGCAGCTCGAGACCATGACGCGGGAGGGCATCAGGCTGTCGCCGGAGAGCATCGCGGCCATGGGGCGCAGCGAGGGCCGCAAGAACCGCTGGCGCACCGTGGCGCTCTGGATCATCGCCGCGACCTTCATCGGGATTCTGATCGCCGTCCGGAATCTGTGATTGCACTGCAATCACGAGGATGATAGCATCGCTATCATTCCGTGCCGGAGGGCGTCATGGCAAGCCTGACCATCCGCAAGCTCGACGACGCCGTCAAAACCTATCTGCGGCTGCGTTCGGCCAAGAACCACAGGTCGGTCGAGGAGGAGGTCCGGGTCATCCTGCGGGAGTTGATCGACGGCCGCGAGGAGCCGCTGACCCCGTTTGCGGTGCCGCCCGTCGCGTCCGCCGCCCCGACGCCTCAGCGCACCGGCGCCCTTCCCGAGGCCAGTGTCACCCTGATCATCGGCGGCGGGATCGCGGCCTACAAATCGCTCGACCTGATCCGAAGGCTGAAGGAGCGCCGCATCGAGGTGCGCTGCGTGCTGACCAAGGCGGCGCAGCAATTCGTGACGCCGCTGGCCGCGAGCGCACTCTCGCATGAGCGCGTCTACACGGATTTGTTCGACCCGCAGAGCGAGTTCGACGCCGGCCATATACGCCTTGCGCGCGATTGCGACCTGATCGTGGTGGCGCCGGCCACCGCCGACCTGCTGGCGAAGATGGCGAACGGTCATGCCGACGATCTCGCCAGCGCCATCCTGCTTGCGACCAACCGCAAGGTGCTGCTGGCGCCGGCGATGAATCCGCTGATGTGGAGCAACGCGGCGACGCGCCGCAACGTCGCCCAGCTCCAGCGCGACGGCGTGGTGCTGATCGGCCCGAACGCGGGCGAGATGGCCGAAGCCGGCGAAGCCGGAACGGGCCGCATGTCGGAAGCCATCGAGATCGCCAATGCCGCCGAACGGCTGCTGCGGCCGCCGATGCCGAAGCCGCTCGCCGGCAAGCGCGTGCTGATCACCGCAGGTCCCACTCACGAGGCGATCGACCCGGTGCGCTACATCGCCAACCGGTCCTCCGGCAAGCAGGGCTTTGCCATTGCCGCCGCCGCGCAGGCCGCGGGCGCCGAGGTTACTCTGGTGAGCGGTCCGGTCGACCTCGACGATCCCCCGGGCGTGACGGTGAGGCACGTCGAATCGGCGCGGCAGATGCTGGAGCAGGTCGAGGCCGCGCTTCCCACCGACGTCGCGATCTTCGCCGCCGCGGTCGCCGACTGGCGCGTCGCCAACGAAGGCGAGCAGAAGCTGAAGAAGACGGCAGCCGGCATGCCGCCGCTTCAGCTCGTCGAGAACCCCGACATCCTCGCCACGATCTCCAAGCTCACCGACAAGCGCCCGCCGCTCGTGATCGGCTTTGCCGCCGAGACCGAGCACCTAATCGACAACGCCAAGGCAAAATTCGCGCGCAAGGGCTGCGATTGGATCGTCGCCAACGACGTCTCGCCCGCCACCGGAGTGATGGGCGGCGACCGCAACACGGTCCACCTGCTCAGCCGCAAGAACGGCGCGCAGGACGGCGAGATTGCAGTTGATTCCTGGCCGGCGATGACCAAGGAACAGGTCGCCATCGAACTGGTCGCGCAGATCGCGAAAAGCGTGACCGGCAAATCCCTGGAGACCGCATCTTGAGCACGAAGGTTGCCGTCGAGCTGCAACGCCTCGCCCACGCTGAAGGGCTGCCGCTGCCGGCCTATCAGACCAGCGAGGCCGCCGGCCTCGATCTGATGGCCGCGGTGCCGGACAACGAGCCCATGACGCTCGCACCAGGCCAATACGCGCTGGTGCCGACCGGCCTCGCGATCGCCTTGCCGCCCGGGCACGAGGCACAGGTGCGGCCGCGTTCGGGGCTGGCGGCCAAGCACGGAGTCACCGTGCTGAATTCGCCGGGCACGATCGATGCGGACTACCGCGGCGAGATCAAGGTGATCTTGATCAATCACGGCACCACGCCCTTCGTGATCAAGCGCGGCGAACGCATCGCCCAGATGGTGATCGCGCCGGTGCTGCAGGCCGCGCTGGTTCCCGTCGCCACCTTGTCCGCGACCGATCGCGGCGCCGGCGGCTTCGGCTCGACCGGGCGCTAGCTTTCTTGCCTCTCCCGCTTGCGGGAGAGGCCGTCGCGCTCGCAGAGCGCGGCGGGTGAGGGCTCTATCCTCTTGGGGATGTCCGGTTGCGGAGACACCCTCTCCCCAGCCCTCCCCCGCAAGCGGGGGAGGGAGCGCACCACGATCGTGGCGGGCAATCCGGATGACACGCTAACGCACGGCAATCCCAGCCGAATCATCCGCAGAATCACGTGCTTCGGAACAACGCGCGGGGCACTTTTTTGGGACCCGCCTTTGCGTTCACGATCTGGACTCTTACCGGCGGAGTCGCGGTGAGGGTATTGTCTTTTGATTCGCGCGCGACGGGGGTCGCCGCGCGTCAATTCGTGCGGTCTTGGGGCAACTATGTCAGGCGTGATCGTGTCGATGCGTCGGACGCTGCTGTCGTGCACATCGCTGGCGCGCAACGGCTTGGTGGGAGGCGCTCTCGCAGCGCTGCTGCCGGCTGCGCCGGCAAAGGCCGCCGACCTCATCGACACCCTTTCCCTCGTGATGGATTTGAACCGGCAGGAACTCGCGGTGCTCGCCACCGCGCTGGCCCTGCTCGGCTTTTCGGTGGTGGCCGCGATCCTGTTGATGCGCACGCGGGTGCGCACGGCGACGAACGAGGCGCGGCTGCGCGCCCGGATCGGGGAACTTCAGCTCCAGGCCGACCGCTTCGGCGCGCTGCTGTTCACCGAGCCGCAGATCCTGATCTCGTGGCCGGCCGGCGACAACCGCGCGCAGATTTCCGGCGACATCGCGTTGGTGCTGCCGCGCGATTCCTCGCCGCAGCGCGTGCTGGCGTTCGGAACCTGGCTGCCGCCGGAGCCGGCGCTGCAGATGGACCATGCGGTCGATGCGCTGCGCGAGCGCGGCGACGGGTTCCAGCTGACGCTGACCACCGCGCAAGGCCATATGCTGGAAGCGATCGGGCGCGCCATCGGCGGCCAGGCCATCGTCCGCATTCGCGAGCTGTCCGGACTGCGCCGCGATCTCGCCGAGACCCATCTGCGCTACAAGGCACTCTCCGACGAGACCGAGATGCTTCGCGGCTTTGCCACGGCCGCACCGTGGCCGATCTGGGCAAAGGGGGAGAACGGCGCGCTGACCTACGCCAACCCGGCCTATGTGCGCGCCACCGAGGCGACCAGCGCCGTCGATGCGCAGGAGCGCAAGCTCGAGCTGCTCGACAGCGCCGACCGCACCGCGATGGAGCGGGGGCTGAAGGACGCCGCCAATTTCACCTCGCGGCTGCCGATCGTGGTCGGCGGCGAGCGGCGCATCTACGACGTGCGCGCCGTCAATGTCGGCAGCGGCAGCGTCGGCGTCGCCATCGATGCCAGCGAGGCGGATGCGCTGAGCTCGGCGCTGGTGCGCATGGCGGAGGCGCACCGCCGCACGCTCGACCAGCTCTCCTCCGGCGTTGCCGTGTTCGACGGCCAGCGGCGCCTTGCCTTCTACAACGATTCCTATCGCCGGCTGTGGGATCTCGATCGCAACTTCCTCGACGCCCATCCGGACGATTCCAGCGTGCTCGACCAGCTCCGCGCCGCGCGCAAATTACCGGAGCAGCCGGATTTCCGCGCCTGGAAAGCCAAGCTGCACGAGGCCTATCGCGCGGTCGAGACGGCCAAGGACACCTGGTTCCTGCCCGACGGCCGCGCGCTCTCGGTCGTCACCACGCCGAACCCCGAGGGCGGCGTGACCTATCTGTTCGACGACGTCACCGAAAGCCTCGACCTCGCCCGCCGCTTCGACGGCCTGATCCGCGTCCAGCGCGAGACGCTGGACAGTCTCGCCGAAGGCGTCGCGGTGTTCGGCAGCAACGGCAAGGCGCAGCTGTTCAATCCGGCCTTCGTCCGGATGTGGAAGCTGTCGAGCGATGCCATGCGCGACGAGCCGCACATCCAGACCGTGGAAGGCTGGTGCCATCAGCTGTTCGACGATCCGCAAGTCTGGCGCCAGATCCGCGAGGCCATCACCTCGATCGAGAACCGCGCGGACGTGCCGCTGAAGCTGGAACGCAAGGACGGCAGCGTGCTCGACGGCATGATCCGGCCGCTGCCCGACGGCGCCACCATGCTGACGTTCCAGGACATCACCGACACCGAGAATGTCGAGCGCGCGCTGCGCGAGCGCAACGAGGCGCTGGAGGCGGCCGACCAGATGAAGGTGGATTTCGTCCACCACGTCTCCTACGAGCTGCGCTCGCCGCTCACCACCATCATCGGCTTTGCGCATTTCCTCAGCGATCCCTCGACCGGACCGCTGACGCCGAAGCAGGCCGAATATCTCGACTACGTCACCAAATCGACCAACGCGCTGCTCGCGCTCACCAACAACATCCTCGATCTCGCCACCATCGACGCCGGCGCGATGAAGCTGGAACTCGGGCAGGTCGATGTCAGCAAGGCCATCGAGCTTGCCGCCGAGGGCATCCAGGACCGGCTCGCCACCGACCGCATCCGCCTCAAGGTCGAGATCGCGCCCGATGTCGGCAGCTTCGTCGGCGACGAGAAGCGCGTGGTGCAGGTGCTCTATAACCTCCTCGCCAACGCCGTCGGGTTTTCTCCACAGGATTCCACCGTCGGCATCAGCGCCCGGCGCACCGACCGCAGCGTGGTCTTCACCGTGACAGATTCGGGCCCTGGAATACCTGCCGACATGAAGGACAAGGTGTTCAACTGGTTCGAAAGCCGCTCGCAGGGCTCGCGTCATCGCGGCGCCGGGCTCGGCCTGTCGCTGGTGCGCTCCTTCGTCGAGCTGCATGGCGGCAAGGTGCGGGTGGATTCGATCGTCGGCCGGGGCACGGTCGTGATCTGCGACTTCCCGACCGACCAGGCGGCGCACCGCGACGCCGCCGAATGACGGAAACAACCACATTCGCCGTCGCGCTTCACAACGAGACGGCCACGGCGCAATTGATGGCCGACCTCGCGCTGCTGGTCGGTCCCGGGGACGTCATCACCCTCACCGGCGATCTCGGCGCCGGCAAGACTGCGGCGGCGCGCAGCCTGATCCGCTATCTCGCCGGCGATGACGCGCTGGAAGTGCCGAGCCCGACCTTCACACTGGTGCAGGGCTACGAGCTGCCGCCCTTCCCGGTGCTGCATGCCGATCTCTACCGTGTCGAGGACGAGAGCGAGCTCGAGGAGATCGGGCTGTCGCCGCTGCCCGATGCCACGCTGGTGCTGATCGAATGGCCCGAGCGCGCCCCGTCGGCAATGCCCGAGGACCGCATCGACATCGCGCTGACGCACCGGCCGGCGCTGGGCGCGAACGCACGTGCCGCCGACATCACGGGCCATGGCAAGGGCGCCGCGCAAGTCGCGCGGCTGAAGGCGCTGCGCGAATTCCTCGACGCATCCGGTTACATCGATGCGATGCGCAAGCGCATGGCCGGCGACGCCTCGACGCGCTCCTATGCGCGGCTCGTGCGCGATGAGGAAATCGTCATCCTCATGAACTTTCCGCAGCGCCCCGATGGCGCGGCGCTCTACGACGGAAAATCCTACAGCGCCGCGGTGCATCTGGCCGAGAACGTAAGACCCTTCGTCGCCATCGATGAAGGTCTGCGCGCGCAGGGAATCTCGGCGCCGGCCATCCACCATTCCGATCTCGACCATGGCTTCCTGATCACCGAGGATTTCGGCAACGAGGGCGTGATCGAGGGCGATCCGCCGCGACCGATTCTCGAGCGCTACGAAGCCGCGACCGACGTGCTGGCGATGCTGCACGGCAAGGCGCTGCCGGAGACACTGCCGCTGCACGGGCAGACCTACGCGATCCCCGTCTTCGACGTCGAGGCGCTGCTGATCGAGATCGGATTGATGCCGGAATGGTATCTGCCCGATCGCAACGCGCCGCTGAGCGAGGCGACGCGCGCGGAATTTTTTGCGATGTGGCGCGAATTGCTGAAGGGGCCGTTGGCGGCGCCGAAGACGTGGATCATCCGCGACTATCACTCGCCCAATCTGATCTGGCTCGGGCAGCACAGCGGCATCGAACGCGTCGGCGTGATCGACTTCCAGGACACCGTGCTGGGGCCGCAATCCTACGACGTGGTGTCGCTGCTCCAGGACGCCCGCATCGACGTGCCCGAGAGCATCGAGCTGACGCTGCTGTCGCGCTACATCAAGGCGCGGCGGGCGCAAGATTCGAGCTTCGACGCCGCCGGCTTCGCCGAGCTCTACGCGATCATGTCGGCGCAGCGGAACACGCGCCTGCTCGGCACCTTCGCCCGGCTCAACCGCCGCGACGGCAAGCCGCATTATCTGCGCCACCAGCCGCGGATCTGGACCTATCTCCAGCGCTCGATGGCCCATCCCGCGCTCGCCCATCTGCGCAACTGGTATCTCGCCAACGTCCCGCCGCCAGGCTGATTCAGGACCGATTTACCGGCCGTTAGCCAAGATGTCGCTACTCTGGCGCCGAGGCAGCCGGAAATTACGGGGCTGGAGCGGGGCAGATGGCAGCGAAAGCGGATCAGCGCGGAAATAGCCGGGTTATTTTCGAGCGCGGGTTTTCGGCCCAGATGATGGGAATCGACGGCACCTGGCGGCGCGACTGCACCATGGAGGATGTCTCCGAGACCGGCGCCAAGCTGACCATCGACGGCTCGGTCGAAGGGCTCCATCTGAAGGAATTCTTTCTCCTGCTCTCGTCCACCGGACTCGCCTACCGGCGCTGCGAGCTGGCCTGGGTCAACGGCGACCAGATCGGCGTCAATTTCCTGAAAGTGGGCGACAAGAAGAAGAAGGTCCGTTCCACAGCCGTTGGGGCGTGACGGCAACACCCGTCGTACAACCGTCACGGCGGGTGGTTAAGGCGGTCGAGATGCGGTGCGGCAGATCGAGCCTCGTGTTAGGATTGCTGCGAACGCGAAAGGTCTGAGAAGGCGAAGGATGTCCGTCAAACCGACCAAAGCCATGGTGCTCGCCGCAGGATTTGGCCTGCGCATGCGCCCCCTGACGGACAGGATGCCGAAGCCGATGGTGCCGGTCGCGGGCCAGCCCCTGCTCGACCACGTGCTCGACAAGCTCGGCCAGGCCGGCGTGACCGAGGCGGTGGTCAACGTGCATTACCTGCCGGACCAGATCATCGACCACGTCGCATCGCGTCAGCTTCCGCATGTCACTATCTCGGACGAACGCGACCAGGTGCTCGGCACCGGCGGCGGCGTCGTCAAGGCGCTGCCGCTGCTCGGCGATGCGCCGTTCTTCCACGTCAATTCCGACACGCTGTGGATCGACGGCGTGCGCTCGAACCTGACGCGGCTCGCCGAAAACTTCGACCCTGATCGCATGGACATCCTGCTCCTGATGGCGCCGACCGCGACCAGCATCGGCTATGGCGGCCGCGGCGATTACGGCATGCTGCCGGACGGCGCCTTGCGCAAGCGCAAGGAGAAGGAGGTCGTTCCGTTCGTCTATGCCGGCGCGGCGATCATGTCGCCGGCGATCTTTGCCGACGCGCCCAAGGGCGAATTCTCGCTGACGAAAATGTTCGATCGCGCCAACGAGCAGGAACGGCTGTTCGGCCTGCGCCTCGACGGCGTCTGGATGCATGTCGGCACGCCCGATGCCGTGCACGCCGCGGAAGAGGCGTTTTTGGAGAGCGTGGCGTAGGGGCGCTCCAGGCACGGTGCCGTAGGGTGGGCAAAGGCGCCCTTGCGCCGTGCCCACCATCTCTGTCGACCGCAAAAAATGCGTGGGCACGCTTCGCTTTGCCCACCCTACGAGACCTGTGCTCGTCGCACGAACAGCGGGGACTACTCGCCCATACCCATGACCATTTGACCCCGTCTCCCTATATTGCCTGATCCTTCGAATCAGGCGGCCCATGCGCGTTTTCAGCGTTCCCATCTCAGTTCCGTTCCTGCGCACGGTCGTCACGGCCCTGCTCGACGGGCGGCTGGTCGAGGGGTTCGAGGCGCGCAAGGAACCGGCGCGGCTGGCGGACGCCACGCTGTATCTGCCGACGCGGCGCGCGATGCGCGTCGTCCGCGAGATATTCCTCGACGAGATGAAGGCGGATGCCGTCGTGCTGCCGCGCATCGTTGCGCTCGGCGATATCGACGAGGACGAGCTCGCTTTCGCCGGCGAGAGCGAACAGTTTTCCGGGACCGCGCCGCTCGACATTCCGCCGCGCCTGGGCGAGCTCGAACGGCGCCTGACGCTGGCGCAGCTCGTCGCCGCCTGGGCCAAGGGCCCGGTGCTGGCGCCGCTGGTGGTCGGCGGGCCCGCCTCGACGCTGGCTCTCGCCGGCGACCTCGCGCGCCTGATCGACGACATGGTGACACGCGGCGTCGACTGGAGCGCGCTCGATGGGCTGGTGCCCGACAACCTCGACCGCTACTGGCAGCACTCGCTCGAATTCCTGCGCATCGCCCGCATCGCCTGGCCCAATCATCTCGCCGAGATCAACCGGATCGAGCCGGCCGCGCGGCGCGATCTTCTGATCGCCGCGGAAGCGAGGCGCTTGACCGCGCATCCAAATGGACCCGTGGTCGCGGCGGGCTCGACCGGCTCGATGCCGGCCACCGCAAAATTTCTCCATGCGGTCGCGTTGCTGCCGCATGGCGCGGTGGTGCTGCCGGGCCTCGACACCGATCTCGACGACGACGCCTGGCGCAGCATCGGTGGCGTGCGCGATGCGCTCGGCAAATTCGCGGAGCATCCGGCCTCGAACCATCCGCAATACGCCATGAATGCGCTGCTGCAGCGCTTCGGCATGAAGCGCAGCGACGTCGAAATCTTGCAGCCGCCAGCGGAAGACGGCCGCGACCTGCTCGCGTCGGAATCGATGCGGCCTTCCGCCAAGACGGAAGTCTGGCACGACCGGCTGAAGCAGCCTGATGTCGCCGCGAAGATCGCGGGCGGCATGCAGAACCTCGCGGTGGTCGAAGCGCCCAATCCCGAGATGGAAGCACTCGCCATCGCCATCGCGATGCGCGAGGCGCGCCATCTCGACAAATCCGCAGCGCTGGTGACGCCCGACCGCGCGCTGGCGCGGCGGGTGATGGCGGCGCTGACCCGATGGGATCTCGCCTTCGACGATTCCGGCGGCGACGTGCTGATGGAAACCTCCGCCGGCACGTTTGCGCGCCTCGCGGCAGAGGCGGCGACCAAGGGCCTGGAGCCGCCGACGCTGCTGGCGATGCTGAAGCATCCGTTATGCCGGCTCGGCCGCGCGCCGGGCGCGTGGAAGATGGCAATCGAGAGCCTGGAGCTCGCGGTGCTGCGCGGCACGCGGCCGCCTGCGGGCACCGCGGGCCTCCTGCGCGAATTCAACCGCTTCCGCGAGGAGCTGGCGAAGCTGTGGCGCAGCGAGGTCTCCGCGCTGCATCGCGCCGAGCCGCGGGCGCGCCTGAAAGCCGAGGATCTCGATCGCATCCAAGCTCTGGTCGATGCCCTGCAGAAGGCATTGGCGCCGATCGAGAGCCTGCCGCCCTCGAAGCCCTATGATTTCGCCGAGCTCGCGCATCGGCATCGCGAGATCATGATCGAGCTGTCGCGCGACGAGCAGGGCATCCCGCTCGCCTTCGAGGATCGCGATGGTCTTGCGCTCGCCGGCGCCTTCGACGATCTCCTGCGCGGCGGCACGACCAGCGGATTGCTGGTGCAGCTAGCGGACTACGCGGACGTCTTCCAGACCGCGTTCGGCGATCGCGCGGTGCGGCGGCGCGACAGGCCGGGCGCACGCTTGCAGATCTACGGCCCGCTGGAATCGCGCCTGATGCAGGCCGACCGCGTCATCATCGGCGGCCTGATCGAAGGTGTCTGGCCGCCGGCGCCGCGCATCGATCCCTGGCTCAGCCGGCCGATGCGGCACGAGCTCGGCCTCGATCTGCCGGAACGCCGCATCGGCCTGTCCGCCCATGACTTCGCGCAGCTGCTCGGCGGGGATGAAGTGATCCTGACGCATTCCGCCAAGGCCGGCGGCGCGCCGGCGGTGGCCTCGCGCTTCCTGCATCGGCTGGAGGCGGTGGCCGGCGACGCGCTCTGGAAGGCGGCCATTCGCGCCGGTGAGACATACGTGCAGTTCGCTGCGGCGCTCGACCAGCCCGAGGAGGTCAAACCGATCAAGCAGCCGGAGCCCCGGCCGCCGCGCGCGACACGGCCGCTCAAGATGTCCGTCACCGAGATCGAAGATTGGCTGCGCGATCCCTACACGATCTACGCCAAACGTATCTTGCGGCTCGATGCGCTCGATCCCGTCGACATGCCGCTCTCGGCCGCCGATCGCGGTTCGGCGATTCACGATGCCATCGGCGAATTCACGGAAAGCTATGCGACGCGTCTGCCGGACGATCCCGCGCGGGTGCTGCGCGCGATCGGCGAGAAGCATTTTGCGCCGCTGATGGAGCGCCCCGAGGCGCGCGCGCTGTGGTGGCCGCGCTTCCAGCGCATCGCGCGCTGGTTCGGCGAATGGGAGACGGCGCGGCGCGAGGCGATCGAGGCGATCGTCGCGGAGACCCGTGGCGAGATCTCGATCATGCTCGATAACAAGCGCAGCTTCCGCCTCTCGGCGCGAGCCGACCGCATCGAGCGCCGAAAGGGCGGCGGCTACGCCATCCTCGACTACAAAACCGGGCAGCCGCCGACCGGCAAGCAGGTCCGCATGGGCCTGTCGCCACAGCTGACGCTGGAAGCCGCGATCCTCCGCGAGGGCGGCTTCCCTGATATCGACGCCGGCGCCTCCGTGAGCCAGCTCGTCTATGTCCGTCTCAGCGGCAACAACCCGCCGGGCGAGGAGCGCATCCTCGAGCTCAAGTTCAAGCCGGGCGACGAGCCGCAGCCGCCGGACACCGCGGCCGCAGAAGCGCGAGCCAAGCTGGAAGCGCTGATCCGCGCCTTCGAGGACGAGAACCAGCCCTATACCTCGCTGAACCTGCCGATGTGGGCGAACCGCTACGGCACCTATGACGACCTTGCCCGGATCAAGGAATGGTCCGCGGCCGGCGGATTGGGGATCGAGGAATGGTGAAGGCGCCGCGTCCCATCCCCGACGAAGTGCGCGCGCGGCAGGCGCGCGCCTCCGATCCAACTGCATCGGCCTTCGTCTCGGCCAATGCGGGCTCGGGCAAGACGCATGTGCTGGTGCAGCGCGTGATCCGCCTCTTGCTGTCGGGCGTACCGCCGGAAAAAATCCTCTGCATCACCTTCACCAAGGCCGCGGCCGCCAACATGGCGGAGCGCGTGTTCACCACGCTTGGCCATTGGGTGACGCTCGACGACGATGCGCTCGACGCGGCGATCCGCGCGGTCGGCATCCCGCATCCCGGCGCAAAACTGCGCCGCGACGCCCGAAAACTGTTCGCCTGCGCGCTGGAGACGCCGGGCGGGCTGAAGGTGCAGACCATCCACGCGCTGTGCACCCGCCTGCTCCAGCAATTTCCGTTCGAGGCCAATGTCCCCGCGCGCTTTGCCGTGATCGACGAGCGCGACCAGACCGACATGATGGAGCGCGCCAATCTGAAGGTCCTGCTGGAGGCCGCGCGCGATCCGGAGAGCGTCACCGGCCGCGCGCTGCTGACGGCGATGGCGAGCGCCGCTGATGTCACCTTCAAGGAGGTCGTGCGCGAGGCGTGCCTCAGCCGCGATCATTTCATGGCCTGGACCGACGAAGCCGGCAACGCGGAAGCCGCTGCCGCTCAGATGGCGGCGGTGCTGGGCGTCGACACGAGCGATCGGATCGAGGCCGTCGAGTCGGAGATTCTCGATGGCCCGTTCCTGCCGCGCGCGCGCTGGGACGACATTGCCTTCGCGCTGGAGGACGGCAGCAAATCCGACAATGACCAGGCAGCGCGGCTGCGCGCCGCCAAGGTGTTTTCCGGCAGCGATCAGGTCGATGCCTATCTGTCCGTGTTCCTCACCGAGGACAAGCTGCCGCGCAAGGCGGTGCTGACCAAGAAGTTCTGCGATCACAATCCGTCCGTGGCCCGCCTGTTCGAAGCCGAGGCGCAGCGCCTTGCAGGGCTGATCGAGAAGCGTCGCGCCGTGACGGTTCGCGACCGCACCGCGGCCCTGCTGCATATCGCGACGGCAGCCGCCGCGAATTACCGCCGCGAGAAGCAGGAGCGCGGCCTGCTCGACTACGACGACCTCATCGACAAGACGCTGGCGATGCTGGACCGCATCGCCTCGGGCTGGGTGCATTACAAGCTCGACCGCGGCGTCGATCACGTGTTGATCGACGAAGCCCAGGATACCAGCCCGCGGCAATGGGACATCGTCGCGCACATCATTTCCGAGTTCACCGCCGGCGAAGGCGCCCGCGATGGGCTGAACCGCACCATCTTCGCCGTCGGCGACGAGAAGCAGTCGATCTTCTCGTTCCAGGGCGCGGCTCCCCACGAGTTCGACGCACGACGGCGTGAGCTGCATCGCAAGTTCACAGCGGCCGGGCTGAAATTCGATCCGGTCGCCTTCACCTATTCGTTCCGCTCGGGCGCAACGATCCTGCATTCGGTCGACCACGTCTTCCGCGATCCCGCGATCTACAAGAGCATCCACTCGGTGGAGATCGGCCATCCCCTGCACAACGCGCTCAGCGATGCCGGCCCGAGCGTGATCGAGCTGTGGGACCTTGCGGAGGCCGACGATCGGCAGGAGATCGAGGGCTGGCGTGCGCCGTTCGACGGCGTCGCCGTGACCAGCCCCGAGGTCAAGCTTTCCCGACGCATCCAGGCCGAGATCAAGCGGCTGGTCGAAAGCGGCACGCTGACAGGGCACGAGGGCGAGCGTCGTCCCTTGCGCTACGGTGACATGCTGATCCTGGTGCGCCGCCGCGGCAACGCATTCGACGCCGTGATCCAGGCGCTGAAGCACGCCAGCATTCCGGTCGCCGGCGCGGACCGCCTCAAGCTCACCGAGCACATCGCCATCATCGACCTGATGAACCTTGCCGACGCGCTGCTGCTGCCGCAGGACGATCTCGCGCTCGCGGTGGCGCTGAAGAGCCCGCTGTTCGGGCTCGATGACGACGATTTGTTCACGCTTGCCCATGACCGCAAGGGATCGCTGCGCCGCGCGCTCGGCGAGCATGCGGCCACAAGCGAGACATTCGCCACGGCGTTGCGACGCCTGGAAGCCTGCGAAATCCGTGCCCGCGAGGAAACGCCGTTCGCGTTCTACGCCTGGCTGCTGGGCGGCGATGGCGGACGTGCGCGCATCCTGCGCCGGCTCGGCCACGAGGCCAATGACGCGCTCGACGAATTTTTGGAGCTGGCACTGAACTACGAGCGCAAGGCGCCGGCCTCGCTGCAGGGCTTCATGGCCTGGCTGCGCTCGGCCGATACCGAGGTCAAGCGCGACATGGAGATCTCGCGCGACGAGGTGCGGGTGATGACCGTGCACGGCGCCAAGGGCCTGGAGGCCTCGGTCGTGTTCATGGTCGACACCACGTCCTCGCCCGCGGACTCGCAGCGGCTGCGGCTGATCCATGTGCCGCGCGGCAATGGCGGCGAGGTCGTGGTCTGGGCCGGCCGCAAAGCTGATGATCCCAAACCCGTCGCCGAGGCGCGCAAGGCAATGCTGGAGGAGACCGAGGACGAATATCGCCGCCTGCTCTATGTCGCGATGACGCGCGCGGCCGACCGGCTGATCGTCGGCGGCTGCATGCCCGGCAACATGAAGACGGTGCGCAAGCTGAGCTGGTACGACCTCGTCGACACTGGGCTTGCCGGCTCGGGCCTCGACAAGCAGGTGGTCGAGACGCCGCTCGGCAAGGTGACCCGGTTCGCACGCCCGGAGGATGTCGCGGCGTTGGGCGCGCCGGCGACATCCGCGCACCAGACCATCGCCTTGCCGGACTGGCTGCGGACACCGGCGCCGCGCGAGACCATCGACGAGGATGCTGTGCGCCCCTCGGGCCAGTCTGCCGAGGATGGCCGCAGCGTCCGACCGGGCGAATCGGTGCAATCGCGCGCGCTGGCGCTGCAACGCGGCACGCTGGTGCACCGGCTGCTGCAATCGCTGCCCGAGATCGCCAGCGAGCGCCGGCGCGAGGCCGCGCTCAGCTTCATGGCGCGCAACGCCTCGGACTGGCCTGAGACCGACCGCATCGCGCTGGCCGACAAGGTGCTCGCCTTGATCACGGACCCGCGTTTTGCGCCCGTCTTTGCCGCCGGCAGCCGGGCGGAGGTCGCGATCGCCGGCCGGCTGGAGTGGCCGGGCCGCACCCCCGCCCTGGTGTCGGGGCAGATCGACCGGCTGGTCGTGCGCCCCGAGGAGGTCCTGATCGTCGACTTCAAGACCAACCAGAGCCCACCCAAGAGCGCCGCCGAGGCGCCCGCCGCCTATGTCCGCCAGCTGGCGCTGTACCGGGCAGTGCTGTCGCGGCTTTATCCCCAAAAGCCCGTCCGGGCAGTCCTGCTCTGGACCGAGGCGCTTGAATATATGGAGATTTCGGCCCCCGCGCTGGACGCGGCGCTGGCATCCCTTCATCTCGGTGTGAGCGTCCTTGACCCGGCAAGGGGCCGTTCATAGGTTGACCGCATGATCCCGGGCGCGATTCCAGGTCGCGCCGATTCGCTTTCAACCGAGTGAGGTACTCCCAATGGCCGTTAGCAAGGTTTCCGACGCCGATTTCGAAGCCGAAGTGCTCAAGGCGAACGGCCCCGTGGTCGTCGACTTCTGGGCCGAATGGTGCGGCCCCTGCCGCATGATCGCACCCGCTCTCGACGAGATCGCCGGCGCGATGGGCGACAAGGTCAAGATCGTGAAGCTCAACGTCGACGAGAGCCCGAAGACCGCGTCGAAGTACGGCGTGATGTCGATCCCGACCCTCATGATCTTCAAGGGCGGCGAGATGGCCTCCCGCCAGGTCGGTGCTGCGCCGAAGGCGAAGCTGCAGCAGTGGATCACCTCCGCGGTCTGATCCGCCTCTCGCAAGATTATTTTCGACAACGGCCGGCGAAAGCCGGCCGTTTTGCGTTGATGGGACGTGTTCAGCGTATGACGAGTCCCGCCCTTGCCTTCTCCTCCCCGAAAGCGCGACCGCAAGCCCACCTCTCTCGCCGCAATGGAGGCGCGTTCGGTCAACGAGATTCCGCGCGGCAAGGAATGGCAATATGAACCCAAGTGGGACGGCTTCCGCTGCCTGCTGTCGCGGAGCGGCAGCAAGGTCGATCTGCGCTCCAAATCCGGCGAAGACCTCGCGCGCTATTTCCCGGAGGTCGTCGCCGCGGCCTTGGAGCTGAAGGCCGACCGCTTCACGCTCGACGGCGAGATCGTCGTGCCGCACGGCAAGAGCTTTTCCTTCGACGCGCTGCTGCAACGCATCCATCCGGCGGCAAGCCGCGTGAAGAAGCTCTCGCAGGAGACGCCGGCGCTCTACCTCGTCTTCGATCTGCTCGCGACATCCAGAGAGAAAGGTCTGGCCGAGAAGACGCTGCGCGAGCGCCGGCCGGCGCTGGAAGTCTTTGCGAAAGCCAATCTCAGGGGCAGCCTCTTCCGTCTCTCGCCGACGACGATGAGCTACGCCACGGCAAACAAATGGCTGGCGCAATCCGGCGGCGGCTCGGACGGCGTCATCGCCAAGCGGATCGACCTGCCCTACCAGGGCGGAAATCGCGATGGCATGCAGAAGATCAAGAAATTTCGCAGCGCCGATTGCGTGGTCGGCGGCTTCCGCTATGCCACCAACAAGATCGCCGGCCGGAACGTCGTCGGCTCGCTGCTGCTCGGGCTCTACGACGATGACGGCCTGCTGCACCATGTCGGCTTCACTTCGGCGATCAAGGCTGAGGCGAAGCCTTCTCTGACCGATCGGCTCGAAGCGCTGATCGGCGAGCCCGGCTTCACCGGCAACGCGCCGGGCGGGCCGAGCCGCTGGTCGACCGAGCGTTCCGCAAAGTGGTGTCCGCTGAAGCCGAAGCTGGTGATCGAGGTCTGCTACGACCATTTCAGCGGCGAGCGTTTTCGCCACGGCACCTCGATCCTGCGCTGGCGTCCCGACAAGGCGCCGCGGCAATGCACCTTCGAGCAGCTGAAGCAGAAGGCGGCCGATCCGATGAAGCTGTTGAAGTGACGCGGTCTCGTGCCCCGGGCGCAGCGCGAAGCGCTGCAGAGCCGGGGCCCATGTCGCGGCATTCTGGGTCCCGGCTCTGCGGCTCATCGCTTGCGCGATGCGCTTTGTCCGGGACATGAGAGGTTCTACTTGATCCACCCCGTCGCCAGCGCGTTCGCCAGCTCCGGCTGACCGTTGCGCTGCGCAAGTGCGGCCATGGCCTCGTGATCGTAGGCGACATGCCGGAACGTCACCTGCCAGGCACCATCGACGCGTTCGAGGATCGCATAGCGCGCGTGCGGCGTGCCGGCTTCGACGACATGCGGGACCGGATGCTTGTCGCGAAACCCGGGACTGCCGACGCTGCCGGGATTGACGATCAGACGGCCATCGCGCAGGCGCACCGCGCGGGCGAGATGGGTGTGGGCGCACAGGATCAGCGATTGCGTGATGCCTTGCGCGAGCTGCTCGATCCGATCGAGCGGCGACAGCGCCACCGCGCCGTCGGGGTGGACGGTGTCGAGCCAGTACACCTCATCGCTGCCGGGCGTCGCATGGCAAAGGAAAACCTGCTCGCGGAAGACCCGCGTCATCGGCTGCGCGCGCAGCCAATCGAGGTGGGCGGCATCGAGCTGTTCGTAGGCGGGGCGATCCCACGAGCCCATCTTCTCCGGCGGACGGTCGAGCAAGTAACGGTCGTGATTGCCGAGGACGTGCACGGCGTCGAGCGGCATCAGGATCTCGATGGTGCGGCGCGCATCGAGCGGGCCACTCAGCATGTCGCCGAGATTGACGATGTCGGCGATGCCGAGCGCGCGGATGTCGGCGAGCACGGCCTCAAGCGCGAGATAGTTTCCGTGGACGTCGGCAATCGCGGCAAAGCGCATTGGCATTTCTCACTCTCGTGCCCCGGACGCAGTGCAGCGCTTCTTTAGCGCTGCACTGCAGAGCCGGGGCCCATGTTGCGGCATTCTGGGTCCCGGCTCTGCGGCCCATCGCTTGCGCGATGCGCCTTGTCCGGGACACGAGACCGTCTATGCAGGCGGCGTGCCGTTGATCGCCAGCACGTGGCCGGCGAGATACAGCGAGCCGGTGATCAGGATGCGCGGCGGCAGCTCGTAGGCGAGCTGCGCCAGCGCGCGCAGGGCGGCTTCAATGCCGGGGGCGGGCTCGACGCGCATGCCGAGGCTGCGCGCGGCATCGACGAGACGGTCGACCGGCATCGCATTCTCGATGTCGGGGATCGGCACTGCGATGATGTGACGGGTGAGGCCGGCGAAATTGGCGAGGAAGCCCTGCGCATCCTTGTTGGCCATCATGCCGGCGATGATCACCAGCGGCCGCGACACCCGCTCCTCGAGATCGCCGACCGCCGCCGCTGCCACGCGGCCACCTTCGGCATTGTGGCCGCCATCGAGCCAGATCTCCGAGCCCTGCGGACCCCAGGACAGCAGCTCGCCCGAGGTGAGGCGCTGCATCCGCGCCGGCCATTCGGCACTGAGGATGCCGGCCTCGAACGCGGCGTGGTTGACCTTCAGGTCCGGAAGCGCGCGCAGCGTCGCGATCGCGAGCCCGGCATTGGCGAATTGGTGGCGGCCGAACAGACGCGGCGCCGGCAGATCCATCAAGCCGCGGTCGTCGGAATAGACCAGGCGTCCGCGCTCGACATTGACGTGCCAGCTCTCGCCTGCGGCAAACAGCGGCGCACGCATGCGCCTCGCCTGCGCCTCGATCACGGCCATCGCCTCCGGCATCTGCTCGGCGCAAATCACGGGCACACCGCGCTTGATGATCGCGGCCTTCTCGCCGGCAATCGATGCCAGCGTATCGCCGAGGAAATCCATGTGATCCATGCTGACAGGCGTGATCACGCAGGCCGCAGGCGCATCGACCACGTTGGTCGAATCGAGCCGGCCGCCGAGGCCGACTTCGAGCAGCACGATGTCGGCCGGATTCTGCGCGAACAGCAGGAAAGCGGCGGCGGTCTTCAGCTCGAACAAGGTCGCGGCCTCACCGGCATTGACGCGCTCGACCTCTTCCAGCGCGGCCCGCAGCTCGTTGTCGCCGACGAGCACACCGCCGCCGACGCGGCCAAGCCGGAAGCATTCGTTGATGCGGACCAGATAGGGCGAGGTGTAGGCGTGGACACGCAGGCCTGAAGCTTCCAGCGTCGCGCGCAGATAGGCCAGCGTCGAGCCCTTACCGTTGGTGCCGGCGATGTGGATTACCGGCGGCAGCTTGCGCTCGGGGTGGCCGAGCCGCTCGAGCAGGCGGTGCATCCGCTCCAGCCCGAGATCGATGCGCTTTTGATGCAGAGCCGACAGCCGCCCGATCACTTCGTCGAGCGGTGTCTTTGCACGGTCGGGGGAGGCGTTCACGCGTGCGGCGCAGCCGGCGCCGTCTCGGCGGCGGATACGATCTGCGCCGGGCTTGCGACCGGCTGCACGGACTTCGATGCCCCTTCCTGCGCCGGCGCCTTGGTCAAGAGACGGCAGAGCCGTGCCAGGGTCGGGCGCAGCTCGTGACGGTGCACGACCATGTCGACCATGCCGTGCTCCTTGAGATATTCGGCACGCTGAAAACCTTCTGGCAGCTTCTCGCGGATGGTCTGCTCGATCACGCGCGCGCCGGCAAATCCGATCAGCGCGCCGGGCTCGGCGATCTGCACGTCGCCGAGCATCGCATAGGACGCGGTGACCCCGCCGGTGGTCGGATTGGTCAGCACGACGATGTAGGGCAGCTTCGCCTCGCGCAGCATCTGCACCGCAACGGTGGTGCGCGGCATCTGCATCAAGGACAAGATGCCTTCCTGCATGCGCGCGCCGCCGCTCGCCGCGAACACGATGAACGGCGACCTCTTCTCGACCGCGAGCTCCATCCCGCGCACGATGGCTTCGCCCGCGGCCATGCCGAGCGAGCCGCCCATGAAGTCGAAATCCTGCACGGCGACGACGACGGCGGCGCCTTCGAGCTTGCCATAGCCGACCTTGACCGCGTCGTTCAGATTGGTCCGCGCCCGCGCATCCTTGATGCGGTCGACATATTTCTTCTCGTCGCGGAACTTGAGCGGGTCAGGCGTGACCTCGGGCAGCGCGACGTCGAACCAGGTCTCGTTGTCGAAGATCGACTTGAGACGCGCCACCGCGCCCATGCGCATGTGGTAGTTCGAGCCGGGGATGACGAACTGGTTGGCCTCGACGTCCTTGTAGAACACGAGCTGTCCGGAGTCCGGGCACTTGATCCACAGGTTCTCCGGCGTCTCCCGCCGCAGCATGTTGCGGATCTTCGGCCGGACCACATTGGTAAGCCAGTTCATGGTTTGCTCCGATGTGCGATCCCGCTGGGAATCGCCTGAAGGATATATGGCGGCCGGACATCTGCCCGGCAAGCCGCCGTGTCGCCCGTCCCAACAGCGGAATTATGGCCTATTCCGCCGCCTGCTGTGCGCCCTTGACGCCCTGGGCCAGGGCGGCCGTCAGCTCGGCGACGGCGTTAACGGTTTTGGCGGTCGCCCGCCCCTCGGCATCGAGGCTGTTCTTGAGCGCATCGACCAGCGCGGTACCGACCACCGAACCATCCGCCTTCTCGGCAATGGCGCGCGCTGCCTCCGGCGTGCGGATGCCGAAACCGACGCAGATCGGCAGCCTGGTATGCCGCTTGATGCGCGCGACAGCTTCGCCGACCGCATTGGCGTCCGCCGCCGCTGCACCGGTGATGCCGGCGATCGAGACGTAATAGACAAAGCCTGATGTGTTCGCGAGCACCGCGGGCAGGCGCTTGTCGTCAGTGGTCGGGGTCGCGAGGCGAATGAAGTTCAGCCCCGCCTTCAGCGCGGGAATGCAGAGCTCGTCGTCTTCCTCCGGCGGCAGATCGACGATGATCAGGCCGTCGACGCCGGCCGTCTTGGCATCGGCCAGAAACTTGTCGACGCCGTAGATGTAGATCGGATTGTAATAGCCCATCAGCACCAGCGGCGTGACGTTGTCGTCCTTGCGGAAGTCGCGCACCAGCTCCAGCGTCTTCTTCAAGGTCATGCCGATCTTGAGCGCACGCAGGCCTGCAGCTTGGATCGAGGGACCATCCGCCATCGGATCGGTGAAGGGAATGCCGAGTTCGATGACGTCGGCGCCGGACTTCGGCAGCGCCTTGACGATCTCGAGCGATGTCGCCGGATCGGGATCGCCGGCCATCACATAGGTGACAAAGGCCGCGCGGCCTTGGCTTTTCAGATCGGCGAAACGGGTATCGATACGCGTGGTCACTTCTTGCCCCTCAGGATGTCGCCGACCTGCGGGACGTCCTTGTCGCCGCGGCCGGAGAGATTGACGACCATCAGGTGATCCCTGGGCCGCTTCGGCGCGAGCTCCATCACCTTGGCGATGGCATGCGCCGGCTCGAGCGCGGGGATGATGCCTTCGAGCTTGGACAGCAGCTGAAACGCGGCGAGCGCCTCGTCGTCGGTTGCGGAGAGATAATTCACGCGGCCGACCTCGTGCAGCCAGGAATGCTCGGGCCCGATGCCGGGATAATCGAGGCCGGCCGAGATCGAATGCGCGTCCTGGATCTGGCCGTCGGCATCCATCAAGAGATAGGTGCGGTTGCCGTGGAGAACGCCGGGACGGCCGCCCGCGATCGAGGCGGCATGCAGCTGGGTGAGGCCATGGCCGGCAGCTTCGACGCCGAAGATCTCGACGCTGGGATCGTCGAGGAACGGATGGAACAGGCCCATCGCGTTGGAGCCACCGCCGATGCAGGCGACCAGCGAATCCGGCAGGCGGCCCTCGATCTCCTGCATCTGCGCCTTGGTCTCGTCGCCGATGACCGACTGGAAATCGCGCACAAGCGTCGGATAGGGATGCGGGCCCGCCACCGTGCCGATGCAATAGAACGTGTTGTGCACGTTGGTGACCCAGTCGCGCAGCGCCTCGTTCATGGCGTCCTTGAGCGTGCGCGTGCCCGACTGCACCGGCATCACCTTCGCGCCCAGCATCTCCATGCGGATGACGTTGGGCTGCTGCCGCTCGACGTCGACGGCGCCCATATAGACCACGCATTCCAGGCCGAAGCGCGCGCACAGCGTCGCGGTGGCGACGCCATGCTGACCCGCGCCGGTCTCGGCGATGATGCGCTTCTTGCCCATGCGACGCGCCAGCATGATCTGGCCGAGCACGTTGTTCACCTTGTGCGAGCCGGTGTGGTTGAGCTCTTCACGCTTGAGGTAGATCTTGGCGCCGCCGAGATGTGAGGTGAGGCGCTCGGCGAAATAGAGCGGCGAGGGCCGGCCGACATAGTTCTTGAGATAGCCGTTCATCTCGGCCTGAAACGCCGGATCGGCCTTGGCCGCGGTGTAGGCCTTCTCCAGATCGAGGATGAGCGGCATCAGCGTTTCGGCGACGAAGCGTCCGCCGAAAATGCCGAAATGGCCGCGCTCGTCCGGGCCGCTGCGGTAGGAGTTTGGCTTGGCGATGTTCATCGGACGCTCAACTCTTGACTTGCATCTTTGCTTGCGCGCGCGGCGCGGATGAAGGCCTTGATCATCTCCGGGTCTTTCACGCCGGGGGCGCTCTCGACACCGGAGGACACGTCGACGCCGCCGGCGCGGGTGACGCGAAGGGCCTCAGCGAGATTGTCGGCGTGCAGCCCGCCCGAGACCATGTAGGGCAGTTTCAGATCGAGATTTTCGAGCAGGTGCCAGTCGAAGGATTCCCCGAGACCGCCGGGCCGCGTCGCATCCTTCGGCGCGCGCGCGTCGAACAGGATGCGATCGGCGACGGCGGCGTAACCGGGCAGCACCGCGAGATCGGCTGAGGTTGCGACCGGCACCGCCTTCATGACCGGGCGGCCGAAGCGGTGCTTGATGTCGCGCAGCCGCGCGACGCTCTCCTTGCCGTGAAGCTGGAAAATGTCCGGCGACAGCGCATCCATGATGTTGTCGAGCGTTGCGTCATCGGCATCGACCGTGAGCGCCACCTTGAGCGCACGCCGCTGCACCTGACGGCCGAGATCGCGGCCGAGCTCCAGGGACAGGTGCCGCGGCGACGGCGGGAAGAACACGAACCCGACCATGTCGGCGCCGGCGCCGAGCGCCGTTTCGAGCGTCTCGGGCGTGGACAGGCCGCAGATCTTGACGAGCAGGGACATGGTCTCAAAGCAGGTGAAGGCCGCGGGTCCGCGGCCGGAAAACGGGGCTTTTCGGTCGGGGCCGCTTCTACAACGTCGCGCGCTGCTTGTCTCGCCCGACGGGTCCGTACAGGCCCATCCCGGAGGGAACGGGAAGGCGCTGGGGCGCCGGCTTCGCCGCGGTCCCCTGGGCCCGCAGATCGGCCAGTTCGGCCCTGGCAATCCGGGCCTCCGCATCATTCCGGCGCGCCGCGCGCCGCCAGCGCCGCTGGCCGAGCCAGACGGCGGAGCCGCCCGCGACGACGCCCAGGGCCGCCGCCAGGATCAGCAGCAGGAACAGCGGCAGGGTAATCGACAGCGATGGGTCGTCGGCAATGAAGGGGTCGAAGGAGACGGTGACGAAATGCCGGTTGGCGACGGCGAACGCCACCAGGATCAGGCCCAGCGGAATCACGATCAGCGCGGTCAGGAACTTTCGCATCTCGCTTCGCTCGCCTTGAATCAAGCATGCGGCCGCATCCTGTGCGACCGCGAAAAACCCTCAAGCGCGCTCACATCGCGCTTCAGTCTGCGCCGCCGGGATCCGGATGGTCGCGGTTGAGCCGCTCGCGCATTTCCTTGCCGGTCTTGAAGAACGGAACGCTCTTCTGATCGACGGGCACATGGGCGCCGGTGCGTGGATTGCGCCCGGCGCGCGCCGGGCGATGCTTGACCGAGAAGGCACCGAAGCCGCGCAGCTCGACGCGATCTCCGCGTGCAAGCGCCGCTACGATCTCTTCGAGAATCGCATTCACAATGTTCTCGACATCCCGCTGGTACAGATGCGGGTTGTGCTCGGCGATACGCTGAACAAGTTCGGATTTGATCATCGAGAGATAGGACCCGGAAGCATGCGGATGACCATTTCCGTGAAAATACCGTGATCTGTCAAGACGCTAAATCAAGGTTGGGCGTCGTGAAAATTCGTGACAAATGCCGAAAAAGCAGGCTGCGCCGGCACGCGCCGGACGGGAAAAAGCTCTGGAACTCGCCTGTCGACGGTCAGTTGGACGCAGCCGGCTGCCACAAGGCCAGCATGCCATCCATTCCGAGCCGATCCATCGCCTGTGCGACGCCGGTTTGCCCGATCTGGTGCGCGATCGACCCCAAACCGAGCGCTTCCAGCGTCAATGCGGCCGCGGTCTTCAGGAACGGCAGGTCGCCGAAGCGCGGCTGGAGCTTGTAATCGCGCACGGGAAGCCCCTTCTTGACGCCCTTCTGCTCGACCAGCCAGGTCACGGCCGTCTTCTCGTCGCCGATCTGGTCGATCAGCTTGAGATCGATCGCCTGGCGCCCGGTGAAGACGCGGCCGTCGGCAACTTTTTCGAGCTGCGTGTCATCCATGCCACGCCGCTCCTTCACCATTCCCTTGAACCAGGCATAGGAATCCTTCACCAGCGCATCGAGCGCGGCGCGCGCCTCGGGACTGGTCGGCTCAAAACCGTTGGGCGCCGCCTTCAGCGGCGAGGACTTCACCTCCTCGACCTTGACGCCGATGGTCTTCAAGAGCTCGGTGACGTTGGGGTACTGGAACAGCACGCCGATCGAGCCGACCAGCGAGCTCTGTTGGGCGACGATGTGGTCGCTTGCAATCGCCGTGATGTAGCCTCCGGAGGCAGCCAGGCCCTCCACCACCACGACCAGCGGCTTTTTCGCCTTGAGACGGACGAGCGAGTCATAGAGCTGCTCGGAGCCGGCCGTGGTGCCGCCGGGCGAGTTGATGTGAACGATGACGGCCGCGGCCTGCGAATTCTCGAGCCGCTCCAGCGCCTGCGTGCGGTCGGAATCGCTGCGGATCAATCCCTCGATATGGACGCGCGCGATCGAGCCGGCGGATGCGAAGGTGCCGCGTGCACCGGGTGTCGCAATCAGTGCGAAGCTTGCAATCGCCGCGATCGCGATCAGCGCCGCGATGACGCGCCAGAACGTCAGCTTGCGGCGAATCCTGCGGCGATCGACGATGATGTCCGAATCGAGCGACATCGGAATATCTCCAAATGAAAGATCAGGCGCGTTGTGCCGTCACGGCGTGACCATCGGCCTATCTGGATACATCAATTGCGGCGCAATTTGAAGAAAACAAGGCCTCGTGGGGGACGCGCAGGTCGCCGCAAACGCAGTCGTCATCCCCGCCTAGTGCGCAATTGCGCACGGGGGCGGGGATCCATAACCCCAGGGAGGAGTCGTCGCGCGAGCTGGCAACTCCGGGTCTTCGTCAAACTCCTCCCTGGGGTTATGGGTCTCGGGATCGCGCTTCGCGCGCCCCGGGACGACAGTCGCGTATGCCGCAACAAAAAAGCCCCGGCTTGCGCCGGGGCCTTGATGCAGCAAAACGGACGTTTCGCTTACTTGCTGTCGCGGTTCTTGAGCGCGGTGCCGAGGATGTCGCCGAGCGTCGCACCCGAATCCGAGGAGCCGTACTGCGCGATGGCTTCCTTTTCTTCGGCGACTTCGAGCGCCTTGATCGACACCTGGACCTTGCGGGCCTTCTTGTCGAACTGGATCACGCGGGCATCGACCTTCTCACCGACGGCGAAGCGTTCGGCGCGCTGGTCGTTGCGGTCACGGGCGAGCTCGGAGCGCTTGATGAAGGTGGTGAAGTCGGTACCGGCGATCTTCACCTCGATACCGCTCTCCTTCACTTCGAGCACTTCGCAGGTCACGACCGCGCCCTTCTTGACATCGCCCGGCTCGGCGAAGGGGTCGCCTTCGAGCTGCTTGATGCCGAGCGAGATGCGCTCCTTCTCGACGTCCACATCGAGCACCACGGCCTTCACCATGTCGCCCTTCTTGTAGTTGTCGATCACCTGCTCGCCCGGAAGCTTCCAGTCGAGATCGGAGAGGTGGACCATGCCGTCGACGTCGCCCTCGAGACCCAGGAACAGACCGAACTCGGTCTTGTTCTTGACCTCGCCCTCGACAACCGAACCGGTCGGATGCTTCTCGACGAAGACCTCCCAGGGGTTGCGCATGGTCTGCTTGAGGCCGAGCGAGATGCGGCGCTTGACGGAATCCACTTCCAGCACCTGCACGTCGACTTCCTGCGAGGTCGACACGATCTTGCCGGGGTGCATGTTCTTCTTGGTCCACGACATCTCGGAGACGTGGATCAGGCCTTCGATGCCCGGCTCGAGCTCGACGAACGCACCGTAATCGGTGATGTTGGTGACGCGGCCGGTGAAGCGGGCACCCAGCGGGTACTTGGCTTCGATGCCCTGCCACGGATCGTCCAGCAGCTGCTTCATGCCCAGCGAGATGCGGTGCGTCTCGTGGTTGATCTTGATGATCTTGACCTTCACGGTCTGGCCGATCGAGAGCACCTCGGTCGGATGGTTGACGCGGCGCCACGCGATGTCGGTGACGTGCAGGAGGCCGTCAATGCCGCCGAGGTCGACGAACGCACCGTAGTCGGTGATGTTCTTGACCACGCCGTCGATGACCTGACCCTCTTCGAGGTTCTGCACCAGCTCCTGGCGCTGCTCGGCGCGGGTCTCTTCGAGCACCGTGCGGCGGGACACCACGATGTTGCCGCGGCGACGGTCCATCTTGAGGATCTGGAACGGCTGCGAGTTGTTCATCAGCGGCGCAACGTCGCGGATCGGACGGATGTCGACCTGCGAGCGCGGCAGGAAGGCCACGGCACCGTCGAGGTCGACGGTGAAGCCGCCCTTGACCTGGTTGAAGATGACGCCGTTGACCTTCTCGTTGTTCTGGAACGCCTTCTCCAGCTTGCCCCAGCTCTCTTCGCGGCGCGCCTTGTCGCGCGACAGCACGGCTTCGCCGAGGGCGTTCTCGATGCGATCGAGGAACACTTCCACCTCGTCGCCGACCTTGAGGTCAGAGTCACGGCCGGGGCCGGAAAATTCGCGCAGGGCAACGCGGCCCTCGGTCTTCAGGCCGACGTCGATGACGGCCATGTCCTTTTCAATTGCAACCACCTTGCCCTTGACGACGGAGCTTTCCTGCAGGTTGCCGCCTGCGAAGGACTCGTCGAGCATCGCGGCGAAATCGTCGCGCGACGGGCTATAGGTATCAGCAGAAGTCGAAGCCATTTGTTCTCCAGTTGCGGATGTCTTGCCGGCCGTTGGGTTCATGGGCGCATCGCGCGCGCAGTGTCGGAAGGTCCGCAAGACCTTCGAGCGACCGCTCGTTGCCCCGGCCTTGCGACCAGAACAGCGGAAGCGGGCCGGCTGAGGCCCGCGCGTTCGATACGTTGAAAGCTTTGTCCGGAACCTGGATCGCGCCGGTCCCGAAACCGGGACGAAGCGTATCGACCTCAAAGAGCGGGAGCGGGCACTTCCTCCAATGACGGCGGCGGCTTAACCCCGCGACCGGCCCGCTCGGACAGCCTCGATAATGTCGATGGCGGCCCGGACGCCGCCTTCTATATCCAGTTGGGAGTTATCTAGCAAGTAAGCATCCGGGGCCGGTTTTAAAGGCGCAATCGGCCGGTTCTTGTCGCGTTCGTCGCGCTGGAGGATGTCGGCGAGCACGGCCGCCTCGTCCGCATCCTCGCCCCGCGCCCTGGCCTCCATGGTGCGGCGGCGGGCGCGGACCTTGGGGTCGGCGACGACGAAGATCTTCACGTCGGCATGGGGGCAGATCACGGTTCCAATATCCCTGCCGTCGAGCACGGCGCCCGGCGGATCGGCGGCGAATTGCCGCTGGAAATTGACCAAAACCTCGCGAACCCGAGGGATTGCCGAGACGATCGAGGCGCCCTCGCCGGCCTTCTGGGTCTTCAGCGCAGGATTGCCGAACTTTTCGGGATCGAGCTCCAATGCGGCCTGCACGGCAGCCGCCTCGTCGTTGAGATCGTGCCCTGACTGCATCAGGGCATAGGCCACCGCACGATAGATCACGCCGGTATCGAGATGACGATAGCCGTAATGGTGGGCGAGACGTTTGCCGAGCGTCCCCTTGCCCGAGGCCGCGGGCCCGTCGATGGCGATGATCATGAGAACTCGGCCCCTAACGAACGCATCATCGGAATGAAATCCGGAAAGCTGGTGGCGATGAAGGCGGTGTCGTCGACGGTCACGGGCTGATCGGAGGCGCAGCCCATCACCAGCGCGGACATCGCGATGCGATGGTCCATGTGGGTGGCGACAGTGCCGCCGCCCGGGACGTGGCCGCGGCCCTCGACGATCAGATCGTCGCCGGAGACCTCGACCTTGACACCGTTGACGCGGAGCATGGCGGCGGTCGCCTCCAGGCGATCGGATTCCTTGACGCGCAGCTCCTGCAGGCCGCGCATGATCGTGGTGCCTTCGGCGAACGACGCCGCCACCGCCAGCACCAGATATTCGTCGATCATCGACGGCGCGCGCTCCGGCGGCACCTCGACGCCGCGCAGTTTCGAGGCGCGCACGCGCAATTGCGCCATCGGCTCGCCGGCATCGCCGCGCACTTCGCTCTCCTCGATGGAGGCGCCCATTTCGCGCAGCGTGGTGAACAGGCCGGTGCGCAGCGGATTGGTCATGACATCGGACAGCACGACATCGGAGCCCTCGACGATCAGCGCCGCGACGATCGGGAAGGCGGCCGACGAGGGATCGGCGGGCACCACGACATTGGCGCCGTGCAGCTCGGGCTGGCCGACCAGCGTGATGCGGCGGCCGTGCTGGCCTTCCTGGACCGAGGTGATGTCGGCACCGAAATGCCTCAGCATCAGCTCGGTGTGGTCGCGGCTGGCCTCGGTCTCGATCACCGTGGTGGTGCCGGGTGCAGCCAGGCCCGCCAGCAGCACGGCCGATTTGATCTGGGCCGAGGCGACCGGGGTCTTGTAGGTGATCGGCAGCGGATCGCGCGCGCCCTGGAGGGTCAGCGGCAGGCGCCCGCCCTCGCTGCCCGCGGTGACCTTGGCACCCATCTTTTCCAAGGGATCGAGGATCCGGCGCATGGGACGGCTGCGCAGCGAGGCATCGCCGTCGAACACCGCCGAAATCGGGCAGCCGGCGACGGCGCCCATGACCAGCCGGCAGCCGGTGCCGGAATTGCCGAAATCCAGCGGCGCCTTGGGCGGGGCGAAACCTCCGACCCCGACGCCGTTGACCCTCCAGGCGAAATCGCCGGTGCGCTCGACCCTGGCACCCAGCGCCTGCATCGATTTGGCGGTGTTGAGGACGTCCTCGCCCTCGAGCAGGCCCGAAATTCTGGTCTCGCCGACCGCGAGCGCGCCCAGGATCAGGGCGCGATGGGAGATCGACTTGTCGCCCGGCACCCGTACTTTCCCGGTCAGGGGACCGCTGGCGCGAGACTGGAGCGGCCTCGGTTGGTCGGAATGGGTCAAGATTGTGTCCTTGAATAGGCCCGATGGGCTGGCGCGCAGGTATCACATGGTCCGCGCCCCGTCACGGGCATGTCGTTCTCCCGTAATGCGCTATTGACAGCGGGCCGCCAACTAGCCAAGTGAAGCACCGCTTTTCAGACATTCCCAGGATTCCTGCCGTGGCCAAGTCCGAACTCGGAACCAAACGTATTTGCCCGACCACGGGCAAGAAGTTCTATGACCTCAACAAGAATCCGGTGATCTCGCCCTATACCGGCGAAGTGGTGCCGATCGCCCCGGTCGCTCCTGCGCGCGCGCCCCGTGGGGCCGAGGCCCGCAACATGGCCCAGGACAACGCGCCGGAGCCGGCAGAGGCCGAGGAATTGGTCTCGCTCGAGGAGGCCGATGCCGAGGAGAACACCGGCAAGGTCAAGGCCGTCGTGCCCGAATCGGAGGACGATATCGAGGTCGACGAGACCCTCGACGACGATGATGACGACGATTCGACCTTCATTGCCGACGAGGAAGAGGGCGATGAGGACGTGACCGACATCATTGGTGATGTCGGAGGTGATGAAGAGACTTGAGATCAGCCCTGATCTGTGAAAAAGGGTGCACCGCGCGAGTCGGAAAGGCTCGCCGGTCCGGGGTGATCGACCAGGTTCACCCCGTCTAAGGTTAAGGGGCCATAGCTCAGCTGGGAGAGCGCTTGCATGGCATGCAAGAGGTCGGCGGTTCGATCCCGCCTGGCTCCACCAGCCTTCGCTCGCTTCGCGAGCTACGGCTCGGCAAGCCAGCCCCGCTCCATCGTAGCGAAGTGAGCGAAGGCTGCCGCGGCGCAGCCCGAAGGGCGAATCCGGGCCCCATCAGATAGAACGCGGGTGTAAGCTCCCCCTCGACGACTGGGGAGTGTGCCGTGAAATACGTCTACATTCTGAGAGCCTCGATTCCCTTCACTTTTATGTCGGGATCACCGACGACCTGCGAACCAGACTGGCAAAGCACAATGCTGGCGAGGTGCCCCACACCTCGAAATACGGGCCTTGGCGTCTCAAGACTTACGTCGCATTCAGCAACGAGAAGCAGGCCGTCGCATTCGAGAAGTACTTGAAGTCAGCGTCCGGTCGCGCCTTCGCCAAGAAGCGGCTCTAACCCCTACTCCCCGATCACCGCATTCAGCCGATCCCTCAGCGCGACGATCTCGTCTTTCATCGCCACCAGCTCCGACACCGAGCAGTCCGATGCCGCCAGGATCGAGTGCGGCACGGCGCGCGCCTTTTCCTTCAGTGCATGGCCCTGCGGCGTCAGGGCGATCAGCACCTGGCGTTCGTCCTCGCGCGAGCGGGTGCGCTTGACGAGATGGGCGGCCTCGAGCCGCTTGAGCAGCGGCGTCAGCGTGCCCGAATCCAGGAACAGCTTCTCGCCGATGTCCTTCACCGGCACGTCGTCGCGCTCCCACAGCACCAGCATGACCAGATATTGCGGATAGGTCAGGCCGAGCCGATCGAGCAGCGGCTTGTAGACGCGGTTGAAGGCGTGCGTGGCGGAATAGACCGCGAAGCAGATCTGGTTGTCGAGGCGAAGCGGGTCGACCGCCGTTGATTTCCGGGCCATGACGAATCTCGTGCGTTTCTCCCATTCTGGGCCCGGCCGGCGGCGCATTCAATTGCGAACAATTAAATGTGAGACGCGCCGATTTAGATTGCGCGCAATCTAATTGCCTGCGATAAAGCTCACACCCCAACCTGGAAAGACCCGAGGAGACGAAAATGTCCGTGAACGTCCTCTACAAGACCAGCGCCAAGGCCACCGGCGGCCGCGACGGCCATGCTGCGACCCTCGACGGCGCGCTCGACGTCAAGCTCACCACGCCGAAGGAGCTCGGCGGTGGCGGCGGCGCCGGCAACAATCCCGAGCAGCTGTTCGCGGCCGGCTATGCCGCCTGCTTCATCGGCGCGATGAAGTTCGTGGCTTCGCAGGGCGGCCCGAAGGTTCCGGCCGATGCCTCCGTCACCTCGACCGTCGGCATCGGCCCGCGCTCGGAAGGCGGCTTCGGCCTCGACATCGATCTTGCCGTCTCGCTGCCGGGCCTTGCCCGCGCGGAGGCCGAGGCGCTGGTCGCCAAGGCGCACCAGGTGTGCCCGTACTCCAATGCCACGCGCGGCAATGTCGACGTTCGCCTGACGGTCGTCTGATCGGCAGCGCGGATTGGCTGGCCCGGGATCCCCCTCGGGCCGGCCGCTTCCGACTGAATTTGCCACGCCGCGGCATGGCAGCGCAGCCGCGCATGCGGCCCTACGCGAGGGCCCATTGCTGGCGCAAACAAACCTCGCTAGGCCTGTGCTCGAACGTCGACACAGGAGAAGCGAAGGCATGAGTTCTGAAGCCGCAACGGGTGCCATGAGCGGACTGCGCGTCATCGATCTCACGCGTGTGCTCGGCGGTCCTTACTGCACCCAGATCCTCGCCGACCATGGCGCCGACGTGATCAAGGTCGAGCCGCCCGCGGGCGACGAGGTGCGCGAATGGGGCCCTCCGTTCCACGAGGAGGATGCGGCCTATTTCGTCGGCATCAACCGCAACAAGCGCTCGATCGGCCTCGACCTCGCCTCCGAAGGCGGGCGCGTCGTGCTGCTGAAGATGCTGGAAACGGCCGACGTCCTGATCGAGAATTTCAAGCCGGGCACGCTGGAGAAATGGGGCATCGGCAACGACGTCCTCGGCAAGAAATATCCGCGCCTCGTGCATTGCCGGATCTGCGGCTTCGGCGCCGACGGCCCGCGTGGCGGCAATCCCGGCTATGACGCCATCATCCAGGCCATGACCGGCATGATCGCGGCGACCGGCTCGCCCGAGAGCGGGCCGATGCGGATCGGCGTGCCGCTGGTCGACATCACCACCGGACTTTATGCGGCGATCGGCATCCTGATGGCGCTGTCGGAGCGGCAACGTTCGGGCAAGGGCCAGTTTCTGGAGACGACGCTGTACGAGACCGGCCTTGCCATCATGCATCCGCACACCGCGAATTATTTCATGCATGGCAAGCCGCCGGGCCTCACCGGCAACGAGCACCCGAACCTCGTGCCTTATGCGATCTTCCCGACCAAGACCGACAACATCTTCATCGGCGTCGGCAATGACGGCACCTTCCGCAAGCTCGCCAAGGAGATCGGCAAGCCCGAGCTCGGCACCGATCCGCGCTTTGCCCGCAACAAGGACCGCATCGCCAATCGCGAGGCGCTGCGCGCCGAGCTCGCCGCCGTGTTCAGCCAGCACGAGGCCGAGCCGCTGTGCAACCGCCTGCTCGCCGCGGGCCTGCCCGCAGGTCCCGTGCAGAAGATCGACCAGGCGCTGACGAATCCGCACACGATCGCGCGTGGCGATATCATCGAGAAGGACTGGTACAAGGGCGTGGCGTCACCGATCCGGCTCGACCGCAGCAAGCCCAGCCTGCGCCGCGTGCCGCCGAAGTTCAGCCAGCACGCGGCCGAGGTGCTGGGCGGGTTCGGCTACTCCAAGGCCGAGATCGACGCGATGGTCGAAAAAGGCACGGTCTGCGGTCCCGACCGCAAGCGCTAAGGGCCTCACCCTTCCCATCCACCAATGCCGCACTGCGGCGCGCGCACGCATGTGCAGCGCGAACGGAGTTGGCTGACCGCTCCGTCTTCGCCTATTTGACGACTTCCCATTTGGCAGCGCTTGCTGCTTTCGTTTCTCCCGCTTACACAGTCATGTGAACGTCATATGGCGCTGCTAGCGCAAGCGCTTCTTAGTGACGGGCAAGGGAGGTTTTCTTGATGGCTCTTCGACATTTTGGCGCGGCGGCGGCTGTCGCGCTCACGGTTGGTCTCGGCGCTTCGCCGGCACTTGCCGTGACCGAAATCCAGTGGTGGCACGCGATGACCGGCGCCAACAACGACGTCATCGTCAAGCTCGCCAACGACTTCAACGCCACGCAGAGCGACTACAAGGTGATCCCGACCTACAAGGGCAATTACGCCGATACGATGAACGCCGGCATCGCCGCGTTCCGCGCCGGCAACGCGCCGCACATCATGCAGGTGTTCGAGGTCGGCACCGCCACCATGATGGCCGCCACCGGCGCCGTGAAGCCGGTCTACAAGCTGATGGCCGAGACCGGCGAGAAGTTCGATCCGAAGGCCTATCTGCCCGCGATCACCGGCTATTACTCGACCTCGAAGGGCGAGATGCTGTCGTTCCCCTTCAACTCGTCGTCGACCGTGATGTGGGTCAACCTCGACGAGCTGAAGAAGGCCAATGTCGAGATCCCGAAGACCTGGCCCGACGTGTTCGACGCCGCCAAGAAGCTGAAGGCGGCCGGCCACGCCACCTGCGGCTTCTCCAACTCCTGGGTCACCTGGGTCAATCTCGAGCAGCTGTCCGCCTGGCACAACGTGCCGCTGTCGACCAAGGCCAACGGCCTCGACGGTTTCGACACCGTGCTCTCCTTCAATGGACCGCTCCAGGTCAAGCATCTCGAAAACCTGGTCGAGCTCCAGAAGGACAAGACCTACGACTATGCCGGTCGCACCAATACCGGCGAAGGCCGCTTCACGTCGGGCGAATGCCCGCTCTACCTGACCTCGTCGGCGTTCTTCGGCAACGTCAAGGCGCAGGCCAAGTTCGCCTTCACCGCGGTGCCGATGCCCTATTATCCGGACGCCAAGGGCGCGCCGCAGAACTCGATCATCGGCGGTGCCTCGCTCTGGGTGATGGGCGGCAAGCCGGCGGACGATTACAAGGGCGTCGCGAAGTTCCTCACCTTCCT
Source organism: Bradyrhizobium sp. WBAH42 (assembly GCF_024585265.1). NCBI lineage: Bacteria > Pseudomonadati > Pseudomonadota > Alphaproteobacteria > Hyphomicrobiales > Nitrobacteraceae > Bradyrhizobium > Bradyrhizobium sp. WBAH42. Next base: position 937,548 of record NZ_CP036533.1, read on the forward strand.
CTCGGACACCGATCGCCAGGTCTACATCCACAAGGCCTCCGGCTATCTGCCGATCACCAAGGCGGCCTATGAGAAGGCCAAGGCCGAGGGCTTCTACAAGGACCAGCCCTATCTCGAGACGCCGCTGCTCGAGCTGACCAACAAGGAGCCGACCGAGAATTCGCGCGGCCTGCGCCTCGGCAACATGGTGCAGCTCCGTGACGTCTGGGCGGAGGAGATCGAGCAGGCCCTGGCGGGGAAGAAGACCGCCAAGCAGGCGCTAGACGCCGCCGTCGAGCGCGGCAACACCATGCTGCGCCAGTTCGAAAAGACCGCCGTGAAGTAAGGCGACCAGCGGCAGGCCGTCACCGGCCTGCCGCTTCTCTGGGGCATCATGCAAAAGCAAGCCATTTTCCAGTCGAAGCTGTTGCCCTATGCGCTGGTTGCGCCGCAGCTCGCGATCGTCCTGATTTTCTTCTACTGGCCGGCCTTGCAGGCGGTGATCCAGTCCTTCCTGCTCCAGGACGCCTTCGGCCTGTCGACCAGCTTCGTCTGGTTCGACAATTATCTCGAGCTGTTCAGGGAGCGCGCCTATTTCGAGGCGATCCTGCGCACCTTCTTCTTCTCGTTCGCGATCGCGGTGTCGTCGCTGTCGTTCGCGCTGCTGCTCGCCGTGATGGCGGACAAGCCGCTGCGCGGTGTGACGCTCTACCGCACGCTGCTGATCTGGCCCTATGCGGTGGCGCCGCCCGTCGTCGGCGTGCTCTGGATCTTCATGCTGCATCCCTCGCTCGGCGTGCTCTCGCGCTACCTGCGCACTCTGGGCATCGACTGGAATCCGCTGCTCGACGGCGACCAGGCCGCATCGCTGATCATCCTGGCCGCCGCCTGGAAGCAGATCTCCTACAACTTCCTGTTCTTCCTCGCCGGCCTGCAGAGCATCCCCAGAAGCGTGCTCGAGGCCGCCGCGATCGACGGCGCGCGCCCGATGCGCAGGTTCTGGACCGTGACCTTCCCGCTGCTGTCGCCGACCATCTTCTTCCTCCTGGTCGTCAACATCGTCTACGCCTTCTTCGACACGTTCGGCATCATCGACACCATGACCCGCGGCGGCCCCGGCAAGTCGACCGAGACGCTGGTCTACAAGGTCTATTCCGACGGCCTGCTCGGCGGCAATCTCGGCAGCTCGGCGGCGCAGTCGGTGATCCTGATGATCATGGTGATCGTGCTCACGGGCATCCAGTTCCGCTTCGTCGAACGCAAGGTGACCTACTGATGGTCGAGGAAGAGGGCTTTCGGCGCTACGTCGCCCACATCATCCTGTGGATCGGAATCGCGATCGTCGCCTTCCCGGTCTACATCGCAATCGTCGCCTCGACCCAGGACAACGCCGTGATCGCGAACGGGCAGATGTCGCTGCTGCCCGGCGGCCACTTCTTCGAGACCTACTACCAGACCATCTTCGTCGGCACGAGCGGCTCGACCCGCGAGCCGGTCGGCAACATGATGCTGAACTCGCTGGTGATGGCGCTGCTGATCGCGGTGGGCAAGATCGCGATCTCGATCATCTCGGCCTATGCGATCGTGTATTTCCGCTTCCCGTTCCGGATGCCGATCTTCTGGCTCATCTTCATCACCCTGATGCTCCCGGTCGAGGTCCGCATCTATCCGACCTACAAGATCGTCGCCGACCTGCACATGCTCGACAGCTATGCCGGCCTGTCGCTGCCGCTGATCGCATCGGCCACCGCGACGCTGCTGTTCCGCCAGTTCTTCATGACCGTGCCGGACGAGCTGTTGGAAGCCTCGCGCATCGACGGCGCCGGCCCCTTGCGCTTCTTCTGGGATACGCTGCTGCCGCTGTCGCGCACCAACATGGCGGCGCTGTTCGTGATCCTGTTCATTCTCGGCTGGAATCAATATCTCTGGCCGCTCTTGATCACCACGCGCGACGACATGCAGACCATCCAGATCGGCATCCGCAAGATGATCACCACCACCGACGCGCTGACCGAATGGCCGATCGTGATGGCAACCGCCGTGCTGGCCATGCTGCCGCCGGTGTTCGTCGTCGTCGCCATGCAGAAATTGTTCGTGCGCGGCCTGGTCGAGACGGAGAAGTAGAGACTTATGGCCAACGTCACCCTGCGCAGTGTCCGCAAAACCTATCCCGGCGGCTTCGAGGCCATCAAGGGCGTCGACGTCGATGTCGGCGACGGACAGTTCTGCGTGCTGGTCGGACCAAGCGGCTGCGGCAAGTCCACGCTGCTGCGCATGGTCGCGGGGCTGGAGACGGTCACCGGCGGCGAGATCGACATCGGCGGCCGCGTCGTCAACCAGATCGAACCCGCCGATCGCGACATCGCGATGGTGTTCCAGAACTACGCGCTCTATCCGCATATGAGCGTCTACAACAACATGGCCTATGGCCTGCGCAACCGCGGCATGGCCGAGGCCGAGATCAAGACTCGCGTCGAGGAAGCCGCGCGCGTGCTCGAGCTCTCCGCCATGCTGGAGCGCAAGCCGCGCCAGCTCTCCGGCGGCCAGCGCCAGCGCGTCGCCATGGGCCGCGCCATCGTGCGCCAGCCGAAGGTGTTTTTGTACGACGAGCCGCTCTCCAACCTCGACGCCAAGCTGCGCATCGCGATGCGGGTCGAGATCCGCAAATTGCAGCGCCGGCTCAACACGACGTCGATCTACGTCACCCATGACCAGCTCGAGGCGATGACGCTCGCCGATATTCTCGTCGTGATGAACGGCGGCCAGGTCGAGCAGGTCGGCAATCCGCTTGATATCTACGAGAAGCCGGCGACGACTTTCGTCGCCTCCTTCATCGGCGCGCCGCCGATGAACTTGATGTCGACGCGGCCCGAGGAGATCCGCTCGCAGCTCGCCGGCAGCACTGCTGCCGATGCCGGCATCCTCGGCATCCGCCCGGAGGATTTTGTCATCACCGACGAAACGCCGGCCGGCGGCGTCGCCTTGCCGCTCACCGTGGAGGCGATCGAGCGCGTCGGCGCCGAAACCTTCGTCTACGGCTCCCGCGAGCAGGAGGACCAGCGCGTCGCCGCCACGCCCGGCGAGCTGCCGCCCGGCGAGGTCATCGTCCGCATTCCCGGGACCCAGGCGCCCGCCATCGGCGCGAGAATCCGCGTCGCGGCGGTGCGGGCGAAGCTGCATCTGTTCAGCGGCGACGGGCGGAAGCGGATCGAGGCCTGAGGGGATCCGAAGAGCCAGACAACAAAAGTGCGAAAACAACCCCATGCACAGTAGGAGGGGGTTTGTTTTTGCTGGGATAAATCGCCTCCAAACTGGTCATGCCGGCCATGACGAACCGGAGACATCCGGCGAGTGGGGAAAATCGCCCATCCACAGCTCCCCCGCTACCTGCTTGAACCCACAGGGGAACATGCCCATATTGCTGATCAAGGGGTGCCGTTCGCGGGCCCTGATGCACCAAAGTCGCTTCGAGAGGACTTTGTAAACTATGTCTCGTGTTCCAACGCTCTCCAGTCCCTTCCTGCTGGGCTTCGACGAGATCGAGCGCGTGCTCGACCGCGTCGTCAAAGGTGCCGACGGCTACCCTCCCTACAATATCGAGAGGTGCGGCGGCGCGGACGGCCAGCCCGAGCGTTTGCGCATCACGCTGGCGGTCGCCGGATTTACGCGCGACCAACTCGATGTAACCATTGAGGAAAACCAGCTCGTGATCCGCGGGCGGCAGCAGGACGACAAGTCCCGGCAATACATCCATCGCGGCATCGCCGCGCGCCACTTCCAGCGCACCTTCGTGCTGGCGGAGGGGATGCTGGTGCTGGGTGCGGATCTGAAGAACGGGCTGTTGTCGATCGATCTGGCCCGGCCTGAACCGGAGCGGATCGTTAAGACAATCGCTATCAATGAGCACGAATAATGGAACGAGTAGCGGACTCGACCGCTTAGTGTTCCAGAGGAGTCGAGACCATGAGTGAAGGTCACGTTGCGTTCGAATACGAAGCCAAGAATGTCTCTCCGGAGACGCTGGCAACCCTGGGCGAAGGCCATATCGCCTATGTGAAGCAGATCCGTTCCGAGGACGTGCCGGACCTGTTCCCCGAGGCGCCCAAGATCGCGCCGGGCCTCAAGCTGTTCGCGCTCCACGCCGCCGACGGCACGCCGATCATGCTGACCGACAGCCGGGAAGCCGCGGTCGCCAACGCCTGGAGCAACGAGCTGCAAGCGGTGAGCGTGCACTAAAGCACGCGCGTCGCACGAATAGAGCTTTGGCGGGCATGCCTTCGCAAGAAGGCGTGCCCGTTTTCATTTGAGAGGTGACGTTTTCGCGGCGCCATCGCCAGCCAGCGGGAATTCGGTGATGTCCCTGCCCGGCTGGGGCATTGGCTATCACACATGACTTGTGGCGGCGGCCTGCGCGCACGCCTCGTCCTTCGAGACGGCGCTTACGCGCCTCCTCAGGATGAGGCTCATCAGCGTCAGTGCCCGTTGAAACTGCTGCCGCGCACCCCGACCTCATCCTGAGGAGCCCGCCTCAGGCGGGCGTCTCGAAGGATGGCCGCAGTCTCGAAGGATGGCCGCAGGAGAAAACTCTCAACTCCGATAGCCCTGGCGTGCGGGGCGTCCCTGGCTCTTGCGCGCACGAGACCTCATCAATCCGTGATTTGACAGTTCCTGCATGTTTGTCAAATCTGACAAAATGCAGGCCAAGGCCCCTCCCCAGGACCGGATCCTCGACGCCGCCTTGCGCGTGTTCCGGCGCCACGGCTTCCGCCGCTCCTCGATCGAGCAGGCGGCCGAGGAAGCCGGACTGACGCGGCAGGCGCTCTATCATCACTTCGCCTCCAAGGAGGCGCTGTTTCGCGCCGTGCTCGAGCGGATCTACGAGCAGGGGCTCGCTGCCGAAATCGCGGCAGCAAAGGCGGCGGAAGAGGCCGGCCTCGAGCTTGCCGACATCCTGGTCGCCGAAATCGGCGCGCGGATGCAGTCGCTGCTCGCTTCGCTCAAGGACTCGCCCCACACCGAGGAGCTGTTTTCCGAGCACCTCGCGCAGGCGCGCGACCTCTACCAGAGCTATTCCGGCCGTTTCGCCGACGAGATCGCAACCACGATCGCGCGGGTGTGCCGCAAGCGGAAGCTCACGCTCGAAAGCGGCGTCAGCGTGCGCGAGCTCGCGCGCTGCGTGGAGATGGCGATCCACGGCACCAAATCCGCTTTCCCTTCCATGCAGCCGGTCGACGCGTTCCTGAAACAGCTCGAGCTCATGCTGCGCATGCTGATCGCCGGCGCGATGGCGCCGTCCGCAAAGAAGTCCCACCGCAAACCGGGAGTTCGAAAATGACCACCACGACCATCAATGGACGGCCTCTGGTGCTGCCCGACGATCCGGATGCGCTCTTGATCGACGTGATCCGCGACGGCGGCCTCACCGGCACCAAACTCGTCTGCGGCTCCGGCGTCTGCGGCGCCTGCACCGTGCTGCTCGACGGCACGCCCGTCGTGAGCTGCCTGTTGCCGGCGCAGGCGGCCGCCGACAAATCGCTGACGACCATCGAGGGCGTCGGAGCAGCCGGATTGCATCCCGTGCAGAAGGCGTTCATGGCGCACGACGCCCTGCAATGCGGCTTCTGCACGCCCGGCTTCGTCGTCGATGCCACCGCCTTCCATGACGGCTGGCGCGCGACCAAGGGCGCGGCGACGCCCTCGCGCGAGGAGATCGCCGCCGCGCTATCGGGACATCTCTGCCGCTGCGGCGCCTATGAAGGCATTTTTCGCGCGGTGGCGGAGGCTTGTTCAGGCCGCTTCGACGGCAACGATCCCATCGCGCCGCGGCTGGAAGCCCGCGACAAGGTGACGGGACTGGCCCGCTACACGGTCGACATCCGCCATGACGGCCAGCTCGAAGGCGTCATCCTGCGCGCGCACGTCGCGCATGCGAGGATCACGGAGCTTGATCTGGCGCCGGCGCGCGCCATTGCCGGTGTTGCCGCGGTCGTTCCGCTGCTCGACGACGACAACATGGTCCGCTTCGTCGGCGCGCCGATTGCAGCCGTCGCGGCTAGGGATCGCGGCACCGCACTGAAGGCCATTGCCGCGATCAGCTTCAAGCCCGAACCTTTGCCCGCGGTGATCGGGCTGGATGCAGCGCGACGCGATGATGCGCCCGTCGTGTTCGAAAAGAAGGACCGCAAGCGTGCCGGCAACGTGTCCGAGGGCGCCGGCGGCGCTCCGGTGTCGTGGAACGGCAATGTGCGTGGGCCTTCGGCGCCGTTCTCGCAAAAAGCCAAGCGGGCCAAGAGCTGGCTCGACGAGGCGCGCCAGCAACGCAATCCGCTGCTGATAGAGGAGACCTTCCGCGTCTCGACGCAACAGCACGCAAGCCTCGAACCACATGCCGCGGTGGCCAGGTTCGACGGCGATCAGCTCATTGTGCACATCTCGACCCAGGCCATTCACGAGAGCATGGAGAAGATCGCCAAGCGCTATGGCCTTCCGCACGACAAGGTGCGTGTGATCGCCGATCATGTCGGCGGCGGGTTCGGCTCCAAGGGCAGCGTTGGGCTGGAGACCATCGCCGCAATCGAGCTTGCGCGCGCCGCGAAGGCGCCGGTGCGTGTCGCCTTCGATCGTGAAGAAGAGCTTTCCGTCGCCGGCTATCGTCCGGCCGCCGAGCTGAAGCTGTCCTTGCTGCCTTCGGCGGAAGGCCGCCTCAAGGCGCTGTCGCTCACCGCCCATGCCGATACCGGCGCCGCCGTGAACTCGCTGATCGCCGGCCTGGCGCGGCTGATCTATCCGGCCGAAGCAAAAGAGCTCGTCGACTTCGACGTGCTCAGCAATTTGCCGCCCGGCGCGCCGTTCCGCGGCCCCGGCGGTCCGCCGATGTCGTTTGCGCTGGAGCAGGCGGTCGACGAAGCGGCGCTGCGCATGAAGGTCGATCCGATTCAATTGCGCAGGCTCTGGGACTCCGATCCCAACCGCCAGCGACTGTACGACTGGGCCGCCGGCCTCGACGTGTGGAAGAACCGCAAGCCGGCCGCCTCGCAAACCGGCCGCTACCGGCGCGGCGTCGGCGTCGCCACCGGCTACTGGCTCTATCTCTGGCAGACCGGCTCCTCGGTCGAACTCGCGATCAAGGGCGGACGCATCGTCGCAAGCTGCGCGGTACAGGATATCGGCACGGGCACGCGCAGCGTGATCGCGAACACCGTCGCGAAGGCGTTCGATCTCGAGCCGCAGGATGTGGACGTTCGCATCGGCCGCTCCAACCTGCCGCCCGGACCGGGCTCCGGCGGCAGCCGCGTCACCGCCTCGGTGGTGCCGCCGACCTTGCTTGCCATCGACAAGCTGAAAGCGGAAATCAAGCGCACCGCGTCTCGCACACCTGCTCCGGGCTCGAACGCGCCGTGGCGCGAGATGATCGCGGCTTCTCCCGATATCGCCGTGTCGGCGAGACGCCAGGAGGACGGCAGGCCGCCGCCCGGCGTCAGGCCCGCTCTGCACGAGGCGGGCATCATGGGCCGGGTGTTCGGTTGGGTGCTGCGTCTGATGAACCACATGGTGGTCGGCGCCGGCGTGCCGAGCTCGGTCCAGGTGATGGAAGTCGAGGTCGATACCTGGCTCGGCCATGTGCGCGTGCTCAACGCCTATACGGGCCTTTCGATCGGCAAGCTCGCCGCGCCGGCGCTGGCGCGAAGCCAGGCCGCGGGCGCGGTGATCCAGGGCATCGGCTACGCACTCTATGAGTCGCGGGAGACCGATCCTTTGAGCGGCCACATCCTGAGCGGCAGCATGGAGGATTACCGCATTCCGGGGATTGCCGACATGCCGAAACTGGAAGTGCATTTCGACGAGGCCGGTTTCGAGCATGTGCCGGGCGGCAGCGTCGGCATCGGCGAAGTCGCCACCGTGCCGACCTCGCCCGCGATCGCCAACGCCATCCGCGATGCGATCGGCGTGAGACTGACCGAAATTCCGTTCCGGCCCGATCGTCTGGTGGCCGCGCTGAAAGGGAGGGATGCAGCATGAGTGTCGCCGTCATGACCGCCAAGCCCACTGCCAAGCCCACGCCGGAATTCCGCGCCGGAGGCACCGACTTCAGCGAACGCCGCCGCAGCGGCGTGTCGCAGGGAATGCTGATCGATATCTCGGCCACCGGCGACAAGACGATCACCTGGGACGCCGACGGAGCAGCCGAGATCGGCGCGCTTGCCACCATCGCCACGATCGCGACCGACGCGCGCATCGCCGCTGCCTATCCCGGTATTGCGGCGAGCGCGCAAGGGCTCGCCACGCCACAGGTGCGCCAGGTTGCAACGCTCGGCGGCAATCTCGCGCAGCGTTCACGCTGCTGGTATTTCCGCCGGGCCGACATCGATTGCCTGAAGAAAGGCGGCAGCACCTGCCCCGCCCGGTCCGGCAATCACCTCTATGGCGTTGCCTTCGATCTCGGCCCGTGTGTCGCGCCGCATCCTTCGACCATGGCGGCGGCTCTGCTCGCCTATGATGCGACCATCACCACGGACCGGCGCAGCGGATTGACGATTGCCGACCTGCTCGGCGACGGCTCGGTCTCGCACGCCGATCATACACTCGCAGCAGGCGAGATGATCAAGAGCATTGCGCTTCCCGCTCCGCTTCAGGGCGAGCGCGCTTCCTACAAGCGGGCGATCAGCCGGACCTATGCGGAATGGCCGCTGGTGGAGCTCTGCGCCCGCGTCGTGATCGCCGGCGGCAAGTTCCAGCTCGTGCGTCTCGCTGCCGGCGGCGTCGCGCCCGTGCCGCTTCGCCTCACCGCCGTGGAAGTCGCGCTCAGTGGCAAGACTGCCAATGCGGCATCGATCGCGGAAGCGGCGAAAGCGGCGAGCTCGGGTGCCAAACCATTGCCGATGACGGCCTACAAGCTCGATCTTCTGCAAGGGCTGGTGCGCGACGTGCTGGAGCGGCTCTCGGATTAGAGCGGAATGGCTTTAGGTCGAATCGATTGCCGCGGCTCGTTCACCTCTCCCGCTTGCGGGAGAGGTCGGCGCGTCCGGGCGATGCGAAGCATCGTCCCGCGCGCCGGGTGAGGGCTTCCTCCTCTTGGGGATTGTCCCATTGCGGAAGCACCCTCTCCCCAACCCTCTCCCGCAAGCGGGAGAGGGAGCGCACCTTCGTCGTTGGGCGATCAAGCCTCAATTCATCACGCTCTAGCCGCCTGAGCGACCTGCCAGCCGCGCTCGGATATCCGGCTTCAGCACCTTGCCGACCTTGGAGCGCGGCAGATCGTGCCAGACTTCGATCTGCTTCGGTGTCTTGACGCTGCCGATCCGCTGCTTGACGAAGGCCGCCAGCGCCGTCGCATCGACGCTCTGGCCGGCACGGGGCTGCACCACGGCGACGATCCGCTCACCCCATTTCTCGTCCTGAAGCCCGATCACGGCGCAATCCTGGACTGCCTCATGCGCCCGCAGCGCGTTCTCGACCTCGATCGAGTAGACGTTGAACCCGCCGGTGATGATCATGTCCTTGGCGCGATCGACGATATAGAGGTAGCCCTCGTCGTCGATGTAGCCGATGTCGCCGGTGTGGTGCCAGCCATGCGCGGAGGCCTCCGCCGTGGCTTCAGGGTTTTTGTAGTAGCCTTGCATCACCAGCGAGCCGCGGACCACGATCTCGCCGCGTGAACCGGTCGGCAGCAAATTGCCGTCGCGATCCATGATGCCGGCCTGCACCAACGGGCTGATCCGCCCCGCCGAGGCGAGGCGCTCCATCGCGATCGTGCCATCGGCATTGTAATGCTCGCCAGGTGCCATCATCGAAATCATCATCGGCGCTTCCGTCTGACCGAACAACTGCGCCATCGGCCCGATGCGCCGGAGCGCCTCTGCAAGCCGTGCGGCCGAGATCGGTGCCGCGCCGTACCAGAAGCATTGCAGAGACCCGAGCTTCGCGGAGTCGAGCCTGGGATGATCGAGCAGCATGTAGATCAATGTCGGCGGCAGGAAGGTGTGCGTGACATGGTAGCGCTCGATCAAATCGAGGAATTCGGCGATGTCGGGGTGATGCATGATCACGATGCGACCGCCGAGCGCCATGATCGGGAAACACAGCACGCCGGCCGCATGGGTCAACGGCGCGAGCGCGAGATAGACCGGACGGCCCTTGAAGGGGTAGCCCATCAGCGTCAGTGCCGTCATGGCCTCGATGTTGCGGCCCGACAGCATGACTCCCTTCGGCTTTCCGGTGGTGCCGCCGGTACCGGGAATCATCGCGAGATCGTCGACCGTCTCGCGTTGATATGGGTCGGTGGGGAGGCCAGCGAGCCAGCCGTCGAACGAGGGCGCGAAGGGCAGCTCGGCATCGAGGCAGACCAGGACGCGCAGCTTCGGCAGCTCTGCACGCACCGCCTCGACCATCGGCGCGAAGCTCGAATGAAACAGCAGCAGGCTGCAGTCGAATTGGTCGAGGATGAGCCGGTTTTCGGCCGCCTCGTTGCGCGGATTGATGGGGCACCAAACCGAGCCCGCGCGGGAGATGCCAAACACGCATGCGAACGCGACCGGATCGTTGCCGGAAAGAATTGCGACCTTCTCGCCAGCAGCAATACCCGATCGCGCGAGCCCGCGCGCGACGCGGTAGCTCAGCAACTGCACCTCGCGGTAGCTGAGATCGCGCCCGTCCATGGTCAGGCACGGCGCATCGGCGCCGAGCGAGGCACCTTTGTCGAGGTAATCGATAAAGCGCATGATCAATCCCCGAAACGGCTGGCGGGTGGCGCGCGACCGCGCCACCCGCGATCCTGCTCAGTCGTGCACGGTGAGGATCGGTCTGCTGACCAGCCCGAAGCTCCGCAGCTGGCCGAGGAGCTCGTGGTGACCGAAGGCCTGGCAGCCCGAGGCGAAGCCCACGCGCTTGGGCGGCTGCTGCAGCAGGTGCGCCGCGGCATAGGCCTGCAGCAAGCCGGTCTGCTTGTAATTGCTGTTGCCGTTGATGACGCAGTGCGCGCGCCCCAACGGGCCGGAGGCATGCACCGAATCCAGCGACTTGTTGACGCGCGGGTTCTCCCGCGGCGGCATGGTGTTCATCACGCCGGCGGCAGTCTGCGCCAACGCGGCATAGCGGTCGTCGGGGTTCATGTCCTTGGTCGCGTCCAGCGCGGCGGCGACGATCTGCGGCACGCCCAGCATCAGCGCGCGGTTGAACACGCCGCCCAGCACCTTCACGTTGGCAACGCGCGGATCGCGCTTGAACCACACCGGGTGCGAGGTGCCGCCCCAGGGCAGCGCCAGCGCCAGCTCATGCTGGCCGGGGATGGCGAGGTTGTAGAGACCGGCGTCGGGCTGATGCTCGACATACTTGTTCTGTTCCAAATAGTAGGCTTTTGCCATCGCGGCGTTGACCAGGATGGTCTGGGTCGAGGCGATGGTCGGGCTGCCGCCCCAGAACACGGCGATATCCAGCGTGTCGAGGCCGGGCGTCTCCAGGCACAGCTGCGCGGCGATCTCGCCGGTGGTGTACATCTGCGCGATGCCCGGCGCGAGCAGCAGGCCGGCATTGGCGAACTTGGTGCCCCACTCCTGCTCGAGCGTGATCAGCCAGTCCTGCTCGCCTGTCGTGTCGGTGTAGTGGCATCGGGAAGCCCAACACGCCTGCACCACCTCGCCTCCGAACCTGGCGAAGGGACCCACGGTGTTGAGCACCACCGAGGCGCCGTTGAACAACTCGGTCAGTGCGCTCACGGTGTGCGGCACTTCCACCACCTCGTAGTCGGCGGTCTCGATGCCGGCCACGTTCGCCTTCATTGCGGCGTTGAGCTTCTCCGCGCTGCGGCCGGCGGCGATGAAGGGGATGTTGTATTCGCGTAAGTATTCGCAGACCAGGCGGCCGGTATAGCCGGACGCGCCATAGACGATGACGGGCTTCTTCGCGCTCATGCTCGTTCCTCCGGAATGTTCGTTGTCAGGTTTGCAGCTCACATGCCCATGCCGCCATCGACCGGCAGTCCGATGCCGGTGATGAAGCGCGCCTCGTTCGAGCACAGGAACACCGCGGCATTGGCGATGTCGCCGACCTCCGCGAGCTTGCCGAGAGGCGTCTGCTCCACCACCGAGCCGACCGCGGCGTTGACGTCGGGCGCGAGACCGATCTTCACGATGTCGTTCGCCAGCTGCAGGCCCATGTCGGTCGGGATCAAGCCGGGATAGATGCAGTTGACGCGCACGCCATAACCGAGCTTGCCGGCTTCCATCGCAGCGACCCGTGTCATGCGATCGACCGCAGATTTGGTGCCGGAATAGACCGCGATGCTCGGGAAGGCGATCGTCGCCGCGACGGAAGCGATGTTGACGACCGCGCCGCCTTTGCCCGCCGCTCCGCCCGGCCGCATCGCGCGGAAGGCGTGCTTCATGCCGAGCACGGTGCCGACGATGTTGACGTCGCACATCCGCCGCGCATCCTCGGCTCTGATCTCGCTGACCAGCGACGTGATCTCGATGCCGGCATTGTTGATGAGGATGTCGTAGCCGCCGAGGGTGGCAATCGTCGCAGCAGTCGCTTTCTCCCACTGCGCATCGTCGGTGACATCGAGATGCACGAAGCCGGTCTTCACACCGAGCCTGGCGATCTGGCCGGCGCTGTCCTTGCCGACGTCATCGAGGATGTCGCCGATCATGACTGCCGCACCGGAGCGCGCCAGTGCCTCTGCAATGGCGGCTCCTATCCCGCGGGCTCCGCCGGTGACCAGGGCTTTGCGGCCATCAAGACTCTTCTCACTCATCGCACGTCCTCCCTTTGCTTGGACTGATCTGTTGAACTGATCTGTTCGCTGATGATCGGTGCGTGCTGCGGCTGGCAGCACGGTGCCGGCGCGGTTGCGCAACGGCATGCGAGTCCGTTCCGGCGGCGCGGCGCCGGTGGGTGCATTTCCTCCATTTGCTGGCGTCTTGACGACTGTCCAAATTTCTTGGCGCGCACACTCCTCCCGGGACTTGACAGTTGTCAAGGTAAAAATTTGACAGTTGTCAAAGAGGATGGTCTGTAGACGATGACCGACGATGTGATCGTGGTGACCAAGAGACGGGAGACAGCGCGACGATGGCGCGGCAAGCGACAGGGGCGGCGAAGCGAGAGGCCGTGGCGGAGATCGTGCGGGACGACAAGTTCAACGCGCGGCGCATCGAGCTCGCCGAGGCCGCGCTCGAGACGCTTGGAGAGCTTGGCTTCGCCCGGACCAGCCTGCGCGAGATCGCGCAGAACTCGGCGTTCACGCACGGCGTGTTTCACTATTATTTCAGCGACAAGCTCGACCTGATCTGCTGCTGCGTTCGCCACTACAAGGCGAAGTGCGTGACGCGCTATGACGAGGTCGTCGCGACCGCAACGAGCCGCGACGAATTGACGGAGGGCTTCCTCGCCAAGCTCGCAGCAACGCTGCAGAACGAAGCCCGCATGCACCGGCTTTGGTACGATTTGCGCTCGCAGGCGATGTTCGAGGCGGCGTTTCGCAAGGATGTGCTCGAGATCGACAAGAGCCTGGAAGCGATGATCTGGCGCATTGCCTCTCGGTATGCCGAGTTCGGCGGCAAGCGGCCGGCGTCGTCGCCAGGCGCGCTCTATGCGCTGTTTGACGGTCTATTCCAGAGTGCGCTGCTCAAGCACCTCGCGGGTGACAAGACGGCGGTTCCCGAACTGCTCGACGAAGTCCGGCGCCTGCTGCCGACGGTCTGCTGACGCGCACCAGCGGCTCGCACGAAGGCGTCGCCGCTCGAGACCTGCACGTTGAGTCATCCAAATTGATCGTCCGACTCGAAACTGCTTAGATGCGGCATGCCGCCGAAAGTCGAACGTCTGCCCAAGCAGCAATTGTGGTTTCCGGCCGGGCGCTATTTCCTGCGCACCATCAAGCGCGATGACGCCTCGCAGCGCTGGGCGGACTGGTTGTCCGACCCCTGGACGGTGCATGTGCTCAACACGTCACCGCGCGCGATGACCAAGGCCGACATCGCCGACTACATCAAATCCTTCGATCAGCGCGAACGGCTGCTGCTCGGGATATTCGAGCGCGGCAGCCGCATCCATGTCGGCTTCATTCGCCTCGACGTCAACGCAGCGGCGAGCGAGGCGCTCGTCAGCGCCGTCATCGGCGAGAAGGAGCACCGTAACGGCGGAGCAACGGTGAACACCTTCATTCCGCTGCTCAGATTCGTGTTCGACGATCTCAAGTTGAGCCGCATCCGCGCGTTCGTGCTGGATCGCAACCAGACGACCATTCAATATCTGTCGAAGCTCGGATGGACGCTCGAGCCAGAACCCGACAATCCCGTGCGATCGCACACGGATGGATCGCTTCTGGTGCTGCGTCGGATGACCTGGGACAGGCCAGGTTTCCAGGCCTGGTTGAAGAGCCCGATCGGGCAGCGGATCGTGAATCGCATGGAAGCGGCGCGAGGTTAGAGCCACCGGCCGCTCCCTTTGTCTGCTTACGCGATCAATCAGTACTTCGCGACGACGGGTGATCCGCCGAACCGATAGTTGATGCCTACCTTCACGATATCGATGTCCTGACGAATATCGATCAACGCGGTGGTGGCGGCGACTGGATTGGCGAACCCCACGCGCTTGCTGTCGAAGCCGTAGTGAGTGTACTCGATCAAGGCCGACCAGTTCGGGGCGAAGGCCCACTCGACACCGGCACCTGCCACCCAGCCGACACGATCGGTGCTGGCGCTTGAATTACAGGGCTCAAAAACGAGGAATCCCACACCGGGACAAACGAAGCCGCCAATCGTCGTGAAATTGTTCAGATTGTACCGGTCATGCGCAAACCCGACGCCGCCCTTGCCATAAACCAGGAAGCGATCCCATGTGTAGCCGATCCGACCCGTGACGCTGGCGACCCAGTCGGTGCGGCTCGATAGAGTGGCGGGCGCGCCGGTCTTTCCGGCGAAGAAGGGATCGTTGGCGGTGCCGTGAAGATCGGTGGCCGTGAAATCGCCGGCAATCCCGAGCACCCAGTTGCTGGCAAATTGGTAATCGCAACCTACCTGAACGCCTCCTACAATTCCGACGTCTCCGTTCACCCCAATGCGATCACCAGGGACATTGCCTATGGTCATTGCCGGCGCGATGAGCGCCCCCGTTCCGATGCCGGGATCCGTGAAGCCCGTTCGGCTCGCACCGCCGCCGACATGACCCCCGACATAGCAGCCGGTCCAACTGAAAGGCACGGCCGCCGCAACCGGCGCTTTCGTGTAGGGACGAGCTCCCAGATCGGCACCTTGAGCAGAGCCTGCGACAATCAGAGCCGACGTCGCCAGCAGCAGTCGTTTCATTCGTCACCCCCAAAGCAATCAGCGATAGAAATCTCCAGCCAAGGTACATCGGCCGGCCTCCGCGCGCTGTATTCGGGCAGCAACACTCCGATACATTTGGTAATTGGGTATTGGTCAAAAGTGAACGCAAGGCGTCGCCGCCTCTCGGCGTCTTAAGCCGGAAAACGGCGCGTAAGGCGGAGCAGGATCGCATCGCGCGGTCGAGTTCAGGTCACGTAACATTCGCGTTTCAGCGTGCGTTTGGAATCAGCGCCCGGATGATCTCCGGCTTCCCGGTTTGGCGTGCGCTGTCGAAGGCCGCGAAATCGTGGTCGAACTGCCAATAGGCCCAGGCCCAGCCGAGCCGCTCCGCGCTCCGCGCCACGAACGACAGATATCGCGTTCGGGCTTCGGCGGGAGCGGCCTCGTACACGCCGAACTCGCCGAGATAGACCGGGCGCTTTTCCCGTTCGGACCAGGACCTGACCTTCTCGAAATCGGCGCGCGCCTTCTGCTCGTCCTCCGGCGTGCCCCAATCGAGCGGGCCGATTTGCGAGAATTTCGGCGACCACGGTGCGCCCTGATGGGTGAAGCGGAGCGGCGCGTAATAGTGAAACGTGACGATGAGGTTTCGGTCGTCTGACGGCAGGACGAGGTCCTCGACCGGCATCTCATCGACGTTGAGGACCGCAGCGATCACCGACCGCCGGGGGTTGGTGGCGCGGATGATGCCGAGACACTCGTTCAGAAGGGCGTTCCAGGCGGCGGACGTCATCTGCCCGCCCGGCTCATTGAGCACCTCGAAGACAAGCCTCGGATATTTCCCGGCATAGCGCGCCGCGATTTGCGTCCAGAATGCTTTCAGCTTCTCGGCGCAGCCGGAGACGTCGCGCTGACAGACATGGGTATCGTGCTCGTCCAGGATGGGGATGAGATTCCGGGCGAGCACCTCCTCGATGACGGCATCGAGCCGCCTCAAGACGACTTCGTCCAGCGCATTCCCCGGGTTCATGAACTTGAAGCCGAAGAAATTGATCCGAACGTGCGAGAACCCGGCGCGCCTGATCGCAGTGAGATTGTCCAGACGAAATGGCGCGTTCCGGCCTCCCTCCCAGATGCCGTCGTAGCCAAGGATGTTGATGCCGCGTCCCAATTTTGGGGGAGCGGATTTGGCCTGCCCGGCTGCCTCTGCCGGGGAGCAGATCGCAAGCACCGATAGCGCCAAGGCGAGACCGAAAGCTGCCGCCCAGCGGGCGCAGATGGCGTTCATCCTGCCTGCTCCATCATTGCTGAGAGCCTTGCTGCGGCACCGGCCGACACACGGCGAAGAAGAATGCGACGAGCAGCACCGAGGTGAACATCGTGGAGCGAAGGAACATCGTCTCGGTGAAATTCGATTGAAAGCTGAGGACGACAAATCCGATCACGAGAGCGCAGTGGCGACGATCGATCGACCGGGTGGCGATCAGGTACAGGACCTTTTCCGAGAACAGATAGACGCTCGCGACGAACAGCACGTATCCCAGGAAACCCGTCTCCATCGCCACCGCAATGTAGCCGCTATGGTAATTGTCGAGCACCCAGCCGTGGTTCTGGTTGAAATAGTCGTAAATCGCAGGGCGCGTCCAGAATCCGTTGATGCCGAAGCCCAGCAGCGGCGCGTCGTTGAAATGGCTGATGGCGTACTGCCAGATGAACGTCCGCTCGGTCAAGTTGATGGTCGATTCGCCGAGATGGATGGAATCGTAACCGGTGACGTAGAAATACAGGATCAGGAGTGCAGCCAGGATGCACATGATGACCGGCAGCACCGCGTAGATCCTCATGCAGCGGATCGACCACATCGAGGTCACGAGCAGTGCGCCCGCGGCAATCGCGACGGCGCCGGCACCGCGGGATTCCGAGGCGATGACGCATGTCGATGCCAGGAGAAACGTCAGGAGGAAGACGATCCAGCCCTGGCCCGTCATCTTCTGATAGAAGGCAAAGAACATCAGATAGGCGCTGATGAAGCCGAGCGTCTGCTTCGATTCGTAGATTCCTTGCCACTGGCCGCTGTGCATCCAGCTCTGATCGACGCCGATCTCGGGCACGAAGACCGCACACAGGGTCGAGGCGGCGACCAAGATGAAGAGCCCCAGCGCCGTCGCTCCGACGATCTCGTCGATGTCGATCCGCGTGATGAGGCAGTACGCACCGAAGGTCGTGACCACGAGGGCCGCGCTCTTCATGATCGCCGCAGTGGCGAGGCCGCTCCAGAGCACGGAAACAGCGGCGAGAGCATAGAATGCGACCAGCGCGATGAAATCGGGATTGGGCTGCACGCGCAGGCAGGGACGCACGAAGGCACTGGCGTAGATCAAGAAGACCCACATCAGGAGCGCAACGACCTGTTGCACAAAGCTCCATTCTGCGGGAAGCAGCGCGGGGTGGAGGACACCCATCGACGCGATCACATTGACCGTGATCGAGCAGCGCATCACGTTTCCGGCCAGCTTTTCCACGCCGACGCTGGGCGCTTGCCAGATCGCGCTTTCGTCCTCCTGGGAATCGTCGGTGTGCAGGCTGGTCACGAGCTGACCGCTCTCACCGGCCCCGGGCATCACCACGCATATCGTACGACGCCCTTGCCGGCGTAGCTGCGCGTGACGTTCGAGAACTCACCTTCAAACGTTGCAGCCGCGGACCAACCGTTCAGCCATGCCTCCTCCGCCGACGCGCTGACGAGCACGGCATCGGCGGCCTGTGCGGCGCCATTGACCACGAAGCTCGAGCCGGGCAGCGCCTGGAAGGTTGCTCCGATCGAGCGATCAGGGTTGAAATCATGCGCCCAGGCAAGACGGCCGCGCAGCGTGGCAATGCCGTCGGCCATGCCGAAGGACTTGTCCGTGCGCAGGCCGAGTTCGCTGCGGCTGGCGGTGACAATCTTCGAAGCGTAGCTGAGCGCAAAGGTGTCGTTGCCGGTGATCGCCCGCTCCGTATAGGCCGGCAGGTCGAACGCCGTGAACTGGGCCGCGGCATAAGGCGTGATGCCGACGCCGCCGATCCAGGGCGCGACGAAGCGATATCCACCTTCGAGCCGGCCGGAATAGGCGTTGGCCTTGAAGCGCGCCTGGAGATGGTCGGCACCGGCGATGATGACCGTGCGATCGGTAGTAATGTCCTGCCAGCCATAGGCGAGCGCGCCCGTGACATAGGCCGCGCCTGCATTGTGCCGCACGAACGCGCCGGCCTGGAACAGGTCGGAGCGGCCGGTGCCGCCATTGGCCACCGAGAAGCTGGTGCCCCCGCCGGCGAGCGCGAAGCCCGCAACGGTATGCGGCGAGAGCCAATAGTCGGCGCCGGCGACTGCGCCGGCGATGCGGCTGGTTGCATTATTCGAGCCGATTTGCACGTTGCCGTCGGTGGTCTGCGAGCCACCAAAGCCTGCGGCCCATGCACTCCAGCGGGATTCGAAGGTCTGCGCGGGCGCCGCCTTGCGGGAGATCGCCGCGTAGGCGTCACGCTCGGCACCGCTGCGCTTGCGGCCACCGGCTGACGCCGGCGCATCGCCAGCGTATCCCGTCACACCGGCTGACGCGTGAGGATCGCCGCGCCCGGCCAGGAACGGGTCGGTCAGCGTGCCCATGAACTGGCTCATGGCGTTGAAAGTCGTCTGCTGCGAGCCGGTCGCAGTCTCGCCCGAGGCCTGCGTCAGGGCGTTCATCAGCGGCGCACCGGCCATTGCGAACAGGGCATTGAAGCCCGCCGGCAGCGCCGCGCCTGTTATCAATGGCGCGTCGATCCCCGCCGCAACGTTCCGCACATTGACGCTGGCATTGCTGGGGAGCGAATACGACAGCAGGCCGGGATCGAGCGTCAGCAGCACGTCGTTGCCGACATAGCTCAGCCGGGCGTTGCGCGCGAAGCTGTTTGCGGTCAGGAAATCCACGCCCGTGAAGGTGCCGCTCACGTTGCCTGCGCTCGCGATCGTGTAGGTCGTCGTCGTCGCCAGGCGCGCCAGCGGATCCACCACCACCTTGCCGCCGAGGCCGGCCGTGCCGGTGACGTTGAGCCGGTCGGCGCTGTGACCGGCGGCGTCCACGTCCACCATGAACCTGCCGCTCGCGCCCTGAACGAAATCGCCGGTCAGCGTCGTGGTGCCGACCGCGCCGACCCCAAGCGGAGCCAGCATGCCGCCGTTGCTCAGCAGATTGCCGGCGCCGAGATCCACCGTCGCGCCGCTGTTGAACACGCTGCCGGACAGGTTGTTGAAGGCGTTGCTGCCGCCGCCGAGCACGACATTGCCGCTGACGATACCGGAATTGTTCACGGTGTCGTTGCCGGTGCTCGCCAGAACTGCATCGAGACCGCCCATGATTCTGGCCGTCGCATCGATGCTCACGGTATTGGTTGCGCCGCCGTCCAGCCGGATGCCCGCGAGCGCGCCCGACACGACGCCGCCGCTGGCCGTGACCTCGAGATTGCCTCCCCCGCTCGCATAGATGGCGTTGCCCGACGCGGACGAAACCGTGCCGGTGCTGTTCACGGTGACATTGCCGGGCGCGTAAGCGCGGATGCCGTCGGCAAATGCGCTGATGGTCCCGCGGCTGGTGACGGAGGTCACTCCGGCAACCGTTACGGCGTGAATTCCTTCGCCTGCGGAGGAGACGATGTCGCCGGCACTGTCCACAGTCGTAAAGTATCCGAACAGGTTCGTCATGCCCGCAAAGATGCCGTAGGTGGAACCGCTTACGTTTCCACGGCTGGTGATTCCCACGGCCTGCTGCCCGATGATGTACATCCCCGCGCCGTTGCTCACGGCGATGTTGCCGATGCTGTTCACGCCGACGCCGCCGCCGGTCGCCGCGATGCCGGTGTCATGGGCGACGAGATCACCGCGGCTGGTGATGCTGACGCTGTCCGCCGCCGCGACGAAGATGGCGTTGCGTCCAGCCGAGATATTGCCGTTCTGCGTGACCGTCGCAGAACCGCTCGAGGTACTCACAAAGATGCCGTCGTTAGTGGCGGCGGCGATGTTACCGCGTTGCGAAACCGTGATGTGGCCGAAGATGGAGAACGCAAGGATGCCTGCGGTAGCTGCGATGTTTCCCGTGCTGTTGACGGTAACATCAAAGTCGGCGGTTGCCTCGATGCCCCCAACGGCCGCGTTGATGTTGCCGACGGTAGTGACGTTTACGGTGTTGGAGAGGGTCAGCGCGGAAACCCCATAGGTCGTCCTCGACGTGATGTCGCCAGTGTGCGCAATGACGACGGGGCCGTTGGACAAGGCGGTCTGTACCCACGCATGAATGCCGTCACTATACGCGTCGATCGTGCCGCTACTGGTGATGCTGATGTCGGTGGTACCGCCGGCGGCCCCACCGACCGTCGTGAAGTAGATGCCGGCGCCGCCGGCCGAGCTGATGTTGCCGGCGTGATTGATGGTCACGCTGCCGTTGACTGTGCCGGTAATTGCGTCGGTGATTCCAGTCGCGTGGATGGCATACGGCCCGAGGTCGCTGTTGATGGTGACGTTGCCGTTGCCCTTGTTGAAGGAAATCGCGGCGACGCCGGAGCCCGGCGCGATGTCGGTCGTCAGCGCATTGACGTTGAGCGTGCCGATCACGCCTGGGTTGAAATCGGCCGCACCGATCCCGGCCGATTGATCGCCGCTACAGGTGGCGGTGTCGCCGACAATCGTGCAACTGCCCGGTCCGGCCTGCGCCGGCTCCAGTTCGGCCAGCCAGAATGCACCGCTTGCCACCGTGCCGAGCAGCGCCAGGCGCAAACGCCGGCGTCCATGGAGCCGTTCTTCCGCCGCCGCGCCGATGCGCAACGGCGCCCTTCCATTCCGCATCACGTCCACTCAGTCCAAATGGTCTCGAGCGACTCTTAGCGGACCTTGACACCGGCCAATGTGCCGTGCGTCTCAGGCGGGAAGATTTTCATACCGTCTACCTTGGAGATCACCGGGGCGTGGCGACACGGCCCAACGCGCGATCCAGGAGCCCGAGCGGATCGGACCCTCGACAGGCTGGAAGAAGGCGACGTTACGCCGCCGTTGCCGGCGGCAGCGCCAGCACGGAATAGATCGCCTGGGCATCGCGCGAGGCGCGGAGCTTCTTGGCGATGTCCTGGTCGCGGAGCAGGCGGGCGATGCGGGCCAGCGCCTTGAGGTGATCCGCGCCGGCGCCTTCGGGGGCGAGCAGCAGGAAGACGAGATCGACCGGCTGGCCGTCCATCGCCTCGAAATCGATCGGGCGATCGAGCCGCGCGAACAGGCCGAAGATCTTCTCCAGCTTGGGCAGCTTGCCGTGCGGAATGGCGACGCCATAGCCGACCGCGGTGGTGCCTAGCTTCTCCCGCTGTAGCAGCACCTCGAACACCGCGCGCTCGTTCTGCCCGGTCAGCTCGGCGGCCTTGGCCGCGAGCTCCTGCAGGGCCTGCTTCTTGCTGTTGACTTTCAATGCCGGGAGAATCGCCTCGGGTGCGACCAGATCGGTAATCGGCATGGAAGCTTTCCGAGGTGAATTAAACCGTCAGGTTCCGATTTGGCTGGCTTGATAGACCAAGCCCGGCCGGCGTCAATAACATGAAGCAGGAGGGGGACTTAGCCCAAGCCCTACCAAGTCCAGATGTGGGGGGCTTCTACTCCAACGCAATCCCGGTGCCAACTCCCGCGTGCGGCTTTGCCCCTGTCATTGTTAAGGGCCGGGATGGTACGGGTGCCGGCCCACGGGCCTAGCCGCCGGCCTGGCCGTCCACCTTGGCTCCCGGCGGGTCGATCCAGCCCACATTGCCGTCCGCCCTGCGGTAAATGATGTTCACCCGGCCGGACGAGCCATGCTGGAATACCAGGCAGGGTGCCCCGCTGAGGTCGAGTTCCATGACGGCTTCGCTGACCGAGAGCCGCTTTAGCGACGTGGTTTGCTCGGCGATGATGACGGGGCTGTAGCCGGCGACTTCGTCCTCGCCCTCTCCGGGCGCTTCCAGCACATAACTGGTGGCGTCGAGCGCAGCCATCGCCTCGGAGGCGGCATGGGCCTTGCGCGCGGAACGGTCCTTGAGCCGGTTCTTGTAGCGTCGCAGCCGCCTCTCGATCATCAGCAGCGCCTGGTCGGCACTGGCATAGGCATCCGGTGCGTTCGAATCGGCCTCCAGCGTGATTCCCGAATCGAGATGCAGGGCGCAATCGGTGCGAAAGCCGAAGCCGTCCTTGCTCAGCGTGATGTGGCCGGAATAATTGCCGTCGAAATATTTGCGCAGCACCTCGTCGGTGCGGTCGGCAACGCGGCCGCGCAGGGCCTCGCCGACGCTGATGCTCTTGCCCGAGATTCTGAGAGTCATGTGATGCCTCGCTTGGTTGGTGCCCAGCTTGGATCGGTCTCGATGGGGCATCGAGAGTAGCGCGATTTGGCGCCAGCGCAATCAGGCCGGTTCGGGATTGCGGGAGCGATCGGACAAGGCGGTAGAGAGGACGTTACCAAGAGCACTCTGCTTGTCGCGGCGGCGTTGCACCGAGGAGGGTATGCGCATGGCTTCGCGGTACTTCGCGACCGTGCGGCGGGCAATATCAATGCCCGAGGCGCGCAAGCGTTCCACGATGGTGTCGTCCGACAGGATCGCGGAGGGCTCCTCCGAATCGATCAGCTGCTTGATGTGGTGACGCACGGCTTCC
The DNA here is from genome assembly GCF_024585265.1 of Bradyrhizobium sp. WBAH42. Classification (NCBI taxonomy): domain Bacteria; kingdom Pseudomonadati; phylum Pseudomonadota; class Alphaproteobacteria; order Hyphomicrobiales; family Nitrobacteraceae; genus Bradyrhizobium; species Bradyrhizobium sp. WBAH42. Next base: position 960,468 of record NZ_CP036533.1, read on the forward strand.
GCCGAATGCGCTTCGCCGCCGTCGGCCGAGGCGATCGAGGCCGTGAAGAAATATTTCAGCTCGAATGTGCCGCGATTTGTCGCCATGTATTTGTTGGCGGTGACGCGCGACACCGTGGATTCATGCATCTGGATGGCGTCGGCGACCGCCTTCAGATTGAGCGGCCGCAAATGCGCGACGCCATGGGTGAAGAACCCGTCCTGCTGGCGCACGATCTCGGTTGCCACTTTCAGGATGGTGCGGGCGCGCTGGTCGAGCGCGCGCACCAGCCAGGTCGCGTTCTGCAGCGCGTCGGTGAAATAGGACTTGTCGCCGTCCTTGCCGATCTTCTTCGACAGCTCGGAATAATAGGTCTGGTTGACCAGCACGCGCGGCAGGGTGTCGCTGTTGAGCTCGACATGCCAGCCGCCGTCGGGACCCGGACGGACATAGACATCGGGCACCATGGTTTGCAGGCGCGCCGAGCCGAACTTCATGCCGGGCTTGGGATTGAGGCGGCGGATCTCGCCGATCATGTCGGCGATGTCCTCGTCGTCGACGCCGCAGATCTTGCGCAGCGCCGCGACGTCGCGCTTGGCGAGCAGATCGAGATGCTCGACCAGCGCCTGCATCGCGGGGTCGTAGCGGTCGAGCTCGCGCAGCTGGATCGCCAGGCATTCGCTGAGAGAGCGCGCGCAGACGCCGGGCGGATCGAACTTTTGCAGCACGGCGAGGACGTTTTCGACCTCGGCCTGCGACGCGCCCAGACGCTCGGCGGCCTGGCCGAGATCGGGCGGCAGATAGCCGGCTTCGTCGACGAGGTCGATCAGGTACTGGCCGATCATGCGCTGCGCGGGCGCGGTGAAGGCCACCGAGAGCTGCTCGGCGAGATGGTCCGACAACGTTGTCTCGGCCGCGACAAAAGCTTCGAGATTGTAGTCTTCGTCACCGGAGGCGCCGCCGCCCCATTCGGTATAGGTGGTCGGCGCCGCATCCTGGGCGTTGCGCGCCGCAGCCTCGGCCGGCTCCTCGGAGAAGACGTTGTCGAGGCCGGTGTCCAGGGTCTGCTCGATCTCGGCGCGGGTGCCGAGTTCCTTGCTCATCCATTCTTCCTGGCCCGGCTCGAAACCCTCGGCACTGCCGCTGAAGCCATCCTCGCCCTGGCCATCGCCTTGGCCACCCTCGGCATCGCCGTAACTGCCGGCCTCGGCCGGGGCGTCCGCGGGGGCCTCGTCACTGGCCCGCTCCAGCAGAGGGTTTCGCTCGAGCTCCTCTTCCACGAAGGTCGTGAGATCGAGATTGGACAATTGCAGCAGCTTGATCGCCTGCATCAGCTGCGGCGTCATGACCAGCGACTGCGATTGCCGGAACTCTAATCTCTGCGTAAGCGCCATGAAGCAAGAACCGTTCCCAAAAATGGTCCGATTTTTGCTTATCCTAGTCCGAGCCCGATGTACACGTCTTGACGAAACGCAAAAACGGGCTAGAGGCGGAATTCCTCGCCAAGGTAAAGGCGGCGCACGTCCGGATCAGCCACGATCTCATCCGGAGTTCCCTCGGTCAAGATTTCCCCGGCATAGACGATATAGGCACGGTCGGTGAGGCCGAGCGTCTCGCGGACATTGTGGTCGGTGATGAGCACGCCGATGCCGCGATTGGTGAGATGGCGGACGAGGTCCTGGATGTCGCCGACCGCGATCGGGTCGATGCCGGCGAAGGGCTCGTCGAGCAGCATGTAGTTCGGCCGCGTCGCCAGCGCACGCGCGATCTCGACGCGGCGGCGCTCACCGCCCGACAGCGCGATCGACGGTGATTTTCGCAGGCGCGTGATGTTGAACTCGTCGAGCAGCGAGTCAAGCTGCTGCTCGCGCTTCTTGCGCGAGGGCTCGACCACTTCGAGCACGGCGCGGATGTTCTGCTCGACGGTGAGGCCGCGGAAGATCGAGGCCTCCTGCGGCAGATAGCCGATGCCGAGCCGCGCGCGCTGATACATCGGGAGTTTCGTGACGTCGTGGCCGTCGAGCTCGATCGCGCCGCGATCGGCCTTGATCAGGCCGGTGATCATGTAGAAGACGGTGGTCTTGCCGGCGCCGTTCGGGCCGAGCAGGCCGACGGCTTCGCCGCGGCGCACATAGATGCTGACGCCGCGCACCACCTGGCGGCTGCCGAAGGCTTTTTCCACGCTATGCACAGCCAGGAAGCCGGGCCGCTTCAACAGCTGCGGCCCGCCGCCACCGTTGGGCCTGGCGACAGTCCGGACCGGATGAACCGCCTGCGGGCGCGGCTCGGCCGGATAGTCGGCCTCGTAGTCACCTTGGAACTGGTCGGCCGCGCGCGGCTGGTCGCGGCCAATCGGTGGGGCGTCCCTAACAGGACTGGGCACGAGGCCGCCGACGCTGTCACCGAGCGCGGTGATGTCCTGACGCGCAAATCCTGGCCGGCCGCGCTTGGCGGGGCGCCGACGGAACATGCTGAAGAGATCGACCATCCCCGCCTTCTAGCCTTTCGCGATCATCACGCGATCTGCCGTGCCGGCCTCGATTCGCCGGCGCACCATGAATGAAGGGATGTCTCATGCCCAGTGAAACACGCCCGAAAAGCGGCAGACCCCGCTTCAAAAGCCCTGCGCGCTAGATACAGGCTCGCCCGCCAAGCTTCAACCTCGGATCGGGAGCACCCGATCCAAGTTGTTGAATTCACTTTTGTTTAGTTGCGCCCGGCGATTGCAGAGGCGGCGGCGCGCCGGGTTTGGCGCCCTGGCCGCAATCATTGCTGCCGCCCTGCGGCAGCAATGCCTGCACCCGTCCGTTGTCGGCTTCCACGCGGGACACGCCGGTGGTCATGTCGACCATCAGACGATCACCGCGCAGCACGTTCTTGCACTGGGTCAGGACCACCTGGCCGCCCGCGCCGCCGAGCATGGTGATGAGATTGGTCTTGGTGTCGAACACCGCGGTCTCGCCCGTCACGACCTGGTCTTTCTGGGTGACCACGACATTGCCGCGCGCCTCGAGCCGCTTGATCGAGGAGCTGCCGCCCGGACCCGGCTGCGCCGACTGCATCGGCGCCGATTTCGCGCCTTTCGCTGCGGGCTGCGGCGCGGCCGGCTTGTCGCCGCCGCCCGATTCGTAAAACACCACCAGCGTCTTCGAGGTCATGGTGGTGTCGCCCTGCACGACCTTCACATTACCGGCGAAGGTCGCCTCCTTCTTCTTGTCGCGCATCTCGAGCGAGGCGGCTTCGATCTGGATCGGCTGATCGCGGTTCTGCGAAAAGCCCTGCATCGCATTGGGCACGCCCTGCATCGTGCTCTGCGCAAGCGCCGCACCGGTGACGAGCAGTGCGAGGCCGATTGCGAGCGCGGCCTTGCTGACAACAGCGTCACGCGGAAAACAGGTCATCATGAAAATCACTTCGAATTGGCAGATTTGTTCTGAGGCGTGCGTGTCTTCGTCGGCGCAGGCTCGGGCGGTGCAGGCTGAACAGCGGCGGGCTCATCCAGCTTGTCCAGATGCATCACCACATTGCCCTCGAAGCGGATGACGTCGCCGCCTTCGGTAATTCGCAGGCGATCCGCGCTCAGCGTGCCATTGGTCAGCTTGACGTCGACGCGCTCGTCCGAGGAGACCGTGCCCTTGCCCATGTCGACGAAAGCCGAGTTCAGCCGCGCCTCATAGCCGGTCGAGGTGCGCAGCAAGATGTCCTTGCGCAGATCGAGCTGCTGCTGCTTGTTGTCGAAGCGGCCGGTGCGGGCGTCGAGGAACAGGGTCGATTGATCCTCCATCAACACCTTCGCGCGCAAGTCCTTGAGATCGACATGGTCAGGATCGGTGATGTCCTGCGTCGCGGTCTTGGCCCAGAGCTCGTAGGGCCGCTGATCGGGCGTGTAACCAGCGAGGTGCGGCGATTCCATCGTGATCTTGGTGCCCGACACCACCAGATTTCCGCTATCGACCGGCAGCTTCGGTATCAGCATGCGGAACGGGTTGAAGATCGAGACGCCGACGATGGCGGCCATGGACAGCAGCACCGCACCCGGCACCGCGATGCGCAGAATCCGCACCAGGCGGCTGTGGCGCGCCGCGCTGGCGAACTTCGCCGCGAGCGCGGCGTCGTAGGTGGGATTCTGGGCCGAATTCACCTGGGTTCCTGCTTGCCTGGCTCCTGACGAGGAGCTCGCCGTGTCCGGTCGAGGGGGGCACCCCATTCTATCCGGCGCCGCCCAAATATGCAGCCGGCGACAGGCCGTTACGAAAGTGTCCGAAACGGGGCGGCAAGGGCCGGCCAATCGCCGCGCCGGGCGTTCAGGAATGCGCGAAAATGTCCTCTTCCGCCCAGCCCTGGAGGTCGAGCAAGGCTCGGGTCGGCAGGAAGTCGAAACAGGCCTGCGCCAGCTGGCTGCGGCCTTCCCGCACCAGCATGGCATCCAGCCGCTCGCGCAAGGCATGCAGATGCAGCACGTCGGAGGCGGCATAGGCGAGCTGCGGCTCGGTCAGGCTGTCGGAACCCCAGTCACTGGACTGCTGCTGCTTGGAGAGGTCGATGTTGAGCACCTCGCGGACGAGGTCCTTGAGGCCGTGGCGGTCGGTGTAGGTGCGGGTCAGGCGGGAGGCAATCTTGGTGCAATAAATCGGCCCAGTCATGGCGCCGAAGGTCTGGTACAGCACCGCGACGTCGAACCGCGCGAAATGGAAGATCTTCGTGACCGCCGGATTGGCGAGCAGCGCCTTCAGGTTCGGCGCGTCGGTGTGGCCCTTGGGGATCTGCACCACGTCGGCGCTGCCATCGCCGGGCGAGAGCTGCACCACGCAGAGCCGGTCGCGGTGCGGGTTCAGCCCCATGGTCTCGGTGTCGATCGCCACCGCTCCGGTGTAGCGGGACAGGTCGGGCAGGTCGCCGCGGTGCAGGCGTACGGTCATGAAAACCTCGGGTCGAATCGGTGCGTCGATATCATAGGCTAGTCGAATGGATCGCGATGTAGCCAGTCGCAGCAGGTCACGCAAGCGGCGGCCGCGACCTTACGGGCCGGTCAGATCGCGGCGAGCATGATGCAGACCATCGCCGCGACGGCGATGCGGCTGGGACCGTCCCGGAAAGCGTACAGGATCGGATCGTCCGGCATCTCGCGGCGATGCGCCATCATCAGGGCACGGCCGAACCAGTACAGCAGCAGCGGCGTGAGCAGCCACAGCATCCAGGGCCGGCTGTAGAGCGGCGTCACCGCCGAGGACGAGACGTAGAGCGAGAACACGGTCACCGCGTTCATGGCGCTCGCCGCCGCCATCGCGGCGATGACGTTAAGGTCGGTAACGCGATAGTCGCGGTTGGCGGGATCGGCGAGGCCTGCGCTCTCGCGCATGCTGAGCTCGCTGAAGCGCTTGATCAGGGCGAGCGAGGTGAACACGAACAGCGAGAAGATCAACAGCCATTCCGACAGCACCACGCCGACACCGACCGCGCCGGCGACGATGCGAAGCGTGTAGAGGCCGGCGAGCGTGACGATGTCGACCAGCATCTTGCGCTTGAGCGCGAGCGAATAGGCGATCGTGGTGACGAGGTAGAGACCGAGCAGGCCGAGGAACAGCGGCGAGATGCAGAGGCTGGCGGCGAGCGCGAACAACCACAATGCGGGAACGGCCGACAGCGCCGACGAGATCGGCAAGTCGCCGGCCGCGAGCGCGCGGTGGCGCTTGGTCGGATGCTGCCGATCGGCGGCGAGATCGAGCAGATCGTTCATCAGATAGGCGCCCGAGGCGCAGGCCGAGAACGCCAGGAACGCGAGCAGCGCGTAGCCCAGCACCGAAAGGCTCATCTGATGCGCCGTGAGCGCGGGCACGAACACCAGCGTGTTCTTGGCGTATTGATGGACCCGCAGCGCCTTCACCCAGATGGCGAGGTCAGCTCTGCGGACCTCGCGATTTTCGATGCGCGCAATGGAGGCACGATCGAACGGCACGCTGCCCGCGGCGAGATCGGCCGACGTGACGACGCCATCGAAGCCGAGATGCGCTGCGATCGCCGCGGCGTGAGCGGCGAGCCGATCCGCGACGAGATAGATCTTCGCCCCGCGCGCCCGTGCCGCCAGCGCCCGGTTCATCACATCGGAATCATAGGGCAGATGGGCGTAATCGATCTGCGCCCGCGCCAGGATCTTCGTGAGCGCCGCCATCCCGGCCCGTCCGCCCGCGCCGAAGCGCGCCAGCAGGCGGCCGGGGCTGGAGAACAGCGCCTCCAACAGCAGCTCGGACCGCAACAGGGCGCCTTCGAGGTCGATGACGAGGGTCCGGGCCGCCGACGGCTCGGACACGCCAGGATCATACTGGGAGGCACGCTGCTCCATCGGAAAACGCTCTGACTTGCCGCGACATGACCGGCAATTCGGCCGGGGAGCAGGAAATGGACGGCCAACCCTATGGGAACATTCGCTAAAGGCGGCTTAATTCGGTTGGAGAGGTGGGGACGGCTTCCGCCCCAGGCGCTGTTGCCCGGATCCCACAATCCGCCGCGAGCTTCCTGTCCCGGCAGAACTTTTGCTTTCCGCGCCGTGGACATCGTCCCCGCCCACCCTATCTGCCAATTTCCCTCCCCGGGGCTCCCCACCGTGAATCAGATGCCATGACCGAACAAACGCTCGCTGCGCCGATCGACGACCAGCGCCCGCGCGGATTCTCGCGCTACCAGGCGCTCCTCATCGCGCTGCTGGCGCTGACGCAGTTCACGATCATCCTCGATTTCATCATCATGTCGCCGCTCGGCGCCATCCTGATGCCGTCGCTCAACATCACGGCGGGGCAGTTCGGCGTCGCGGTGTCGGCCTACGCCTTCAGCGCGGGACTATCGGGCATCCTCGCCGCCGGCTTTGCCGATCGTTTCGATCGCAAGCGCCTCTTGCTGTTCTTCTATGTCGGCTTCACGCTGGGCACGCTGCTGTGCGCGGTGGCGCCGAACTACCATGTGCTGCTGATCGGCCGGATCGTGACCGGATTGTTCGGCGGCGTGATCGGCGCGGTCGTGCTCGCCATCATCACCGACCTGTTTCCGCTGCAGATGCGCGGCCGCGTGATGGGAATCATCCAGACGGCGTTCGCCGCCAGCCAGGTGCTCGGCATTCCCGCCGGCCTGTTTCTCGCCAATCACTGGAGCTGGCATGTCTGCTTCGTCGCGATCGTCGTGCTGTCGATCGTGACGATCGCGATCATCGCCTTCGCCATGGAGCCGGTCGACGCGCATCTGAAGCTGAAGCAGGACAGAAACCCGTTCCACCATCTGGTCGCGACCATCGGCGAGCCGCGCTATACGCTGGCCTTCGCCGTCACGACGCTGCTGGCGACCGGCGGCTACATGCTGATGCCGTTCTCCAGCGCCTACACCGTGCATAATCTCGGCATCGACATCACGCATCTGCCGACGATCTATCTCGTCTCCGGCCTGTTCAGCATCGTCACCGGGCCGCTGGTCGGCCGCGCCAGCGACGCCTTCGGCAAATATCCGACCTTCGTGTTCGGCTGCGCCATGACCGTCCTCATGGTGCTGATCTACACCCATCTCGGCCACGTCTCGCTCGCGACCGCGATTCTGGTCAACGTGCTGATGTTCGTCGGCATCTTCTCGCGCATGATCCCGTCGCAGGCGCTGATGTCGGCGATCCCGGACCCCGGCCAGCGCGGCTCGTTCAGCGCGGTCAGCGCTTCGCTGCAGCAGCTCTCCGGCGGCCTCGGCTCGGTGCTCGCCGGCGCGATCATCGCGCAAGGCGCCGACGGCGCGCTGCTCCATTTCGACCGGATCGGCTACGTCGTCGTCACCACGACGATCGTCACGCTGGTGATGATGTATTTCGTGCAGAAGGCGGTGGCGGAGGGGACGGGGAAGCGGGTGGTGTGAGGGAGCGGCTCCTGCTCCACGTTCGGGTGAACCCACGCCGGGCCTTCGGTGACCAAGGTTGCATCGATGCGCCGAACGGAGATCTCCAGTGAAATTCAAACTTGCCGCCGCGATCCTCGCCGCAGGCCTCCCGCTGGCATCGGTGGCTTTCGCCCAAGACACCACCCAAAGCACCGCGCCAGCCGACCTTGCCTTGATCGATGCCTGCCTGAAGAAGGTGGAGAAAACCGGCGGTTTCGGCGGCGCTTGCGTCGGGCTCGTCGCCGACCCCTGCATCAAGGCGGCAGAGGGCGCGAATGACGATGTCGCCAGATGGAAGGCCTGCGCGGCGCGCGAACTCGCCGTCTGGACGCAGAAAACCAGTGAGGCGCTGAAGAAGGTTCAGGCCGGCGGGTTCGCCGACGCGATCAAGGCGGTCAATGACTCGCAGAAAATTTTCGCCGCGTCGCGTGATCGCCTCTGCGCGGTCTTCGACAACGTCGACCCGGGCATGTACCGGGGCGGCGCGAGCTACTGCCGCCTGCGCGAGACCGCGAACCGCTCGCTGAGCCTGATCAAGCTCGGCGCTGCGGTCAACGAGCACTGAGGCCTCCTAGGGGGGCTCGGGGTCACCGGCCTTGCCGGCATCTTCCGACGTGGCGACGACGGCCATTCGGCGCGCCATGAGCGCTGTGCTTCGGAGTCGTGGACCGGTCAGCAGCTCGATGTCCTGCGGATGAGCGATTTCAGTCGCTTGAGCAAGGGATGGTGCCCAGGAAAGGACTCGAACCTTCACGGCCGTTAAGCCACTGGCACCTGAAGCCAGCGCGTCTACCAATTCCACCACCTGGGCATGCCGTTTGGGGCACGGAGGCGGTTACTACGGTTCGGTGACGCCGTTGTCAATTCATGCGTGAGGCCGGGGTCGGGATGCCGATTGCGCATCGCAAACCGGCCCGATACAAGCCTGACACGACACACTCTTTCCGCAGGAACGGCTCCCATGGCATCGAATCTGGACACGCTCGTCACGGTTTTCGGCGGATCGGGGTTTTTGGGCCGCAGCGTCGTCCGCGCCCTGTGCAAGCGGGATTACCGGGTCCGGGTCGCGGTGCGGCGGCCGGAACTCGCCGGATACCTCCAGCCGCTCGGCCGGGTCGGACAGGTCCACAATGTGCAGGCGAATCTGCGCTATCCGGCCTCGGTCGAGGCGGCGCTGCGTGATTCGCATGTCGTGATCAATCTGGTCGGCGTGCTCACCGAGGGCGGGGCGCAGACGTTTGACGCCGTCCAGGCCAAGGGCGCCGAGACCGTCGCCAAGGCGGCCGCCGCCGCCGGGGCCCAGCTGGTGCATGTCTCGGCGATCGGGGCCGATGCGCAATCGCCCTCGCGCTATGCCAGGGCCAAGGCGGCCGGCGAAGCCGCGGTCCTGGCCGCGGTTCCCTCCGCCACGATCTTCCGTCCCTCCGTGATGTTCGGCCCCGAGGATCAGTTCACCAACCGCTTTGCCGCACTGGCCCGGATGTCGCCGGTGCTGCCCCTGATCGGCGGCGAGACGAAGATGCAGCCGGTCTATGTCGGCGACGTCGCCAGCGCGATCGCGGATGCCGCCGACGGCAAGGCCAAGGCGGGCGCGACCTACGAGCTCGGCGGGCCGGAGGTGCTGAGCATGCGCGAGATCATCGAGGCGATCCTCGAAATCACCGACCGCAAGCGGATGCTGGTGCCGCTGTCGTTCGGCCTCGCCCGCTTCCAGGCCAACTTCCTGCAATTCGCACCGGGCGCGTTCAAGCTGACGCCCGACCAGGTCACGCTGCTCGAGCGCGACAATGTCGTGTCGGAGGCGGCGAAGGCGGCCGGGCTGACGCTGGAAGGCCTCGGCATCACGCCCGATTCGCTGGAAGCGATCGCTCCGCAATATCTCTGGCGCTTCCGCGCGGCCGGGCAGTTCCAGCGGATGAGCGTGTGAGTTTCACCTCTCCCGCTTGCGGGAGAGGTCGCCGCGAAGCGGCGGGTGAGGGCTTTCTCGTCATCGGGAGTCTCTCTGTGGAGACACCCCTCTCCCCAGCCCTCTCCCGCAAGCGGCGAGGGAGCGCACCGAACGTGCGGCAACGGCATCAAAACTTCAGCTTCTTGAACACCACTTCCGGCAACGTCTTGATGATCAACATCACGAGGCGCCATTTGGCGCTGACATAGACGATATCGGTCTTGTTCTCGACGGCGCGAAGGATCGCAGCGCCGACGACGGGAGCCTCGACGGTGAGCGGGCCGATCAGCTTCATGCCTTCGGTCATCCTGGTGCGGACGAAGCCGGGCTTGACCGTGACGACGTGGACGCCGCCCCGGCTGGCGCGGGCTCGCAGGCCGGACAGGAAGGCGGAGAAGCCGGCCTTGGCGGAGCCATAGACATAGTTGGAGGCGCGGCCGCGATCGCCGGCAACCGAGGACACGCCGACCAGCGTGCCGCTGCCGCGGCTTAAGAACTTTTCCGCGAGCAGGCCGAGGATCAGCGCCGGGCCCTCGTAGTTGGAGCGCATGATCGCGGTGGCGTGGGCGAGATCGCTCTCGGCCTGTTGCTGCACACCGAGCAGGCCGACGATCGAAATGACGACCTCGGGCAGCGCGGGAAGGCCGGCGACGAAGCCTTCGAACGAGGCGATGTCGAGCACGTCGAAGGTGTGGAGACCGACCTCGACATTGTAGCGCGCGCGCAGATCGGCGGCGTCAGGCTCCAGCGCGGCGACGCTGCGGCCGGCGAGCCCCACATCGTATTCCGCTTTGGCAAAGGCGCGCGCCACGGCGCGGCCGATGTCGGATGAGCCACCCAGGACCAGTACAGACTTGCGCGACGTCACGGCCTAGACCTCATCAAACAGACGTTGTGAAAGCTTGGAGCGGATGTTGCCGGCGGGATCGAGCGATTTGCGGATCGCATTGAAGCGCGACAGCGCGGGATAGCCGGCATTGAGCGTCTCGCGCGACTGGCGCGCATCCTTGGCGAGATAGAGCCTTCCGCCTGCCGCGACGACAAGACGATCGATGTCGTCGAGAAAATTCAGGATGTCGCCCCGCACCGGGAAATCCAGCGCCAGCGTGTAGCCGGGCAGCGGAAACGACAGGATGCCGTCGCCCTGGCCGAGCTTCTTCAGCACCGCGAGGAAGGAGGCATCGCCGCGCCGCGCGACGCGATCGAGGATTTCGCCGAGCACGGCGCGCGCACCGTTTTCCGGGATCACACATTGATGCTGCAGGAAGCCGCGCTTGCCGTAGATGCGATTCCAGTCGGCAATGCTGTCGAGCGGGAAGAAATAAGGATAGAGCGAGACCACATGGCTGCGGCCGGCGCGGCGCGCGCCCATGCGGTAATACAGCTCGTTGAAGGCACGGATGCTGAAGCGGTTCAGCGTCATCGAGGGCAAATCGATGGGGACGCCGAGACCGGGATCCTTGCCGGCAGGAAACGCGGCGGCACCGGCAGGAAGCTCGTCCTTGCCGGCGTGCTCGCCGAGATAGATCAGCGAGCGGCCGAGATCCTTGCCGCGCGCGGCACAATCGATCCAGGCCACCGAATAGGTCGCGGCATCGCCTGCATCGAGCGCGCGCATCGCCGCATCGAGATCGGACGCTGAGATCACGCGCTCGCGGATCCATCCCGTTTCGACCTTGCGCAGCCGTAGCGTCGCCTCGAGGATGATTCCGGTCAGACCCATGCCGCCGATTGTGGCAAAGAATGCATCGGAGTTCTGCTCGCGCGAGGCCTCGATGGTCTCGCCCTCGCCCGTGCGCAGCAGGATGCTGTCGACGTAACGGCCGAAGCCGCCCTCGCAATGATGGTTCTTGCCGTGCACGTCGGCGGCGATGGCGCCGCCGATCGACACGAAGCGCGTGCCGGGCAGCACGAAGGGCAGAAAACCGCGCGGGCCGAAAGTGTCGATGAGATCCGAGAGCAGCACGCCGGCCTCGAGGCGGATGCAGCCGGTCGCCGGATCGAACCACCTGATGCGGTCGAAGCCCGTCATCGCGACGGTCCTGGCGACCCCGATCGCGGCATCGCCATAGGCGCGGCCATTGCCGCGCGCCACGGTGCCGGACACCATGGCTTCAGCAACGGCCTCCAAGGACCGCGGCCGCAGCACGTCGCTATCGACGACCGGGAAACGGCCCCAGCCGCTGACGAGGGTCATGGTTCAGCTCCTGTGCCGGGCGCACCGCCCTGCATTCCGAAACTGAGTACCGATCAAAAGCTTATATTGCGTTGAAGGCGCGGCAGGCGCGTAGATGGGGTAACGGGCCTACCGGCCCAATGCCAGCGCGATCAGGCCGAGCGTGCCGACGATGACGCGCCACCAGGCGAACAGCACGAAGCCGTGGCGGGTGACGTAGGTCAGGAACGTCTTCACAACGATGATTGCGGTGATGAACGAGACCACGAAGCCGATCGCGACGATGTTCATGTGATCCATCGTCATCTCGGCGCGGTTCTTGTAGAAATCGTAGGCGAACGCGCCGATCATGGTGGGGATGGCGAGAAAGAACGAGAACTCCGCCGCCGCGCGCTTGTCGGCGCCCAAGAGCATCGCAGCGACGATGCTGGCGCCGGAGCGCGACACGCCCGGGATCATCGCCACGCATTGCGCGATGCCGATATAGAGATACATCAAGAGCGGAAACTTGGTGGCGTCGTGCTCGCGCGGCTTGAGATCGAGCTTGTCGACCCAGAGCAGGATGGCGCCGCCGACGATCAGCGTGAAGCACACGACCCACGGATTGAACAGCAGGGTCTTGATGTATTTGCCGGCGACGAGACCGACGATCACGGCCGGCAGGAACGCCACCAGCACGCCGATCACGAAGCGGCGCGCATAGGCATCGCCCGTGAACAGGCCGATCACGACATCCCAGAGCTTCCTGAAGTAGAGCCCCACGATCGCGAGGATCGCGCCCAGCTGGATCAGGACCGTAAACGAATCCCAGAACGCACCTTCGCCGAGATGGAAGAAGCGCTCCGCGAGCAGGAGGTGGCCGGTCGAGGATACGGGAAGGAACTCGGTCACACCCTCGATGATGCCGAGGATCACTGCCCGTATTGCGTCTGACATATTTACGGTCCATTTCGGCTGGAAAAGCGGGGCTCTTCTCGCCTATTCGCCCCCATGCCGCAATCGCAAAATGCGACATCACGCCCTTGCTTCGCGGTTTTGAAGGGCTAGTGTGGCGACGCACAAACATTGATGGATTCTTAAGCACCATCAAATAGTCAAAGGCTTCATGTTTACGCTGTTTCATCATCCGTTCTGCCCGCATTCGCGCTTCATCCGCCTGATCGTGGGTGAATACGGGCTCGACCTGAAGCTGGTCGAGGAGCGCAGCTGGGAGCGGCGCGAGGCGTTTCTGCTGCTGAATGCGGCCGGCACCACGCCTGTGCTGGTGGACAAGGAACAGCCGCCGATCCCGGGCGCGGCCATCATCGCCGAATATGTCGACGAGGCCTATGGCGCGGGGATGGGCGTCAAGCGCCTGATGCCGGAGACCACCTTCGAGCGCGTCGAGGTGCGCCGGCTGATGGCCTGGTTCAACGAAAAGTTCTTCGAGGAGGTCTCGCACCCGCTCGTCACCGAGCGGATCTACAAGCGCTTCATGAGCGAGGAGAACGGCGGCGGCCCGCCCTCGGCCGACGTCATGCGCGCAGCGAAAGCCAATGTGCGCTATCATCTGGCCTATATCGGCTGGCTGGCGCAGACGCGCAATTTCCTCGCCGGCGACCGGCTCACCTACGCGGATCTCGCCGCCGCGGCGCATCTCTCGGCGATCGACTATCTGGGCGACGTGCCATGGAGCGAGGACGACGCAGCAAAGGCGTGGTACGCGCGGGTGAAATCCCGCCCGTCGTTCCGTCCGCTGCTAAGCGAATGGCTGGCCGGCGTGCCGGCGTCGCGGACCTATGTGGACCTGGATTTCTGAGCTCCGACCCGACTGAGCTGAAGGCGGCGCTGGCGCGCGAAGCGCACGCGCTCGGCTTCGACTGCATCGGCGTCACCGCGCCGGGCACGATCGATGCGGCCGGAAAATACTTCCTCGAATTCATCGCCTCGGGCGGCCATGGCGACATGGACTGGCTGGCGAACCAACCGGAGCGCCGCGTCGATCCGCGCGGGCTGTGGGCCGACGTGCGCAGCGTGATCATGCTCGGCGTCAACTACGGTCCCGACTCCGATCCGCTCGCGGTCCTGAAGCAGCGCACGCGCGCGGCGATCTCGGTCTATGCGCAAGGTGACGACTATCATGACATCATCAAGAAGCGGCTGAAGGCGCTGGCGCGCTGGCTGGTGGCGACCGCGCCGTCGGACGTGAAGGTGTTCGTCGACACTGCGGCGGTGATGGAAAAGCCGCTGGCGCAGACCGCAGGCCTTGGCTGGCAGGGCAAGCACACCAACCTCGTCTCGCGCGAGTTCGGCTCGTGGCTGTTTCTCGGTGCGATCTACACCACGCTCGATCTGCCGCACGATGCCGCCGAGATCGATCATTGCGGCTCGTGCCGGGCCTGTCTCGACATCTGCCCGACCGCGGCCTTTCCCGCGCCCTACAAGCTAGATGCGCGGCGCTGCATCTCGTATCTCACGATCGAGAACAAGGGCCCGATCCCGCACGAGTTTCGCAAGGCTATCGGCAATCGCATCTATGGCTGCGACGATTGCCTCGCGGCATGCCCCTGGAACAAGTTCGCGCAGGAGGGGCGCGAGGCCAAGCTCGCCGCGCGCGACGAATTGCGCGCGCCTGATCTCGCCGAGCTGGCACGGCTCGACGATGCCGCGTTTCGTGCGCTGTTCACGAAGTCGCCGGTGAAGCGCATCGGGCGCGACCGGTTCTTGCGGAATGTGCTGATTGCGATCGGCAACTCAGGCGAGGCGGCACTGGCGGACGAGGCGCGGCGGTTACTCGATGACTCAAGCCCACTGGTGCGCGGGGCGGCGGTGTGGGCGCTGGGGCAGTTGGTGTCACGAGAAGAGTTTGAGGCGATGAGATCTGCTGCTGCGCGCAAGGAGCACGACGATAGCGTGCGTGAGGAGTGGCGAGCTGCGTCCTAATTCTCTGCTGTCATTCCCCGCGAAAGCGGGGAATCCAGTACGCCGCGGCCTGTCGATTCAACCACAACCGCCGCGGAGTACTGGATCGCCCGGTCAAGCCGGGCGATGACACCTTTTGTATGGTGAGCACACACGCCCTCACCACCCTTGATTTCCCCGCGCGTTCCCGCAATCTCGCGCGCATGACAAACATGCCTTTCTTCACCCGGGAGGGTGACACATTCCATCCGACGGAAGTCGCCAACGGTCCATGGGATCCGAAATCGCTGCACGGGCGCGTCATCATCGGCCTGCTCGGCTTCGTCATCGAGGAGCGCCATTCCGGGCCCGAATTCGTGCCGGCGCGGCTCACGGTCGACATGTTCCGGCTGCCGACCATCGACAAGCCGATCGAGGTGAGGACGCGGCTGGTGCGCGATGGACTGCGCATCCGCGTGGTCGAGGCGGAGTTTCTTTCCGGCGGCGTCGGCATGGCGCGCGCCTCGTGCCAGCTGCTGCGCAAAACGCAGAATCCCGATGGCAATGTGTGGTCGCCGCCGAACTGGGATGCGCCGAAACCATCCGACATTCCCAAGCCGACCGATCCCCGGCTCGGCATGAACGGCAAATGGGCGACGCGCCCCATCGTCGGCCATATGGGCTCGCTGGGGCCGCGCCGGCTGTGGATGAGCGAGGTGCGCGAGCTCGTCGCCGGCGCCGCGATGACACCGTTCGTCCATGTCGCCACCGGCGCCGATTTTGCCAGCCCGTTTGCCAATGCGGGCGACCAGGGGCTCGGCTACATCAACAGCGACGTCACGATCTACCTGCACCGCCTGCCGGTGTCGGAGTGGATCGGCTTGGAGGTGGTGAACCACCACGCCACCGACGGCGTCGCGATCGGCGAATGCTGGCTCTATGACGAAGCGGGCCCGATCGGCACCGCGACGGTGGCCGCGCTGGCGCAGCGCAAGCCGATGGCGAATCCGTCGAAGCGTTAGCTCAACGCCGTTATTCCGGGGCGTGACGAAGTCACGAGCCCGGAATCCATCGGACGGCAGAGTTGGTGGAGGAATGGATTCCGGGTTCGCGCTACGCGCGCCCCGGAATGACGGCTAGATGCCGCTGCATCTCCGGCCGCGCCTTGAGCTCGGCGCCCTGCTTTGCGACGATCTTCGCGATCCGCTCCGGCGCAAATCTCAAGTCGACAAACGCCGGCGCGGTGTTGGCGACTTCATGATAGCTCGCGATCCTGCCGTCCTTCAGCGTCATGATCGCAACGCCCTCGAACATCGCGCGCGCGCCGTTCGCTTCCGGCAATGTCGATTTGTAGCTGAAGGTGTAGCGCGCATAGAGCGTGGTGCCGTCGGTGACGGGGTCATGCATGTCCCAGCGGAAATCCGTCGCCGTGCGATAGAACCAGTCGTCGATCATCGCGGCGATCTTCGTGCGGCCGGCGAAGGCACCGTAGAAAACGTCGTGATAGACGCCGTCCTCGGTGAAGAGCTCGGCGAAGGCTTTGCAGTTGCGCTGCTCGACCGCGTCGCAGAAGGCCCGCAGCATGGCGGTGACGGTTGTCATTGGCGTTTCTCCCTTCCCGTTTCTGTCATGCCCCGCGAAGGCGGGGCATCCAGTACGCCGCGGCTTCTCGGCTTAAGCACGATGGCCTCTGGAATACTGGATTGCCCGCCTTCGCGGGCAATGACAGCGAGCACTGCAACTTCACCCGATCTCCGCCACCGCGGCAAGAATGCGCGCGATGTCCTGGGGGCGGGACAGGCGGTGGTCGCCGTCCTGGATCATGGTCAGCACGACGTCGTCGGCCGGCAGGCGATGGGTGAGCGCGAACGCATGCTGCCACGGCACATCGGGATCTTTCGCGCCCTGCAGGATGCGGACGGGGCAGCCGAGATCGATGGCGCTGCCGAGCACGAGGTGGTTGCGCCCCTCCTCGATCAGGTTCCGCGTGATCGGATAGGGCGTGCCGTCGCCGTACTCCGACGGGCGCAGCCAGAAGCCCCTGGTCTCGATCTCCTTCTTCACCGCGGGCGAGAAATTCTTCCACATCAGCTCTTCGGTGAAATCGGGCGCCGGCGCGATCAGCACGAGCCCTGCGAGCGACGCTTTGCCGGCACGCTTCTTGATCTCGCGGGCGAGCAGCAGCGCCATCCAGCCGCCCATGGAGGAGCCGATCAGGATTTGCGGGCCGTCGCAAAAGCGCTCGAACACCGCAAAACTGTCCTCGAGCCAGCTGCCGATGGTTCCGTCGGCGAAATCGCCGCTGGATTCGCCGTGACCGGAATAGTCGAACCGGACGATTGCGCGGCCGCGCTCGTGGGCCCAGGCATCCAGCGCCACGGCCTTGCCACCCTGCATGTCCGATTTGAAGCCGCCCAGCCAGACCAGGCCGGGGCCTTTTCCGGGACGGCGGCGCACCGCGATCCGGCGTGCGGACCGCCCTTCGCCCACATCGATGAACTCAAGCGCGGCATCGGGAATTGCGTCGGTCATGGAACGTTTACTCTGGCTGTGCGGTTTGAGCTGTCCGGACCTGTTCCGAAGACGACCGGCATCGCTATTGGTCCTTTGGGACGCTTGCGGAACAGAGGCAAGGTGTCTATGTCGGTCAGCGTGCCGAGGGCCGTGACCAAAATGCCTCGCATTTGAGGGTTTTTCGCGCCTCGTACCAGCGACTTGCTTGCCCGCAAACGCATCTTCCTTCAAAATAGCCGCTTCTTTCACAACTTTGGAGAACCACCCATTCGCCGTCCTAATAAAGCTCCGCCCGCTGCCAGCAAAGACGGGCCGCGCATCAATGATGATATCCGCAATGCGCAGATCCAGCTGATCGACCAGACCGGTGACAACAAGGGCACGGTCGAAACGGTCGTCGCCATCCGGATGGCCCAGGAAGCTGGCATGGATCTGGTCGAGATTTCGCCGAATACCAGCCCTCCCGTCTGCAAGATCATGGACTACGGGAAGTACAAGTATTCCGCCCAGAAGAAAGCCGCGGAAGCCCGCAAGCGGCAGAAGACCGTCGAGATCAAGGAGATCAAGCTCCGTCCGATGATCGACGATCACGATTACGACGTGAAGATGCGCGCGATGCAGCGGTTCTTCGAAGAGGGCGACAAGGTGAAGATCACGCTGCGCTATCGCGGCCGCGAAATGGCGCACCAGGAGATCGGCACCAAGCTGCTCGACAAGATCAAGACCGACGTCGCCGAGCTCGCCAAGGTGGAGCAGGACGCGCGGTTCGAAGGTCGCCAGGTCGTCATGGTGCTGGCGCCGCGCTGACGCGCAACGCTTTGGGACTTGAGAATGCAACGGCCCGTCCGGATCCCCGGCGGGCCGTTTGTGTATCAGGTCCGCGTCGCCTGCCAGGTGCCGCTGCACTGGTCGCCCAAAATGATGCCCTTCCACGACCCGGCGCCGTTCACGCGGGCGAGCCGGCCGCCGCCGCTGGCGTGGGAGGCGCCGACCGAGACCTGGACGGCGACAGCGCCGGAGCGGTTGACCCGGCCCGAGACCCGGCCGCCGCCGGCGGAGGAGACGCGGGTGCCTGTCACGGTGAAGGGAACGCTGTAGCCCGAGCTGCAATTGCCGCGGGTGGTGGCGAAGGTGACGTTCCAGATGCCGTCATAGCGGCCGGCGCGGGCATCGGCGGCCTGAGGCAGCGCAGCCGCGGCGAGCACGGCGAACAGCGCCAGACGGCGCGGACGAGCGAAATCGGCCAGTGAAATCAAAAGTTGCGGGAAATGAGCCATTTTGGACCTGCTTCAGCGAGAAGGCTTGGACATGAGGGTAGCAGCGTCCAATAGTCGGCGGGGTGGTTTTGGCGGTTCATCGTTGCCAATTGGCCTGTGCTCTGTCATAAGCCCAGCCTTCATCGCCCGGCTGATTTACGGGCTGCCGTGGCGGTGTCTCGTGCGGGTTTCGCGCTTGTTCGCAAAACCTGAGCACAATCAACGCTCTAACGAGCATTATTGACGGTCCAGCCGCCTTCGCGGGCGGATCTCTGTGGCCATTAGGAGAGCCAAATGCCCAAGCTGAAGACCAAATCGGGCGCTAAAAAGCGCTTCAAGGTGACTGCCACCGGCAAAGTGATGCACGCCCAGCGCGGCAAGCGTCACGGCATGATCAAGCGGACGAAGAAGCAGATCCGTCAGCTCCGCGGCACCCGCGTGCTGTTCAAGACCGACGGCGACAACGTCAAGAAGTACTTCTTGCCGAACGCCTGATCGCGTCCACGATCATTGCCATCCCTGCCGCGTCCGCGCGGCGATCCGATAACCAAAGTCATCTCTGAAGGATTTCGTCATGTCTCGCGTCAAACGCGGTGTGACCGCCCACGCCAAGCACAAGAAAGTCTACAAGGCCGCCAAGGGCTTCTACGGCCGCCGCAAGAACACCATCCGCGCCGCCAAGCCGGCCGTGGAGAAGGCCCAGCAATACGCCTTCCGCGACCGCAAGCGTCGCAAGCGCACCTTCCGCGCGCTCTGGATCCAGCGCCTCAACGCTGCCGTCCGTCCGTTCGGCCTGACCTACAGCCGATTTATCGACGGCTTGGCCAAGTCGGGCATCACCGTGGACCGCAAGGTGCTGTCGGATCTCGCGATCCGCGAGCCTGCCGCGTTCCAGGCGATCGCCGAGAAGGCCAAAGCCGCGCTGGCGGCGTAAGCCGCCCAACTGCGCAACTTGCGCAGCATTGAGCTTGTGATGGCCCGGGCAGAGGCGCGTCTCGCGCTTCATCGCCCCGGCCGTCATCTCTCGCGCAAAGCACAACTTCTCCGACGTGGATGCCCGGCGAATCTAACGCGAAGACGCGCTTCGCGCTTTTGGGCCGGGCGTGACGGGCTAGGATCATCGGCTCAGCATCCTGGCCAAAAGGGATTGCCATGACCGATCTTGCCCAGCTCCAAGCCCAGATCATCACCGACATCGCCGCGGCTGCCGACGAGGCTGCGTTAGAGGCCGTGCGCGTTGCAGCCCTCGGCAAGAAGGGCTCGATCTCGGCGCTGCTCGCCACGCTCGGCAAGATGTCGCCGGACGAGCGCAAGACGCAAGGCGCGGCGATCAACCAGGCCAAGGACGAAGTCAGCCAGGCGCTTGCGGCGCGACGCGACGTGCTGAAGTCGGCCGCGCTGGATGCGCGGCTGGCGTCCGAGACCGTCGACGTCACCCTGCCGCTGCGCGATACGGCGGCGGAGGCCGGCCGCATCCATCCGCTGAGCCAGGTCTGGGACGAGCTCACCACCATCTTCGCCGACATGGGATTCTCGGTGGCCGAAGGCCCTGATATCGAGACCGACGACTACAACTTCACCAAGCTGAATTTTCCGGAAGGCCATCCGGCGCGCGAGATGCACGACACGTTCTTCTTCCATCCGAGGGAGGACGGCTCGCGCATGCTGCTGCGGACCCACACCTCGCCGGTGCAGGTGCGCACCATGCTGAGCCAGAAGCCGCCGATCCGCGTGATCTGCCCGGGCCGCACCTACCGCATCGATTCGGACGCGACCCACACGCCGCAATTCCATCAGGTCGAGGGCCTCGTCATCGACAAACACTCGCATCTCGGCCACCTCAAATGGATCCTGCACGAGTTCTGCAAGGCGTTCTTCGAGGTCGACCACATCAACATGCGCTTCCGGCCCTCGTTCTTCCCGTTCACCGAGCCGTCGCTCGAAGTCGACATCCAGTGCCGCCGCGACAAGGGCGAGATCCGCTTCGGCGAGGGCGAGGATTGGCTCGAGATCCTCGGCTGCGGCATGGTGCATCCGAACGTGCTGCGCGCCTGCGGCATCGATCCCGACGAGTACCAGGGCTTTGCCTGGGGCATGGGCATCGACCGCATCGCCATGCTGAAATACGGCATCGCCGACCTGCGCCAGCTGTTCGACAGCGACGTCCGCTGGCTGTCCCACTACGGCTTCAAGCCGCTCGAAGTACCAACGCTTGCCGGAGGGCTGAGCACGTGAAATTCACCCTCTCCTGGCTGAAGGATCATCTCGAGACCGACGAGCCTTTGGACAAGCTCGCCGACAAGCTCACCATGATCGGGCTCGAGGTCGAGAACATCGAGGACAAGGCGAAGGCGCTGAAGCCGTTCACCATTGCGAAGGTGATCTCGGCCGAGCAGCATCCGAATGCGGATCGCCTGCGGGTCTGCATGGTCGATACCGGCGACGGTGGTGCGCCGGTGCAGGTCGTGTGCGGCGCGCCGAATGCGCGCACGGGCCTCGTCAGTGTGTTCTCACCGCCCGGCACCTACATTCCCGGCAAGGACATCACGCTGGGCGTCGGCACCATTCGCGGCGTCGAGAGCCGCGGCATGCTGTGCTCGGCGGCCGAGCTGCAGATCTCCAACGACCATGACGGCATCATGGAATTGCCCGTGGACGCGCCGATCGGCGCGGCTTACGCCGAATGGGCCGGGCTCGGCGATCCCGTGATCGAGATCAACCTGACGCCGAACCGGCAGGACTGCACCGGCGTGCATGGCATCGCGCGCGATCTCGCCGCCGCCGACATGGGCAGGTTCAAGGACCCTACGATCAAGCCGATCAAGGGCGAATTCCCCTGCCCCGTGAAGGTCACGGTCGAGGATGCCACGCTCTGTCCGGGTTTTGCGCTCCGCCTGGTGCGCGGCGTCAAGAACGGACCGTCGCCGGAATGGCTGCAGAAGCGGCTGACCGCGATCGGGCTGCGTCCGATCAACGCGCTGGTCGACATCACCAACTTCATGACCTACGACCGTGCGCGCCCGCTGCACGTGTTCGACGCCAGGAAGGTGAAGGGCAATCTCGTCGTGCGCCGCGCGCGCGAGGGCGAGAGCCTGCTGGCGCTCGACGGCCGCACCTACAATCTCGATCCCGCCATTTGCGTGATCGCCGACGAGCATGGCGTCGAATCGCTCGCCGGCATCATGGGCGGCGAAGCCTCGGGCTGCGACGAGAACACGACTGACGTGCTGATCGAATCGGCGCTGTGGAACGAGATCAACATCGCCCAGACCGGCCGCAAGCTCGGCATCAATTCGGACGCGCGCTACCGCTTCGAGCGCGGCGTCGATCCGGCCTTCATGGTGCCCGGCGTCGAGCTCGCGACCAAGCTGGTGATGGAGATGTGCGGCGGCACGCCGTCCGAAACAGTCGTGGTCGGCAAAGCCTTCGCCGACGACCGCGTGATCGACTTCCCGGTCACGGAGGTGAAGCGCCTCTCCGGCATCGAGGTGCCGCAGGTCGAGATGAAGCGCATCCTGACCCATCTCGGCTTCATGATGGCGGGTCCCGGCCCGGTGGTGAAGGTCGCGGTGCCCTCGTGGCGCTCCGACGTGCACGGCAAGGCCGACATCGTCGAGGAGATCGTCCGCATCTTCGGCGTCGACAAGGTGCCGATGACGCCGTTCGAGCGCGGCGACGAGCCGCGCAAGCCGGTGCTCACGCCGCTGCAGCTGCGCACCCGCCGCGCGCGGCGCGCGCTCGCAAGCCGCGGCATGGTCGAAGCCGTCACCTGGTCGTTCATCGCCAAGCCGGCCGCCGAATTGTTCGGCGGCGGACAGCGCGAGCTCGAAGTGGCGAACCCGATCGCCTCGGATCTCTCCGACATGCGCCCGACCCTGCTCGCCGGCCTGATCGCGGCGGCGCAGGCCAATGCCGATCGCGGCTTCGGCGATGTCGCGCTGTTCGAGGTCGGCCAGGTGTTCAAGGGCGATCGCCCCCAGGACCAGTTCATGGCGGCGAGTGGCGTGCGCCGCGGCCTTGCTTCATCTGAAGGTCTCGGACGGCACTGGTCCGGCTCGGCGCAGGCCGACGTGTTCGACGCCAAGGCCGATGCGTTGGCGGTGCTGGCGGCCGCCGGCGCGCCGATGCAGGCGCTGCAGATCGTGGCGGGTGGTCCCGGCTGGCTGCATCCGGGCCGCTCCGGCACGATCCAGATCGGGCCGCAGAACGTGCTCGGATATTTCGGCGAAGTGCACCCCAAAGCGCTCGAGGCACTCGGCGCCGACGGGCCGCTTGTCGTGTTCGAGGTGATCCTCGACCGCATTCCCGAGGCCAAGAAGAAGCCGACGCGCGCCAAGCCCTTGATCGAGCTCTCGGCGTTCCAGCCGGTGTCGCGTGACTTCGCGTTCATTGTCGACCGCGGCGTCAGGGCCGGCGACATCGTTCGCGCCGCGCAAGGCGTCGACAAGAAGCTGATCACGGGCGTCAACGTCTTCGACGTCTACGAGGGCAAGGGCATCGATGACGGCAAGAAGTCGATCGCGATCGCGGTCACGCTTCAGCCCCGCGAAAAAACCCTGACCGATCAGGAGATCGAGGCCGTCGGCGCCAAGATCGTGGCCGAGGTCACCAAGAAGACCGGCGGCGTTTTGCGAGCATGACGCCGAAAAGTGTGAAGCGGTTTTCGGACAAAAGTCATGCTTGGGAGTCATAGAGCATGACCTTCGCTGATTTCCTTCCGAAGGACTTCAGCCTCACGATCGCGACGGCGCTCTGCGCCGTCGCTTTCGTTTCGGGCACCGCGCGCGGCTTCTCCGGCTTCGGCGCGGCGCTGATCTTCATGCCACTGGCAAGCAGCTTCGCGGCGCCGCGGCTCGTTGCAGCCCTGCTGCTCGTCATCGACTTCGTCGCGGCCGCGCCGCTGCTGCCCGAGGCCTGGCGGAAGGCCGATCGCAAGGCCACCGCGGTCATCGTGCTGGGCGCGCTGATCGGCGTACCCATCGGCACTTATTTCCTCAGCGTGCTCGAACCCGTCACCACGCGCTGGATCATCTCCTGCTTCGTCGCGGCGCTGTTGCTGCTATTGCTGTCGGGGTGGCGCTATCGCGGCAAGGACCACGCCTGGCTGTCGGTCGGCATCGGCGGCCTCTCCGGCTTCTGCAGCGGTCTCGCGCAGACCGGCGGCCCGCCGATCGTCGGCTACTGGCTCGGCCGCCCGATCGCGCCGATCGTCGCGCGCGCCAACATCGTGCTGTTCTTCGGCGCGTCGGATTTCTTCTCGATGGTCAGCTACGCAACCACCGGCCTGATCAGCCGCGAATCGCTGGTGCTGTCGCTGATCGTCGGCCCCGTCTACGCCCTCGGCGTCGCCTTCGGCGCCTCGCTGTTCGGGCGCGCGAGCGAGAAAGTGTTTCGCGGCATCTGCTACGCGCTGATTGCGATGGCCGTGATCTTTGGGCTGCCGGCGTTGGACGGCGTGTTGCGGTAACTACTGCCTCGGCACGCGCCGCTTCTTGGTCGACTGCGTCGGCACATCCGCAGGCTCGTCCTTGAGCGCGCCGATCTTGCGCAGGGCTGCATCCGCGGCGCGTTCGCCGCTGTCCCAGGCGCCATCGACGGTGCCCCAAAGCGTCTCGTGCGTGGCTTCGCCGGCGAGGAAGACATTGCCGATCGGCTCGGTCAGAATCTTTCGCGAGAGCTGGCCGCCGGGCGCAGACGCCGACATTGCGCCCATCACGTAGGGCGAGGCATTCCAGCGCGTGGCGCTGGTCTTCTGCACGGCGGAAGCAGCCTCGCTGCCGAACAGCTTTGCGATCCACTCCTTGGCAAAGGCCACCATCGCCTTCTCGCCCTGCTCCGAGAGATCGCGGCCGAACGAGCCGCCGACATCGATCGAGCACAGCGAGGAGCCGCCGATATTGGCGAACATCAACGCCGTGCGGGTCGAATTGCTCTGCTCGATGAGGATGTCGTCGCGCGTGAGGCCGAGCGGATTGCCCGGCAGCTGCAGCACGATGCGATCGTAGCTGCCGAGGCTGAGCTTCGATGCCGCATCCAGCGTTCGCTTGGGAATGTCGGGGGCGAACTTGATGGCGCCCGATGTCAGCACGTTGGTCGAGACCGTGACGATGGCGGCACGCGCCGCGATCTTGCCGGCCTGCGTCTCGATGCTGACGTCGCGGTTGCTCCAGGCGATGCGGCTCGCCGGCGTCGACAGCGCCACCGGCGCCTGCTCGGCGAGCCTGGCGATCAGCGTGCCCAGGCCCTGACGGCAGGCGATCGCTGCGTTGCGGTCCTGCGCGCGTCCCTTGTCGATCGCGGACAGCTCCTTCAGGTCCTTGCCGGCGAAGCTCGCGCCGAGCGTGAACTCGGCCGCGCCGGCCCAGTCGCCGAGATCCTTCGGCAGCACGGCGGCACAGGAGGTATCGAGCTTGCCCCGCGCGGCCTCGTCGATGGCACGGTTGGCGCGCACCAGGGCGGCCAGGAACTGCTCGGTCTCGCCTGCGCGGGCGTTGCGGCGGCCGATGCGCATCTTCTGGCCCGAGGGCGCCGGCAGCACGTCGAGCCCGGCGCTGCGCGCCAGCCGGATCATCGGATTGGTGTCGGGATTGTGCATCCAGCGCGCGCCGCGGTCGAACGGGGTGTCGAAGGTCGTGCTGTCGGTGATGCAGCGGCCGCCGACTTGCGATGCTGCTTCCACCACGATGACCTTGCGGCCCGTTGCCATGATACGCCGCGCCGCGGCAATTCCCGCAGCCCCCGCACCGATCACCACGATGTCGGCCTCGCGCGGCAGGGGCGCGGCGGATGCGCGCAGCACCGGCATCGCCGCAAGGACCGCGGACGCCGAAAGGAAGCCGCGGCGCGTGATTGTCATGTCATGGTTTCCGGGGACTTGCGGCGAACGGGAACAGCCCGCGAACCTTGCCGTATCTGATGTTGCGCAGCAACCATCATGGTGAATCAATCATGCTTGATCTCACAGAGCGATGAACCGAATTGCAACACGTTTCGACCATGATAGAGAAGGGAAAAAGACGGCCGGAAAAGGCCGTGGGGGGAGTTCGAGATGGGGACGGTCCTGGATTCTGTCGGCAAGCTGATTGCCGCGTACCTCTCAAAGGAGGTGCCGGGCTATGAGCCGTTCACGCCGAGCGACCCGGAGCATCTGCGCGGCGTCATCGCGCCCGGCGACGTGCTGCTGGTCGAGGGCAACAACCGCATCTCCGGCATCATCAAATATTTGACGCAGTCGACCTGGTCGCATGCCGCGCTCTATGTCGGTCCGATCGAGGGGGCAGAGGAGCCCAACGGCGAGCCGCATGTTCTGATCGAGGCCAATATCGGCGAAGGCGTCACCTCGGCACCGCTGTCGAAATATTTCCCCTATCACACCCGCCTCTGCCGCCCGGTCGGGCTGTCCTATGAGGACCGCACCACGGTCTGCCGCTATGCGATCAACCGCATCGGGTTCGGCTACGACACCAAGAACATCGTCGACCTCATGCGCTATCTGTTCCCGCTGCCGATACCGCAGCGCTGGCGCCGGCGCATGATCGCGATCGGCTCGGGCGACCCGACCAAGATCATCTGCTCGGCGCTGATCGCGCAGGCCTTCGACGCCGTGCGCTACCCGATCCTGCCGAAGATCACCAAGGCCGGCAGCCGCGCCGCGCGGCGCGAAATCCTGCACATCCGCGATTCCTCGCTCTACATGCCCCGCGACTTCGACATCTCGCCCTATTTCGAGGTGGTCAAACCCACCATCGTCAATGGATTCGACTACACCGCCCTGCACTGGGCCGACAAGCAAAAGCCGCTCGAGGAGGTGGCGGGCACGTTCAGTGTGTTTCCAGAAACGCTCCGTGCGCCGCCGCTCGTTCCTGAGGCGATTGACGAAGAGACGCCGACTGAGATTCCGGCTGAAGAAGTGAACGCGCCACCTGCGCAAGCCAGCGTTGTTTTCTCCGAGCACTTTGTGCTGCTCAGCGAGCTCGCGGTGTACCGCGCGCAGACGCGGGAGATGGCGGCTTAGGTTCGGCGCGCGGAGAGATCTCGCCCGGTCTCGTGGGTGGGCAGAGGCGCGAAGCGCCGTGCCCACGTTCTCACGCGATCACTGACTGATGGTGGGCACGCTCCGCTTTGCCCACCCTACGAGATTCCACCGTCATTGCGAGGAGCTCTTGCGACGAAGCAATCCAGACTGCCTCCGCGGTAAAAGTCTGGATTGCTTCGCTGCGCTCGCAATGACGGCGGAGAGCGCGAGGGTTACCGCTCCGCCCGTCCGATCACCGCCATCAACTCCGCGATCTTGGCGCGCTGGTCGGCCTTGTCGCCGCTCGCGATGGCGTGCTCGACGCAATGGGCGACGTGATCCTTCAGGACCTCTTCCTCGACCCGGCGCAGCGCGGCGCGCACCGCTGCGATTTGCGTCACGATGTCGATGCAGTAGCGGTCTTCGTCTACCATTTTCGAGAGGCCACGAACCTGGCCCTCGATCCGGCCGAGACGTTTTCCGACGGATACCTTGATGTCCTTGCGCATGGCGTCTATATACCCCTACCGGGTATAGGTTTCAAGACCAGGCGCAAAGGCCGGAACATGGCAATGAACAACAACGAGTACGAGCATCGTCACAGCGCGGAAACGCCTGCCGGGTGCGGCTGTTCCACGAAAGCTGCAGCGCCGGCGGCCAAGCCCGAGGCTCCCTCGTGCTGCGGCGGCCACGGCGATCATACCGGCCATGGCCCTCATCACGCCCACGATCATGGCAACGCCGCAACCAAGGTCAAAGACCCCGTCTGCGGCATGAGCGTCGATCCCGCGACCTCGAAACATCATTTCGAACATCACGGCGAGACCTTCCATTTCTGCTCGGCCGGCTGCCGCACCAAGTTCGCCGCCGATCCCGCCAAGTATCTTGCCAAGTATCTTGCCAAGGAAAAGGCGCCCGAACCTGAGATGCCCGCGGGCACGATCTACACCTGTCCGATGCACCCGCAGATCCGCCAGGTCGGGCCGGGCACATGCCCGATCTGCGGCATGGCGCTGGAGCCTGAGGTCGCAAGCCTGGAGACCGGCCCCAATCCGGAGCTCGCCGACATGACGCGGCGGTTCTGGATCGGCGGCGTGCTGTCGCTGCCGCCGGTGGTGCTGGAGATGGGCGGCCATCTCGCAAGCCCCCACAGCTGGATCGATCCGACGCTGTCGAACTGGATCCAGCTCGTCTTCGCAACGCCCGTGGTGCTGTGGGCCGGCTGGCCATTCTTCGTCCGCGGCTGGCAATCGCTGCTGACGCGCAATCTCAACATGTTCACGCTGATCGCGATGGGCACGGGCGTCGCCTATGTCTACAGCGTGCTCGGCACGGTCACACCGCAGATCTTCCCGGCCACCTTCCGCGGCCATGAGGGCGCGGTCGCGGTCTATTTCGAGGCGGCCGCGGTCATCACCGTGCTGGTGCTGCTCGGCCAGGTGCTGGAGCTGCGCGCCCGCGACGCGACCTCGGGCGCGATCAAGGCGCTGCTCCAGCTCGCCCCGAAGACCGCGCGCCGCGTCGATGCCGACGGAAGCGAACATGAGGTCGAGATCGACACGCTGCACGCCGGCGATCGCCTGCGCGTCCGCCCCGGCGAGAAGGTGCCGGTCGACGGCGTTATCCTCGAAGGCCGCTCGTCGCTCGACGAATCGCTGGTGACGGGCGAGTCCATGCCGGTCACCAAGGAGCAAGGTGCAAAAGTCATCGCCGGCACGCTGAACCAGTCCGGCAGCTTCATCATGCGCGCCGACAAGGTCGGGCGCGAGACGCTGCTGTCGCAGATCGTGCAGATGGTCGCGGACGCACAGCGCTCGCGCGCGCCGATCCAGCGCCTGGCCGACCAGGTCGCCGGCTGGTTCGTGCCATCAGTGATCGTCGTCGCCGTCGCCGCCTTTGCCGCCTGGGCCTGGTTCGGACCGGAGCCGCGGCTCGCCTTCGGCCTCGTCGCCGCCGTCAGCGTGCTGATCATCGCCTGCCCCTGCGCGCTGGGCCTGGCCACCCCGATGTCGATCATGGTCGGCGTCGGCCGCGGCGCGCAAGCCGGTGTCCTGATCAAGAACGCCGAGGCGCTGGAGCGGATGGAGAAGATCGACACGCTCGTAGTCGACAAGACGGGCACGCTGACCGAGGGCAAGCCCAAGGTGGTCTCGATCGTGCCGGCGTCCGGCTTTGCGGAGGACGACATCCTCCGGCTGGCGGCCACCGTCGAGCGTGCCAGCGAGCATCCGCTGGCCGACGCCATCGTGCGCGCGGCCAAGGAGAAGCAGCTCAATCTCGGGCAAGTCGAGCAGTTCGATTCACCGACCGGCAAGGGCGCGACCGGCAACGTCGACGGCAAGACCGTCGTGCTCGGCAATGCCAGATATCTGTCGTCGATCGGCATCGATACCCAATCGCTCGACGCCGCAGCCGAACGGCTGCGCGGCGACGGCGCCACCGTGATCAACATGGCCGTCGACGGCCGGCTGGCCGGCCTGTTCGCGATCGCCGATCCGGTCAAGGCCTCGACGCCGGAGGCGCTGAAGGCGCTCGCGGGCGAAGGCATCAAGGTGATCATGCTGACCGGCGACAACCGCACCACGGCAGAGGCCGTGGCGCGCCGGCTCGGCATCGCCGAGGTCGAAGCGGAGGTGCTGCCGGACCAGAAGAGCGCGGTGGTGACAAAACTGCAGAAGGCCGGCCGCAGCGTCGCCATGGCCGGCGACGGCGTCAACGACGCGCCTGCGCTGGCGGCGGCCGAGGTCGGCATCGCCATGGGCACCGGCACCGACGTTGCGATGGAGAGCGCCGGCGTGACGCTGCTCAAAGGCGACCTCGTCGGCATCGTCCGCGCGCGGAAACTGTCCCAGGCGACGATGAGCAACATCCGGCAGAACCTGTTCTTCGCCTTCATCTACAACGCCGCCGGGATTCCGATCGCGGCCGGCGTTCTCTATCCGGCGTTCGGTCTGTTGCTCTCCCCGATCATCGCCGCGGCGGCGATGGCGCTGTCCTCGGTGAGCGTCGTCGGCAACGCGCTGCGGCTGCGTGCGATGCGGCTGTGACCGCTTTGGCTGCGAGGTCGGTGCGCGCCCTCGCCCCGCTTGCGGGGAGAGGGTTGGGGTGAGGGGGAGTCTCCACAGGGACGGTGACAATTGGATTCGCGGAGAGTCCCCCTCACCCGGAATTCAAGCTACGCTTGAATTCCGACCTCTCCCCGCAAGCGGGGCGAGGTGAGAGAGAGCGGCGCCCGCGGAGGACCTGATGCAGCGGATTACGATCACGATCGAGGATGATCTCCTGGCGGAGATCGATGCCGCAGCTGAAGCGCGCGGCTACCAGAACCGCTCCGAGATCATCCGCGACCTCGCGCGCGCCGGCCTGCAGCAGAGCACCGAGGATACCGCGCAGACCGGCCAATGCGTCGCCGGCCTCGTCTACGTCTATGACCACGCGGCGCGCGATCTGTCGAAACGGCTGGTGCAGGAATTCCACGGCCATCACGACCTCGCGCTGGCGACGCTGCACGTCCACCTCGACGACAACAATTGCATGGAGATGACGGCGCTGCGCGGCGCGGCCGCCGAGGTCAGGCATTTCGCCGACCACATCATCGCCGAGCGTGGCGTGCGCTACGGCCGCGTGGTGATGATCCCGACGGGCGACGGCAAGCCGGCGAAGGCGCGCAGGCACGGGCATGGCCATCGGCACGAGTAGGCTACTCGGGGAGAGAGTGGCGATTCTTACCCTCCCCTCCAGGGGAGGGCTATCGCATTTGAGAGCTTTTCCCTGCGGCCATCCTTCGAGACGCCCGCTTGAGGCGGGCTCCTCAGGATGAGGGCGGAGTGCGCGGCAGCAGTTTCAACGGGCACTGACGATGATTAGCCTCATCCTGAGGAGGCGCGTCAGCGCCGTCTCGAAGGACGAGGCGTGCGCGCAGACCGCCGCCACAAGTCATATGCGATACCCCAGGGGAGGGTAAGCAAGGGCTCGCGCCGCGCTCGCGGCCGACGGCAGCGCGGCCCCCGCCCTTGCCGAAGTCGCCCTGCATCTCTACCTCTCGCAGGTCGTTTACCTCCGAGGGTCCCCCATGCTGGATGCCGCCATCAAGGCGCTGTCGCAAATGATCTCGCCGCCGATGCGCTCGATCCTGTGGCGGTCGATCGGGCTTGCGCTGGTGCTGATCACCGTGCTGGCGATCGGCTTGCAGCGGCTGCTCAGCTGGTTTGCGACCTCCGGCGAGGTGTGGCTGGAAGGCCTGCTCGGGCCGGGCTGGCATTCCTCGCTCGAGGTTCTCTCGTGGATCGTCTCAATCGCGGCGGGCCTCGGTGTGGTGTTCGGCGGCATCTTCCTGATGCCTGCGATCACCTCGCTGGTGGCGAGCCTGTTCGTCGACGACGTCGCCGAGATCGTCGAGCGCGAACATTATCCCGCCGAGCGGCCGGGCGCCGCGCTTCCGTTCAGCCAGGCGATGCTCGAGGGCATCAAGACCGCGCTGCTGACGATCCTGGTCTATCTGATCGCTCTGCCGCTGGTGCTGTTCGCCGGCGCCGGCTTCCTGATCTTCTTTATCGCCGCGGCGTGGCTGCTCGGCCGCGAATATTTCGAGCTCGCCGCGATGCGCTTCCGCCCGCCGGAGGAAGCCAAGGCGATGCGGCGCGACAATGCCGCGACCATCTTCACCGCCGGTCTGTTCATCGCCGCCTTCGTCTCGATCCCGATCGTCAATCTGGCGACGCCGATCTTCGGCATGGCCTTCATGGTCCACATGCACAAGCGCCTGTCAGGCCCGCGGCCCGAGCTGATCGAGCCGGCGCGGCAGGTGCGATAAATGCACCCGGCACGGCGCTGTCTCAGACCGTCTTCTCCGGCCAGCGACAGAGATCGTTGATCAGGCAGACCTCGCAGCGCGGCTTGCGGGCGAGGCAGGTATAGCGGCCGTGCAGGATCAGCCAATGATGCGCGTGCAGCATGAACTCGGCCGGGATTACCTTTTCGAGACCGAGCTCGACCTCGAGCGGTGTCTTGCCCGGCGCAAGTCCGGTGCGGTTGCCGACGCGGAAGACGTGCGTGTCGACCGCCATGGTGTGCTCGCCGAAGGCCATGTTGAGCACGACGTTGGCGGTCTTGCGTCCTGCACCGGGCAATGACTCGATCTCGGCCCGCGTGCGCGGCACCTCGCCACCGAAATCGCTGAGCACCTTCGCCGACAACGCGATGACGTTTTTCGCCTTGGTGCGGTAGAGGCCGATGGTCTTGATGTAGTCGCGCAAGCGCTCCTCGCCGAGATCGAGCATCTTCTGCGGCGTATCGGCGACCTCGAACAACGCCCGCGTCGCCTTGTTGACGCCGGCATCGGTCGCCTGCGCCGACAGCACCACGGCGACCAGGAGCGTGAACGGATTGACGTGCTCGAGCTCGCCCTTCGGCTCCGGATTGGCCTTGCGGAAACGGCTGAAGACCTCGCGGATCTCGGCGGGAGTCCAGGGTCTGGTGGCTTTGAGCGATTTCTTCGCGGGCGCTTTCGGCTTGGTAGCGACCGGCTTTGCCTTTTTCTTCGGCACGGCCGCTTTGCGCGGGACCGGCTTGCGGGTGATTTTCGCCATGATCGGGATATACTGATGGACGATGAGCACAGGCAACGAAATTGCGTGGCCGCGATCTGAAAGCGAGGACGAGCCTCAGATCTTCTCCGCGCTGCTGACGCCGCACCGCTCCCTGAACCGCACCGGCTTTCTCGCCGTAATGCTGTTCCTGAGCGCCGTCAGCTTCGTCACGGGCGTCGCTTTCCTGATGATGGGCGCCTGGCCGGTGTTCGGCTTCTTCGGTCTCGACGTGCTCGTGATCTGGTGGGCCTTCAAGGTCAATTTTCGCGCGGCACGGGCCAGCGAGGAGATCGTGGTGACGCCGACGGAATTGCGGGTGCGACGCGTCAGCCATCGCGGCCAGGTTGCCGAATGGACCTTCAATCCGCTCTGGGTCAGGCTCGACCAGGAGGTCGACGAGGAATACGGCATCGAGCACCTCTATCTGATCTCCCGCGGCCGCCGGCTGCTCATCGCAGGCTTTCTCGGGCCGGAAGAAAAATCGAGCTTTTACAATGCCTTGGTTGGAGCCCTGAACGCCGCGCGGCGTGGCCCGACCTATAATCCGGTGACCTGAGCACAGTCGGAAATCGGGTGGTTTCGCGCCGCCCCCTTCCCTACATTTCCAGTCATGATGACCCTTGCGATACATGACCAGCGCCTGACCAAGCCGGGCACCCAGAACGCCGCGTTGCGCGACTATGATTCGGTGCGGCGGGCGATCGCCTTCATCTCGGCGAACTGGCGCGCGCAGCCGACCATCGAGGCGATGGCGGATGCCGCCGGCGTGACCCCGGATGAGCTGCACCATCTGTTCCGCCGCTGGGCTTCGATCACGCCGAAGGCTTTCATGCAGGCGCTCACCCTCGACCACGCCAAGAACCTGCTGCGGGATTCCGCCAGCATCCTCGACGCGGCGCTCGACTCCGGCCTGTCGGGGCCGGGCCGGCTTCACGATCTCTTCGTGACGCATGAGGCGATGTCGCCGGGCGAGTGGAAGAACGGCGGCGCCGGCCTCACCCTGCGCTACGGCTTCCATCCCTCGCCGTTCGGTACCGCGATCGTGATCGCCACCGACCGCGGCTTGTCGGGCCTCGCTTTCGCCGATCACGGCGAGGAGAAGATCGCGCTCGCCGACATGACGCGGCGCTGGCCGAACGCCACCTATGTGGAAGATCACGACGGCACCGCGCCGCTCGCAGCGCGCATCTTCGATCCAAAATTGTGGCGGCCGGATCAGCCGCTGCGCGTGGTGCTGATCGGCACCGATTTCGAAGTCCGGGTGTGGGAGACGCTCTTGAGAATTCCGATGGGGCGCGCGGTGTCCTATTCCGACATCGCCTGCAACATCAGCAATCCGAAGGCCTCGCGCGCCGTCGGCGCGGCCGTCGGCAAGAACCCGGTCTCCTTCGTCGTGCCCTGCCACCGCGCGCTCGGCAAGAGCGGCACGTTGACCGGCTATCATTGGGGCATCACCCGCAAGCAGGCCATGCTGGGCTGGGAAGCCGGGCAGCTGGGGCTGCAGTAGGCGTAACAAGCACACTGCCGTAGGGTGGGCAAAGGCGCAAAGCGCCGTGCCCACCATCTCTCTTAAACCGCTGACGCTGCGTGGGCACGCTGCGCTTTGCCCACCCTACGGCACCGCGTGTGTGGCGAAACTCAGCCCGCCAGATCCAGCTTCGAGGCCACGGTCGAGTCGGCGTTGAGGCGGTAGATGATCGGCACGCCGGTCGCGAGCTCGCGCTTCAAAATGCCTTCGGGCGAGAGCTTTTCCAGCACCATGATCAGCGCGCGCAGCGAGTTGCCGTGGGCGGCAACCAGCGTGCGCTTGCCGTTGAGCACGCCGGGCAGGATCTCCTGCACGTAGTACGGCAGTGCGCGCGCCAGCGTGTCCTTCAGGCTTTCGCCGCCGGGCGGCGGCACATCGTAGGAGCGGCGCCAGACATGGACTTGCTCCTCGCCCCATTTCTTGCGGGCGTCGTCCTTGTTGAGACCGGAGAGATCGCCGTAGTCGCGCTCGTTCAGCGCGAGGTCCTTCGAGGTCGGCAGCCCCTCCTGGCCGAGCTCGGCAAGAATGAGATCGAGCGTGTGCTGCGCGCGCGTCAGCACCGAGGTGAAAGCGACGTCGAACACCAGGCCCTGTGCCTTCAGCTTGCGGCCGGCTTCCTTGGCTTCCTTCACGCCGAGTTCGGTGAGGTCAGGGTCCTTCCATCCCGTGAACAGGTTCTTCAGATTCCATTCGCTCTGGCCATGGCGCACGAGCACGAGAAGACGTTCGCTCATCACTGCTTTCCGTGTTTTTCAGTTTAGATGTCGGACAGGCCGAGCACGTCGGCCATGGAGTAGTGCCCCGGCTTCTTGCCATGCGCCCATAGTGCCGCCTTGAGCGCGCCATGTGCGAACAGCATGCGGTCCTCGGCCTGATGCGACAGCGTCAGGCGCTCGAACGCGCCGAGGAAGGTCACGCTGTGATCGCCGGCGACGGTGCCGCCGCGCAAGGAGGCGAAACCGATATGGCCGGGCTTGCGCGCGCCGGTGATGCCGTCACGCCCACGCTCGGAATGGTCATCGAGGCTGACGCCGCGGCCACTGGCTGCGGCCTGGCCCAGCATCAGCGCGGTGCCCGAGGGCGCATCGACCTTCATGCGGTGATGGGTCTCGACGATCTCGATGTCAAAGCTCTGGTCGAGCGCCTTGGCGACGCGCTTGACCACGGCGGCAAGCAGGTTGACGCCGAGGCTCATATTGCCCGACTGCACCACGACGGCGCGGTTGGTGACGCTCTTGATCACCGCATTGTCGGAGCCGGACAGCCCGGTGGTGCCGATGACGTGCACGAGGCCGCGTTCGGCGGCGATCGCGACATTGGCGATGGTCGCCGCCGGCACGGTGAAATCGAGGATGCCGTCGGCGTCCTTGGACATCGCCCAGAGATCGGCGGAAAGCTTGATGCCATTGGCCGGCAGGCCTGCGAGCACGCCGGCATCCTTGCCGAGCAGGTCGGAGCCCGGCGCCTCCAGCGCGCCGGCCAGCACCGCACCCTTGCTCTCGGCAATTGCCCGCACCAGCGCCCGGCCCATCCGGCCGCCGGCTCCCGCAACAATCAACCGCATGTCGGACATGGTGTGATCCTCTTCGGAGCCGTTGTAGCGGGGGGAGGCAGTTCCGGCAACCGAGGGGGATCTGGGGCGGTGACGCGCTCTTACCCTCCCCTGGAGGGGGAGGGTCGATCTGGGGCGGTGACGCGCTCTTACCCTCCCCTGGAGGGGGAGGGTCGATCGCGCGCAGCGCGAGCGGGGTGGGGTGACGGTCCCTCCGCGACGAACAGTGCCCGCGTGGAGAGATCACCCCACCCCGCTGCGCATTCCGCTTCGCTCCATGCTCAGCGACCCTCCCCCTCCAGGGGAGGGTAAGAAAGAGCCTCAGCCGTCCTGCGGCTGCGGGCCGTCATAGCCCTCGATGACGATGAGGTCGGCGATCGAGTGCGGCTGGCGCACCTTGATGTTGGCCTGGTATTCCGGCGAGTTGTAGCAGGCGAGCGCGGTCTCGTAGTCCGGGAATTCGATCACGACGTTGCGGTTGCGGCTCGCGCCTTCGACGGCGGTGAACTTGCCGGCGCGGACGACGAAACGGCCGCCCCATTTCTTGAAGATCGGGCCGTTGGCGATCGCGTAGGGCTTGTAGCCCTCGTCATTGCTGACATCGACACGCCCGATCCAGTAACCCTTTGCCATTGTTCTTCTCCCTGTTGTTGGTGGGTTAACCGAGCGCCTGCGCGATCTCGGCGTGGATGGCTTCGGCTGTTGCCCTGGGATCGACAGCCTCGATCACGGGTCGCGCAACGACGAGGTAGTCGGCACCCGCAGCGATCGCGCGCCCGGGGGTCATGATGCGCTTTTGATCGCCAGCGGCCGTGCCGGCGGGCCGGATGCCTGGGGTGACGAGACTCGTCTGGTGCCCCACGACCTTGCGCAGATTGCCGACCTCCTCCGGCGCGCAGACAATGCCGGCAACGCCAAGCGCCTGCGCTTGCGCCGCCCGCGCTTCAACCAGTTCGGAAACGTGGAGTCGATAGCCCGCCGCATGCAGGTCGTCGTCGTTGTAGGAGGTCAGCACAGTGACGGCGAGAATTTTCAACCCGGAGCCCGCGCAACCTTCGACCGCCGCCTTCATCGTCTGCGGATAGGCATGGACGGTCAGAAAGGTAGCGCCGAGCCTGGTGATGCTCTGAACACCCTGCATCACCGTATTGCCGATGTCGTGCAGCTTGAGATCGAGAAAGACCTTCTTGCCGCTGTCGGCAAGCTTGGCGACGAGGGGCAGCCCGCCGGCGTAAGCGAGGCGATAACCGATCTTGTAGAAGGTGACGCTGTCGCCGAGCCTTGCGACCATCGCCTCCGCGGCATCCACGCTGGGCAGATCGAGGCCTACGATCAGGCGGTCCTTTGGGGCGATTTCGGCTGGTGTCATGTCACCTCACATCATGCGTTGGGAAACGTCGATCAACTGCGCGACCAGCTCCTTCAAGGCGGCGATATCGCCCTCGTTCTTCAGCCTGTCCATATCGTCATAGGCCTGGTCGGCAAAGGCGAGCGTGAGCTGGCTCGCAATCACATTGGCGTGGCAGGAGGAGAGGATCAGCCGCAGCGCCTGCAGCGCGCGGGCGGCACCTAACCGGCTCTGGGACGCGCCGGCAAGCGCGAAGACGCGGTTGCGGAACACCTCGCCGCGCGCCTCGTGCAGCTCGTGCACGCGGCTGACCCAGTCGATCGCGTTCTTCAGCAGCGGCGGCACCGAGGCGTTGTATTCGGGCGAGACGATGAGGACGCCGTGATGCGCGCCGATCATGCGCTTCAGATTGATCGCGTGCTTGGGCACGCCGGATTTGGCCTGGAGATCGCCGTCGTAGATCGGCAGCGGAAAATCGGCGAGCGAGATGCGGGTGACGTCGACGCCGGCCTGCGCGAATTCGTAGGCCGCCACCGCCGCCAGCTTCGCATTGTGCGAGCCGGTGCGCAGCGAGCCGGGAATGATCAGGATCTTGGGAGCTGGCATCCAATCCCACGCGTTCGGCGAAACGAGCCCGCCGCGCAAAGGAGGAGCCGGCGGAATTAATGCTTGCGATACACCCAGACGCGGGCCGGCGGAAGGTTCATCCAGATCCGTTCCGAGGCCTCTGTGGACACGCCGGGCAGCGATTTCGGGATCGGCGGCACCACCGCATAGGTGAACTGGATGAAGGGCGCACCAGGTGCGAGAGCGGTGAAGGCATCGCGGACGAGCCGCAGCCGCGTCAGCATCGGTTTTGTGACGAGCGGCAGGCCG
Source organism: Bradyrhizobium sp. WBAH42 (assembly GCF_024585265.1). Lineage (NCBI taxonomy): Bacteria > Pseudomonadati > Pseudomonadota > Alphaproteobacteria > Hyphomicrobiales > Nitrobacteraceae > Bradyrhizobium > Bradyrhizobium sp. WBAH42. Next base: position 998,029 of record NZ_CP036533.1, read on the forward strand.
GACACGACCGCACTGGCCGGCGCGCTCAAGACATTCCAGAGCGTATCGCGCAGGCGATAGGCATCGCCCTGCACCACCTTGGCTTGCGGGTAGCGGTCACGCAGCAGCGCGCAGAAGCCGGGATTGTATTCGACGAGAACGAGACGCTTCTGGTCGACGCCCCGCTCGATCAGCGCGGAGGTGATGGCGCCGGTGCCGGGTCCGAGCTCGACCACCGGTGCGTCGGAATCGGGATCGACGTAATGAGCCATGGTCCGCGCCAGCAGCTTGCCGGACGGCATCACCGCGCCCATGTGCAGGGGCTTTTCGATCCACGACCTGAGAAAGCGCACCTCGTCGTCAAGACGAGGCTTCTTCAACGCACGCGCGGACGATGGCAATGGCATGTCGGGACCGGACGGAACCGCGGGACCGCGGCGTGTCAGAAAATGGTCATAAAGACGTATAGGCCGGAGGCGATACGGTCAAGACGAGTCAATTCGCCCGATTGCCGAAGAAATCCTTGACCTTGGCGAAGAAACCCTCGGCTTCCGGCTGGGTGTTGCCGGAGGAGAGCTTTTCGAACTCGGCCAGCAATTCCTGCTGCTTCTTGGTCAGGTTCTGCGGGGTCTCGACCATGACCTGAACGTACATGTCGCCCATCTGGCGCGACCGCAGCACCGGCATGCCCTTTGATGCAATGCGGAATCGGCGTCCCGACTGGGTGCCGGCGGGCACCTTCACCTTGGTCTTGCCCTTCTCGATGGTCGGCACCTCGAATTCGCCGCCGAGCGCGGCGGTCACCATCGAGATCGGCACGCGACAATGCAGGTCGGCGCCGTCGCGCTGGAAGAACTGGTGCTGGGCCAGCGACAGGAAGATGTAGAGATCGCCGGGCGGCCCGCCGCGGACGCCGGCCTCGCCCTCGCCGGCGAGCCTGATCCGTGTGCCGTCCTCGACGCCTTGCGGAATGTTGACCGAGAGCGTCCGCTCGCGGGTCACCCGCCCTTGTCCCGAGCAGGACGGGCAGGCGTCCTCGATCATCTGGCCGCGGCCCTGACAGCCCGGGCAGGTCCGCTCCAGGGTGAAGAAGCCCTGCGACTGCCGCACGCGGCCGGCGCCGCCGCAGGTCGAGCAGGTCTTCGGCTTGGTGCCGGCCTTGGCGCCGATGCCCGAGCAGGCCTCGCAGGTGACCGAGACCGGAATCTCGATCTGCGCGGTCTTGCCGCCAAAAGCTTCCTCGAGGGTGATTTCCATGTTGTAGCGCAGATCCGCGCCGCGCTCGCGGCCGCCGCGGCCGCGCTGTCCGGCCATGCCGAACAGATCCTCGAAGATGTCAGAGAAAGAGGAGGCGAAGCCCGCACCGAAACCGGCGCCGCCGCCGAAGCCGCCGCCCTGCTCGAACGCGGCGTGGCCGTAGCGATCATAGGCGGCGCGCTTGTCCTTGTCCTTCAGGACCTCGTAAGCCTCGTTGATTTCCTTGAACTTGACTTCGCTGGTCTCATCCCCCGGATTGCGGTCGGGATGGAATTTCATTGCGAGCTTGCGGAACGACGATTTCAGCTTGCCTTCGTCGGCGTCGCGTTCGACTTCGAGGGTCTCGTAATAGCAGCGCTTGGTGGACGTGGACATGTGGGACTCGGTCTATCCAATCGCGATTCAAGTTGGAGCAAAACGACGTCGCCAAGCGACGATATAGGCAGCCTTCCGCCTTGCGGCAGAGGGCACCGTGCCTGCGTTCAGCATAACGGTCGGGAATTGATTGATCGTAACGGGCGCCTCGCCCCGTCCCGACACGACGGCCTCCCCCGCGAGGGAGGAGGCCGGTAGCGTGTGTGGGGTCCAAGCCGTCCGCATCGTCACCCTCTCGGGGCTTAAGCGGACTTCTTGTTGTTCTTGTCGTCGTCGACCTCGGTGAATTCCGCGTCGACGACGTCGTCCTTGGCCGCGTCCTTCTTGGCGTCGGCCTCGGCCTGCTGCTTGTACATGGCCTCGCCGAGCTTCATCGAAGCCTGCGCCAGCGTCTGGGTCTTGGCCTTGATCGCCTCGGCATCGTCGCCCTTCAGCGCTTCCTTGAGGTCGCTGACGGCATCCTCGATGGCGCGGCGCTCGCTCTCGGCAACCTTCGAGCCGTGCTCGGCCAAGGCCTTCTCGGTCGAATGCACCAGACCATCCGCCTCGTTCTTGGCGGTGACGGCCTCGCGGCGCTTCTTGTCCGCCTCGGCATTGGCCTCGGCATCCTTGACCATCTTCTCGATGTCGGCTTCCGACAGGCCGCCGGAGGCCTGGATGCGGATCTGCTGCTCCTTGCCGGTGGCCTTGTCCTTGGCCGAGACGTTGACGATGCCGTTGGCGTCGATGTCGAAGGTCACCTCGATCTGCGGCATGCCGCGCGGGGCCGGCGGAATGCCCATCAGGTCGAACTGGCCGAGCATCTTGTTGTCGGCCGCCATTTCACGCTCGCCCTGGAAGACGCGGATGGTGACGGCATTCTGATTGTCTTCAGCCGTCGAGAACACCTGGCTCTTCTTGGTCGGGATCGTGGTGTTGCGGTCGATGATGCGGGTGAACACGCCGCCCAGCGTCTCGATGCCCAGCGACAGCGGGGTGACGTCGAGCAGCAGCACGTCCTTGACGTCGCCTTGGAGCACGCCGGCCTGGATCGCGGCACCGATCGCCACGACTTCGTCCGGATTGACGCCCTTGTGCGGCTCCTTGCCGAACAGCTGCTTCACGACTTCCTGGACCTTCGGCATGCGCGACATGCCGCCGACCAGCACGACCTCGCCGATCTCACCGGCGGTGACGCCGGCGTCCTTCAGCGCCTTGCGGCAGGGCTCGACGGTCTTCTGGATGAGGTCGTCGACCAGCGCCTCGAACTTCGCGCGGGTGAGCTTCATCGTCAGATGCTTCGGGCCGGTCTGGTCCGCGGTGATGAAGGGCAGGTTGATCTCGGTCTGCGTTGTCGAGGACAGCTCGATCTTGGCCTTTTCAGCGGCTTCCTTCAGACGCTGCAGGGCGAGCTTGTCGTTGCGCAGGTTGATTCCCTGCTCCTTCTGGAATTCGTCGGCGAGATAGCCGACCAGGCGCATGTCGAAATCTTCGCCGCCGAGGAAGGTGTCGCCGTTGGTCGACTTCACCTCGAACACGCCGTCGCCGATTTCGAGAATGGAGATATCGAACGTGCCGCCGCCGAGGTCGTACACCGCGATGGTGCCGGCCTTGGTCTTGTCGAGGCCATAGGCGAGCGCGGCCGCGGTCGGCTCGTTGATGATGCGCAGCACTTCAAGGCCCGCGATCTTGCCGGCGTCCTTGGTCGCCTGGCGCTGGGCGTCGTTGAAGTAGGCGGGAACGGTGATGACGGCCTGCTCGACCTTCTGGCCGAGATGGGCTTCCGCGGTCTCCTTCATCTTCTGCAAGATGAACGCCGAGACCTGCGAAGGCGAGTAGGTCTGGCCGTCGGCCTCGACCCAGGCGTCGCCGTTGGAGGCCTTCACGATCTTGTAGGGAACGAGCTTCTTGTCCTTCTCGACCATCGGGTCGTCGTAGCGGCGGCCGATGAGGCGCTTCACTGCGAAGAAGGTGCGCTCGGGATTGGTGACGGCCTGGCGCTTGGCCGGCTGGCCGACGAGGCGCTCACCGTCATCCGTGACGGCGACGATCGAAGGCGTCGTGCGCATGCCTTCGGAATTCTCGATGACTTTGGCGTTCTTGCCATCCATCACGGCAACGCACGAATTCGTGGTGCCGAGGTCGATCCCAATGACCTTTCCCATGGTCCTGATATCCTTCTTTTTGCGGCAGGTTGGCTGGGCCCAAGAGGCACCCGAACCGAAACCCCCTAAGATCAAACATCCGCGATATTGCGATGATTGAGGCTCATATAGGAGGGGGGGAGGGGCCCGCAAGGACCGAAGCTACGTTTCTGCCGCTAAAACATTGGGTTTTGGAAGGTGATATCCGGGCTCAACCGCCCTTGCGGGTGAGGAAATATTAATAGGTTCGGGCCTCGGCAAGCCCCTGCACCCGCGGGCCCGGGTCGCCCTGTTACCGCAAGCCCAAACCCGGTAAAAGGCGGACCGGCCGGGCAGCCGCGAGCGCTGCTTCGCGCGACAAAGCGGCCCGGTGGCCAACCATCGAACGGCCTCAATGTGAACCAATCAGAGTGCCCATGAAGCTGATCCGCCCCCTCGCCGCGCTCGCCCTCCTCGCCGCTTCCGCGCTTCCGGCCTGCGCCGCCGACGCCGTGTTTCCGCCCGGCTTGCGTCTCGGCATGGTGCCGCTGATCGGCCTCAGCACGGCCAAGACCTTTCCGGGCTTCGAGAGCGAGGACGGCAGCGTCAAGGTGCTGGTCACCGAGCTGCCGCCGGCGGCCTATGGCGAGGTCGTGAGCGCCTTCAATTCCAATCCCGGCGGGACGGGCGGCGTCAAGCAGGACAAGGTCGAGACCCCCGCGGGTCTTGCCTATTTCACCACCGAAAGCGGCAAGGCCGGCGATACGCCGGTGAAGCGCTATTCGATGATCGTGCCCGGCGCCGGCTTCTCCGGCTATGTCGCGGTGCAGATCCCGGAGAATGCGACCAAGATCTACACGGACGAGGCGGTGCGACAGATGTTCGCGAGCGCCACCACGCGCAGGCAGGTGTCGGCCGAAGAGCAGCTCGCACTGCTGCCGTTCAAGATCACTGATCTCGCCGACTTCAAGGACGTCCGGACGCTGGCGCCGGGCTCCAGCATCATCCTGGCCGACGGTGACGAGAGCGCCGGCTACGAGTCAAAGCCGTTCATCATCCTCGGCCTGATCGGCGCCACCCCGCAAGCCGCAGACGACCGCGCCCGCTTCGCCCAGGAGGCAGCGCGCCAGATTCCCGGCGTGCGCGACTCGCGCATCACCATGTCCGAGCCGATCCGCATCAACGGCCAGCAGGGTTTCGAGACCCGGATCGACGGCGTCAGCGGCAAGGACAAGACCCCGGTCACCGTGGTGCAGTGGATCCGTTTCTCCACCGGCGGCACCTCGCTGCGCATCATCGCCAGCGCCCCGCGCGACCAGTGGCAAGCCGCTTTCACCCGCTTCCGCGCCGTGCGCGACGGGATTCAGCCGAAGGGGTGAGGCTCGGGGCTTCAGCACATTCAGTGCCATCCCCGCCTAGTGCGCAATTGCGCACGGGGGCGGGGATCCATACCGCGTGACCTCACGGTTGCAGTCGGATACAGTACCAACGAAGAGTTTTCGCCACACGTCTCCCTGTGGTTATGGATCCCGGGCTCGCGCTTTGCGCGCCCCGGGATGACGATGATGTTGGGGCGATCAGCCCAACCGCTCATCAAAGCCGGCTGCATTTTCGGGCTTCTGTTCGTACACGAACGGAACTAGGCTTCCTCCCGTTGGATCATCCTGGAGGGAGGCATACATGCTGGTTCGGCGACAAGTCTTGGCAATGCTTGGAACGACGGCGCTGGCGACGCTGGCGCCAACCGCGCTGCTCGCGGCCGCATCGATCAAGCCGGACGATGCATCCGCGCTGCTCGTGATCGACGTGCAGAACTGCTTCCTGCCCGGCGGTAGCCTCGCGGTGAAGGAAGGCGAGCAGGTGGTGCCGGTCATCAACAAGATCTCGAAGGCATTTGCGAACGTGGTGCTGACGCAGGACTGGCACACGCCGGGCCACGTTTCGTTTGCGTCGGTTCATGCCGGCAAGAAGCCGTTCGAAACGGTCGATCTTCCCTACGGCAAGCAGGTGCTGTGGCCGGACCATTGCGTGCAGGGCACCGACGGCGCGGCGCTGTCGAAGGACCTCTCGATCCCACACGCCGAGCTCATCATCCGCAAGGGTTTTCACAAGGACGTCGACAGCTATTCGGCCTTCCTCGAAGCCGACGGCAAGACCTCGACGGGGCTCGCCGGCTACCTGAAGGGCCGCAAGATCAAGCGCGTCTTCGTCGCTGGCCTCGCGACAGACTTCTGCGTCGCCTGGACCGCGCTCGACGCACGCAAGGCGGGCTTCGAGGTCTATGTGGTGGAAGACGCCTGCCGCGGCATCGACACGCAGGGCTCGCTGGCAAAGGCCTGGGCCGATATGGCCAAGGCCGGCGTGAAGCGGATTCAGTCTGCGGATATCGCGGTGAGCGCGTAAGCAGCGCGCAACACTGGACGACCCTCATCCTGAGGAGCGCGCTTCTTCGCGCGCGTCTCGAAGGAGGAAGGCCGAGCTGCCAGAGCCGGGCCTGCATGGTTCGAGACGCCGCGCAAGGGCGCGGCTCCTCACCATGAGGGCCTGAGACTCAGTTCGCCGCGCCGCTCTGCTCGTTGTTGTTGTTCGCCGCAGACGCAGCCTTTGCGCCGCCCTTGGCGACGCCTACCAGCGCCGGGCGCAGCACGCGATCGCCGATGGTGTAGCCGGCCTGCATGATCTGCACCACGGTGCCCGACGGCACCGACGCATCGGGCACTTCGTACATCGCCTGGTGGAAGTTCGGGTCGAACTTCTGGCCCAAGGGATCGAGCTTCTTCACGCCGTGCTTTTCCAGCGCGTTGAGCAGCGAGCGTTCGGTGAGCTCGACGCCCTCGATCAGCGCGATCAGGCCGGGATCGGCCGCGGCACGCGCTTCGGCCGGAACGGCATCGAGCGCACGCTGAAGATTGTCGGCGATATCGAGCACGTCGCGGGCGAAGCCGGTGATGCCGTAGAGGCGGGCGTCGGCGACCTCCTTGCTGGTGCGCTTGCGCAAGTTCTCCATCTCGGCCAGCGTCCGCAGCATGCGGTCGCGCGCCTCGGCGGCTTCCTTCTGCAACGTCTCGACCGCGCCGGGCTCGGGATCGTCGGGCATGATGTAGGGTTTCGACACCACGGGCTCGCCGGTCGCTGCAGTCGTGTCTTCGGGTTGCCGGTCTTGCTCGGTCATCGGCTCTGGTCTCGAACTCGTTTCAGGGATGCTGGCCCGGATATCGTGCTTAAGCCCACGAAAATCAAGCGCCCGTGATCGGCGGAAAGGCCGGTCAGCCCCCCAAATCAGCCCCCTAAGAGGCGGCTGACGATGCGGGCGGCGTAGTCCACGGTCGGGATCACACGGGCATAATTCAGCCGCGTCGGGCCGATCACGCCGAGAACGCCGACGATGTGGCCGGCGGCATCCCGATAGGGCGAGATGATGGTGGACGACCCCGACAGCGAGAACAGCTTGTTCTCACTGCCGATGAAGATCCGCACGCCTTCGGCGGTCTCGGCCCGGCCGAGCAGGTCGATCACGCCGCGCTTGGTCTCGAGATCGTCGAACAACAGCCGCACCCGCTCCAGATCCTCCAGCGCATGCAGGTCTTCGAGCAGATTGGCATGGCCGCGGACGATGAGCTGGCGGTCCTCATTCTCGCCGCCGGACCAGCTGGCGATGCCGGCCGAGATCACTTTCTGTGTCAGCTGATCGAGCTCGGCACGGGCCTCGCCGAGTGCGGTCTCGAGCTCGAGCCGCGCCTCGGCCAGGGTGCGGCCGCGGATCCGCGCATTGAGGAAATTGCCGGCCTCGGTCAGCGCCGAGGAGGGAACTCCGGGCGGCAGCGTCAGCACGCGGTTTTCGACCTGGCCGTCCTCGCCGACCAGGATGACAAGCGCTTTTTCCGGTTCCAGGCGGACGAATTCGATGTGCTTCAGCCGGGCATTGGATTTTGGCGTCAGCACGACGGCGGCGGCCCGGGTCAGGCCGGAGAGCCGCATCAAGGCCTGGTCCAGCGCCGCCTCGACCGATTGCGCCTCGCCGACGGAGGAGAGCTGGCTCTGGATCGACTGCCGCTCGGCCTCATTGAGGTCGCCGACCTGCATCAGGGCGTCGACGAAGAAGCGCAGGCCCAGTTCCGTCGGCAGCCGGCCGGCGGAGGTGTGCGGGGCATAGATCAGGCCGAGCTGTTCCAAATCGGCCATGACGTTGCGGACCGAGGCCGGCGACAGCGGCATGGCGATCAGGCGGGAAATGTTGCGCGAGCCGACCGGCTCACCGGTCGCGAGATAGCTTTCGACAATTTGACGAAAGATGTCGCGGGAACGCTCGTTGAGCTGGGCAAGGCCTGCGCGCGGCGCGATCAGATGGATCGGATCGTGATGGGCCACAGACGGTAACTCCTCTCAGATACTTATAATTTGTCCATCCGGGCCGCTTCTGACAAGCGTGGCGTTTGCGGGCTCGACGTCAGGGGGTGAATAAGCCCTTGCCGCCCACCCCCGCCCCACCTACAAGCACCGCGAACAGCCTTTTCCCGTGAGTTTTGGAGATTTCCCATGCGGCCAAGCCGCCGTGCGCCCGACGAATTGCGCCCCGTGACGCTGGAGCGCGGCGTGGTCAAATATGCGGAAGGCTCGTGCCTGGTGAAATTCGGCGACACCCATGTGCTGGTCACTGCCACGCTGGAGGAGCGCCTGCCGCCGTGGCTGAAGGGCCAGGGCCGCGGCTGGGTCACCGCCGAATACGGCATGCTGCCGCGCGCAACCTCCGAACGCACCCGCCGCGAGGCCTCTGCCGGCAAGCAGAGCGGCCGAACGGTCGAGATCCAGCGCCTGATCGGCCGCTCGCTTCGAACCATCGTCGATCTCGAAGCGCTCGGCGAGCGCCAGATCACGGTCGATTGCGACGTGCTCCAGGCCGACGGCGGCACCCGCACGGCCTCGATCACCGGCGCCTGGGTCGCGCTTGCCGATTGCCTCAACTGGATGAAGGCGCGCAACATGGTGAAGACCAACGTGCTGCGCGACAACGTCGCCGCGATCTCCTGCGGTATCTACAACGGCACGCCGGTGCTCGATCTCGACTATGCCGAGGATTCGGAAGCCGAGACCGACGCCAATTTCGTCATGACCGGCGACGGCCGCATCATCGAGGTGCAGGGCACCGCGGAACGCGAGCCGTTTACGCAGGACGAGTTCCTGAAGCTGATCGCCCTGGCGCAGAAGGGCATCGCGCGCCTGGTGGACTTGCAGAAACTGGCCGTGGCGTAGTCAATAGGCCCATGCACCGCCGAATCACGGACAAGCTCGTCATCGCCACCCACAATCCCGGCAAGCTCGCCGAGATGAGGGAGCTGCTCGCGCCGTACGGGATCGAGGCGGTGTCGGCCGGCGAGCTCGGCCTGGACGAGCCCGAGGAGACCGGCAACGATTTCCGCAGCAACGCCGCGATCAAGGCGATCGCCGCAGCGCAGGCGACCAAGATTCCCTCCTTCGCCGACGATTCCGGCATCGTGGTCGACGCGCTCGACGGCGCACCCGGAATCTACAGCGCGCGCTGGGCCGGCCCGACCAAGGATTTCAACGCGGCGATGGCGCAGATCGAGCGCCTGCTGCAGGAGCGCGGCGCCACCACGCCGGACAAGCGCAAGGCACACTTCGTCTCCGCGCTATGCGTGGCCTGGCCCGACGATCATCGCGAGGAGGTCGAGGCGCGCGTCGACGGCACGCTGATCTGGCCACCGCGCGGCACGGCCGGCTTCGGCTACGACCCGATGTTCCTGCCGGACGGGCACACGCGAACCTTCGGCGAGATGGAAAGCATCGAAAAACACGGCCTGCCGCCGCTTGGCCTAGGCCTGTCGCATCGCGCCCGCGCCTTCGTGAAACTGGCGGAGATCTGCCTTGAGCCGCGCTAAGGAAGCCTTCGGCGTCTACGTGCACTGGCCGTTCTGCCTGTCGAAGTGCCCCTATTGCGACTTCAACAGCCACGTCCGCCACGCCGCGATCGACGAGGCGAGGTTTGCGTCCGCCTTCGCGCGCGAGATCGCAACGACTGCCGAGCGCGCCCCCGGCCGCGAGGTCACCTCGATCTTCCTCGGCGGCGGCACGCCCTCGCTGATGCAGCCCGCCACGGTTGGCGCGGTGTTAGATGCGATCGGCAAGCACTGGACCGTCGCCGGCGACGTCGAGGTGACGCTGGAAGCGAACCCGACCAGCGTCGAAGCCACGCGCTTTGCCGGCTATCGCAGCGCCGGCGTCAACCGCGTCTCGCTCGGCGTGCAGGCGCTCGACGACGCCTCGCTGAAGGCGCTCGGCCGCATGCACAGCGCGCGCGAGGCGCTCGATGCCGTCGCCATCGCGCGCCGCGCGTTCGACCGCTATTCGTTCGACCTGATCTACGCCCGGCCCGACCAGACGCCGGCGATGTGGGCCGACGAGCTCAGGCACGCCATCGATGAAGCGGCCGAGCATCTGTCGCTCTATCAATTGACGATCGAGGAAGGCACGCCGTTCTTCGGCCTGCACCAGGCCGGCAAGCTAAAGACGCCGGACGAAGCGGTCGCACGCGCGCTCTACGACGTCACGCAGGAGACCTGCGACAAGCTCGGCCTGCCCGCCTACGAGATCTCCAATCACGCCCGGCGCGGCGCCGAGTGCCGGCACAATCTGGTGTATTGGCGCGGCGAGGAATATGCCGGCATCGGCCCCGGCGCACATGGCCGCCTCGACATTGACGGGATCAGGCACGCCACCGCCACCGAGAAGCGTCCGGAGGCCTGGCTGATGCGGGTCGAGACCAACGGCGACGGCGTCGTCAGCGACGAGCTCCTCAACAGCGAGGAGCGCGCCGACGAATTCCTGCTGATGGGTTTGCGTCTCGCCGAAGGCATCGATCCCGAGCGCTACAGGGCCCTCGCCGGCCGCCCGCTCGACCCCCGCCGCATCGCGCTGCTGCGCGAGGAAGGCGCGATCACCGTGGATGGCACGGGACGCCTGCGCGTGACCAGCAGCGGATTTCCCGTGCTGGATGCGGTGGTCGCGGATCTGGCGGCGTAAGGAGATGCCGTAGGGTGGGCAAAGGCGCACTTGCGCCGTGCCCACCATCTCTCAACAAAACCGCGTGAATTGGTGGGCACGCTTCGCTTTGCCCACCCTACGACACCGTCGTCGTACTACGCCCCAAAGCTCTTCGGCGATCCCGCCACCGCAGCACCGCCGCCTTGCGTCACCTTCATCACGGCAAGGCCCCGTTCATTCGTGCCATCCGCGCGGAAGCGGAACAGGCCGTCGATGCCGGCAAAGCCGGAGGGGTTGGTGAGCACGTCGGAGGAGAAGCGCTGGCCGCCTTGCGTGCGCGCCAGCGCGGCGACGAGTGCGACCGCATCATAGGCGAGCGTTGCGGTGCGGATCGGCTCCGCGCCGTATTTGGTGCGGTAGCGGCCGGAGAACGCGCGAAAACCGGCCGGGTCGGGCGCGGCGTAGAGGCCACTCTGCAGCGCGGCGCTGGCATAGACGCGCGGATTGTCCCACAGGCCGGTGCCGAGCAGCTGGATGTTGCGCAGGTTCGCGCCCGCGGCCGTCATCGCATCCGCCACTGACACGACCGCATCGCCGTCATCGGCAATGAACAGCGCGTCCGCGCTGCCGAGCTGCTGCGCCACGGTGCGCGCGGGGGTGGCACGATCGGCGCCATATTTCTCGAACGCGACGATGCGCCCGCCCCGCCGCGGCACCGCCGCCTTCACCGCGGCCTCGACGACATTGCCATAGGCGTTGTCGGGTACCAGCACGGCGAAGGAGCGCTTTCCGATGCCGGCGGAATATTCGACGATGCGGTTGACGTCGGACTCCGGCAGGAACGACAACAGATAGACGCCGCGGCCGGCGATGCTGGAATCCGTCGAGAACGCGATCACCGGGATGCCGCGCGTGCGCGCGACCTGCGCCACCGCCGGCACCGATTGCGCAAACAGCGGCCCGAGGATGATCTCGGCGCCCTCGTCGACCGCCTGCTGCGCGCCGGCTTGCGCGCCTTGCGGGCTGCCATTGTCGTCCTTGATCAGGAGCTGGATGTTCGGGTTCTGGAACTCGGCCAGCGCCATCTCGGAGGCATTGCGCATCGATTGCGCGGCGAGCCCGGCGTTACCGGCAGCGGAGAGCGGCAGGATCAGACCGACCTTCACGCCGCCGGTGCCGGCGGTCGTCGCCTGCTGCTGCGGACCTGCCGGCTGGGCCGGCGGTGCGGAGCTCGAGAACGGGTTGGAGAACTGGCTGAGACTTTGCTGCACGCCGGCGCAGGCCGACAGCACGGGCGCGCCGAGCAACAGGCCGAGCGCAGTCCGCCGGGTCGCCCCTGGCGATCGGGACCCCGGAACGGGAGACTTTGGATGACGCGGGCCCAGCATGGCAGCTTCTCTTCTGACCGGCCGTGCGCCAGCCGATCACGACATTGCTTTCCGCGACACAGGCCGCGGATTCAGACAGTGTGTCGGCAAATAGTTAACCAAAACAAAAGGATAACAACCGCTTAACGCGGCCGCCGTCCCGTCCCGGCAGCTCTTTACCGTCACTCATTCACTCATCAAGGCGGCGTTTCCGTCGCGAATATGGCGCGAGGGCCCTAACTCCCTCCCGACGTGATCTTCGACCGATCACATTCCCGTCCGTTCCTCGCCCCTCACCTCGGCACGATCTTTTTCGGCGAGCCGGTTCCCAGCCCCACCGATCGTGCCTAAGTTGACTTCATTATGCGCGCAAAGCCGGCCCCGATAAATACGCCTGAAGCTCAAGACGCCGCCTCGCGCGGTTTCTCCATCGATGCCCATCGGCTCGCGGCGCCGAAGGCGGCGCCAGGCCTCCATCTGGTCGCGACCCCGATCGGCAATCTCGGCGACATCACCGTGCGGGCGCTGCAGACGCTCGCCGGCGTCGACGTCATCGCCTGCGAGGACACCCGCATCACGCGCCGCCTGACCGAGCGCTATGCGATCACGGCACAGCTCAAGCCCTATCACGAGCACAATGCGGAGGCCGCGCGTCCAAAAATCCTCGAAGCCCTCGGACAGGGCGGCTCGGTCGCGCTGGTGTCGGACGCCGGCACGCCGCTGATCTCCGATCCCGGCTTCAAGCTGGTGCGCGAGGTCTGCGCCGCCGGCCATGCGGTGTATGCGCTGCCCGGCCCGTCCTCGGTACTAGCGGCGTTGTCGGTCGCAGCCCTGCCGACCGATCGGTTCTTCTTCGAAGGCTTTTTGCCGGCGAAATCCGCGGCGCGAAAGTCGCGCCTCGCCGAGCTCGCGCGGATCGACGCGACGCTGGTGATGTTCGAATCCGGCAACCGCGTGCAGGACACGCTCGCCGATCTCGCCGAGATCATGGGGACGCGCGAGGCTGCGATCTGCCGCGAGCTGACCAAGCTGCACGAGGAGATTTCGCGCGCACCATTGAGCGAACTGGCGCGCGAGGCCGATACGCTGGAGACGCGCGGCGAATTCGTGCTGGTGATCGCGCCGCCCGCGGCCGACGCCGAGGTTCTGACATTGGACGCACTCGACGGTCTGTTGCGCGAGCAGCTTGCCGCGCACAGCGTTAAAGATGCCGTGGCGCATGCGGTCGCGCTCTCGGGCCGGCCGCGCCGCGAGGTCTATGCCCGCGCGCTCGAGCTCGCAAAGGATTCGCGGGGCGGCGATGGCGAAGACTGAGACTCCTGCGGAGCCAAAGGTCGCCTCGCCGGAGCGCGTCGCGGCGTTCCAGACGGGGATTTCCGCGGAGAGCCGCGCCGCCGCCTATCTGATGGCCAAGGGCTACCGCATTCTCGCCAAACGTTACCGCACGCCGCATGGCGAGATCGACATCGTGGCGCGGCGCCGCAACCTGATCGCCTTCGTCGAGGTCAAGGCACGCGCCACGCTGGACGATGCCGCCTTTGCCGTGACGCCGCGCCAGCAGCAGCGCATCATCGACGCCGCCCAAGGCTGGCTCGCAGCGCATCCCGAGCATGCCGAATTTGAATTGCGATTCGACGCCATGCTGATTGCGCCGCGCTCGCTTCCGCGCCATGTGTTGGCGGCATTCGACGCCTCGACCTGAAAGGCAGCCCATGAAACTGAACGTCGCCGTCCAGATGGACCCCATCGCCCGCATCAACATCAAGGGCGATTCCACCTTCGCGCTGCTCTTGGAGGCGCAGAAGCGCGGCCATGGCCTGTCCTATTACACGCCCGACAAGCTCTCGATGGTCGGCGACGAGCTGGTCGCACCGGTTCAGCTCCTGACCGTGCGCGACGAGCCCGGCGACCATTTCACCCTCGGCGAGCCCAAGCGCGAGGCTCTGAACGGCTTCGACGTGGTGCTGCTCCGCCAGGACCCGCCGTTCGACCTCGCCTACATCACCTCGACTCATTTCCTCGAGCGCATCCATCCGAAGACGCTGGTGGTCAACGATCCCGCCTCGGTGCGCAACGCGCCGGAAAAACTGTTCGTGATGAATTTTCCGCAGCTGATGCCGCCGACGTTGATCTCGCGCGACCTCGATGAGATCAACGCGTTCCGCGACAAGCACGGCGCCGTCGTCATGAAGCCGCTGCACGGCCATGGCGGCGCGGCGGTGTTCCGCGTGATGCCGCAGGACATGAATTTCGGCTCGCTGTTCGACATGTTCTCGGTGACGTTCAGGGAGCCCTGGGTGATCCAGCAATTCATCCCCGAGGTGAAGCACGGCGACAAGCGCATCATCCTGGTCGACGGCGAGTTCGCCGGCGCGGTGAACCGTGTGCCGGCGGCCGACGACCTCCGCTCCAACATGGTGCGCGGCGGCGCGGCGCAGGAGACCGAGCTCACGCCGCGCGAGCGCGAGATCTGCGCCACCGTCGGCCCGGCGCTGCGCGAGCGCGGCCTGTTGTTCGTCGGCATCGACGTCATCAACGGCAATCTCACCGAGATCAACGTGACCTCACCGACCGGCATCCGCGCCATCGCACGGCTCGGCGGCCCTGATGTCGCGGCGAAGATCTGGGACGCGATCGAAGCGAAGCGGAAGAGGTAGAGCTCTGCGCGTAGCCCGGATAGAGCGTTAGCGAAATCCGGGACGCCCACCACTCGCACCGGCCCCGGATTACGCTTGCGCTCCATCCAGGCTACGGACGATGCTCGCGGCCACCTCGCGCGCTAACGACGTATTCACCATGACGCCCCCGCGCCTCGCGCAAACGCGTGCTCCGACATGCGTGAAACTACGGGGCCGTTGGCCGGCTCAATAACGCCGCGTTCACCATCTGCCGAAAACCAGCATCGCGGCCGGCAATCGCGTTCGGCCTCGCAACACCCCTTATACTTTTGCTGCCTACTCATCGACGCGGGGGAACACGCCAGGTGCGGTTCGAGTGCCCCGCGTAAGAGTAGAAGCGTATGAATACCGCACGCATTGTCGTTCTCGTCATCGCTCTCGGCGCCGGCGGCGTCGCTGCATATCTGGCGAGCGGCTATCAGAATCCGCCCGCGGCCACCCTGCCCGTCGCCGAGAAGCTGCCGACGGTCGAGGTCCTCATCGCCAAGAACGACATCCAGCTCGGCCAGGCCGTGAAGCCCGAGGACCTGCAATGGCAGGCCTGGCCCGCGGCGACCGCCAGCAGCGCCTTCATCCGCCGCGACAGCAGGCCGGAGGCCCGGACCCAGATCGCAGGCTCGATCGCGCGCGTGCCGCTGATGCAGGGCGAGCCGATCCGCGAGCAGAAGCTGGTCAAGGCCGAAGGCTCCGGCTTCATGGCCGCGATCCTGCCGTCCGGGATGCGCGCAGTCTCCACCGAGATTTCAGCCGAAACCGGCGCCGGCGGCTTCATCCTGCCGAACGACCGCGTCGACATCGTCCTGACCCGCCGGCTGAAGAATCCGGACGGCGGCAACAGCAACGGTCCGACCGGCGGCAACGACCTCATCCTGTCGGAGGTCATTCTCACCAACATCCGCGTGCTCGCGATCGACCAGGCCCCGAAGGAAAAGGAGGGCCAGAACGCGGTCGTCGGCAAGACGGTCACGCTCGAGCTCCGGCCCGACCAGATCGCCACGCTTTCAGCCGCACGGCAGGGCGGCACTCTGACACTCGCACTGCGCAGCATCGTCGATGCCAACGCAGTCGACGGCACGCCCGAGGACCAGGCGATCAAGCGCCCGGGCGGCGTGAACGTGATCCGTTACGGCGTCCAGGCACGGCAACTGACGTCGCAGAAGTGATGGGGACAGCATGAACTACGGGGGTGATCGGACGGGCCTGCGCATTCGGGGGAAGCGCGCGGGCTCGGTCCTGACGGGGACGATCTTGATGCTGGGGCTGCTCGCGGCTCACGGCGTCGTCAGTGCCGCGGAGGCGCCGGTCGGCGACCAGGCGCCGATGCAGGCGTCGGATCTCAGCGTATCGTCGGTCGGGACGGTCGCACCGGCGCGGTCGCGCTTTCTGTCGCTCGGCATCGGCAAGTCCGTCGTCATCGACCTGCCGCGCGAGGTCAAGGACGTGCTGGTGGCCGATCCCAAGATCGCCAATGCGGTGATCCGCTCGGCCCAGCGCGCCTATATCATCGGTGGCCAGGTCGGCCAGACCAACGTCGTGTTCTTCGCCGCCGACGGCCAGCAGGTCGCCTCCTATGACATCGCGGTGAAGCGCGACCTCAACGGCATGCGTGCAGCGCTGCGCCAGTCCCTGCCCGGAGTCCAGATCGAAGGCGTCGGCGACAGCGTGATGCTGACCGGCTCGGTGTCGAGCCCGGTCGAGGCCCAGCAGGCCGGCGATGTCGCCGCAAAGCTCGTCGGCGGTTCGGACAAGGTCGTCAACAACATCGTCGTGCGCGGCCGCGATCAGGTCATGCTCAAGGTCGTGGTCGGCGAAGTCCGCCGCGACATCGTCAAGCAGCTCGGTGTCGATCTCAGCGCCAGCCTGAACGCCGGCACCGCCGTGGTGAATTTCAACAATTCCAACCCGTTCTCGGTCTCCGGCGGGCCGATCGTCGGCAGCAATGGGCTCGGCGTCACCGGGCTCGCCAAGGGCGTCGCCACCGTCAACGCGACGATGCGGGCGATGGAGAGCGCCGGTGTCATGCGCACGCTGGCCGAGCCGAGCCTGACCGCGATCTCGGGCGAATCCGCCACTTTCGTCGCCGGCGGTGAATTTCCGATTCCCGGAGGCTATGCCTGCGATCCGGTCACACACGTCTGCACCACCCAGGTCACCTACAAGAAGTTCGGCATCTCCCTGAACTTCACCCCGGTCGTGCTCAGCGAAGGCCGCATCAGCCTGCGCGTGATGACCGAGGTCTCGGAGCTGTCGAACACCAACTCGATCACGTTGACGCAGGCCGTGTCCGGGAACTCGACCAACTCGATCACCATCCCTTCGGTGCAAACCCGCCGCGCCGAAACGACGCTGGAAATTCCGTCGGGCGGCTCGATGGCGATGGCCGGCCTGATCCAGCAGCAGACCAAGCAGGCGATCAACGGGCTGCCTGGTGTCGACCAGGTGCCGATCATCGGCGCGCTGTTCCGCAGCCAGGACTTCGTCAACAACGAGACCGAGCTGATGGTGATCGTGACGCCCTATGTGGTGCGCGCGGTGGCCCAGAAGGAATTGTCGCGGCCCGACGACGGCTTCGCGCCGGCCTCGGACGCGCAGAGGGCGCTGCTCGGCCGGGTCAACCGCCTCTACGGCGTCGCGAGCCGCGTCGATCCGGTCGCCGGCACGCCTGGTGATTTCGGCTTCATCATCGACTGAGACGAACGGTTTGGGGACCGGGCAAGACACGGGGCAAGAGGGGATCAGGCGATGACGAAGACGAGAGCCGATCGACGTCGCAGCGTAAGCATCGCGCTGGCACTGGCGGGGTTGTCCGTCATGCTGGGCGCCTGCAACACCACCGAGATCGTCACCCAGACGGTGCCGACCGATTATCGCCAGCGCCACCCGATCGCGGTGCAGGAAGGCAAGAAGTCGATCGTGATCTTCGTCGGCAAGAGCCGAGGCGGCCTCTCGGCTGCGCAGCATGCGGACGTCGCGGGCATCGCGCGGGACTGGGTGCGCGAAGGCAGCGGCTCCGTCGTCGTCGACGTGCCCGTCGACACCGCCAATTCGCGCGCGGCTGCCGCGAGCTATCAGGAGATCCGTTCGGTGCTCACGTCCGGCGGCGTGCCGTCGCGCGCCATCGTCCAGCGGCCCTATCGCCCTGACGATCCCGGGCTGCTGCCGACCATCCGCCTCAGCTATTCGAAGATCACCGCGGTCGCCGGCCCCTGCGGGCTGTGGCCGGAAGACGTCGGCCCCAACATCCTCGATCCCGGCTACAACGAGAACCGGCCCTATTTCAATCTGGGCTGCGCCAGCCAGCGCAATCTCGCCGCGATGATCGACAACCCGGCCGACCTCGAGCAGCCGCGCGCCGAGACGCCCGCCTATACCGCACGGCGCGACATCGCGTTCGAGCGCTATCGCAAGGGCACGACGACGACGACCACCTATCCCGAATCCGACAAGGCCAAACTCAGCGACACCGGCAGATGACAGCCATCCACAACGAAGACGCGGACGATCCGCAGCATCCCGAGGAACATATCGCGCCGGTTCCTCGCATTTCGGTGCAAGCCTTTTGCGAGACCGAGCAGACGCTCAACGCGGTGACGGCGGCTGGCCAGGACCGCCGGCTCGCCAAGGCCCACCTCAGCGCCAAGGACGGCGGCATTGCCGCGGCGATCGAAGCCTATGAATCGATGCCGACGCCGAACGTGATCGTCATCGAGTCCGACGGCACGCGCGACATCCTCGAGGGACTGGACGATCTCGCCGGCGTCTGCGATCCCGGCACCCGCGTCGTCGTGATCGGCAGCCCCAGCGACACCGCGCCCTATCGCGAGCTGGTGCGCCGCGGCGTCAACGACTACGTGGTCGGACCGGTCGAGACGCTCGACGTGGTCCGCTCGATCTGCAGCCTGTTCTCGGCCTCCGAGGCCATCATCACCGGCCGCGTCATCGCGGTGGTCGGCGCCAAGGGCGGCGTCGGCGCGTCCACGGTTGCGCATAATCTGGCCTGGACCATCGCCCGCGACCTCTCGCTCGATTCCGTCGTGATCGATCTCGACCTCGCCTTCGGCACCGCGGGCCTCGACTACAACCAGGATCCGGTGCAAGGCATCGCCAATGCGGTGCTGTCGCAGGACCGGCCGGACACGGCGCTGATGGAGCGCCTCCTCGCCAAATGCACCGATCGCCTCAGCCTGTTGGCGGCGCCCGCCACGCTCGACCGCGTCTACGATTTCGGTGCCGAAGCTTTTGACGCGGTGTTCGACACGCTGCGCATGACGACGCCCTGCATCGTGCTCGACGTTCCCCATCAATGGTCCGGCTGGACCCGCCGCGCGCTGGTGAACGCCGACGACATCGTGATCGTGGCCGAGCCCGATCTCGCCAATCTGCGCAACACCAAGAACATGCTGAGCGTCCTGAAGGCGGCGCGACCGAACGACCGGCCGCCGCTGTATTGCATCAATCAGGTCGGCATGCCCAAGCGCGCGGAGATCGAGGTCAAGGCCTTCGCCAAGACCATGGAGAGCCAGCCGATCGCGGTGATCCCATTCGATTCGAAACTGTTCTCGACCGCGGCCAATAATGGCCAGATGATCGCGGAGGTCTCCAGGAGCCACCGCACCACCGTTCTGTTCCAGAACATGGCGAACCGCCTCGCCGGCCGCGGCGAGGTGAAGAAGCCGAAGCGCTCGCTGCTCGAGCCGCTTTTGAAGAAGCTGAAGGGCAAGTCGGGACGGAGCTCGGCTCCGCATCGCAAGGCGTCGTAGGCGCAGCTTAATTGAGCATGATCTTTTCGGAAAACCGCTTCACACTTTTCCGGATCATGCTCTAGGGCGGATTACCTGTCCGCCCGCTGCTGCTTCTTCGCCAGCAGCTGCTTGAGCGCCGCGACCTTGGCCGCGGCCTGGTCCGGCGGCAAATCTGCCTTCACGAGGATTTCGGCCTCGGCCTCGCGACCCTGCAATCCCAGCACGAGCGCCAGATTGGCGCGGACCCGCGCATCGTTCTGATTGCGCTGATAGGCGCGGCCGAGCACCTGTTCGGCCTTCGACAGGTTGTTTTGCAACATATAGGACAGGCCGAGATTGGACAGCACGGTCGGCTCGTTCGGCACGATCTTCAACGCCGCGGCGTAATATTGCTGCGCTTCCTCGTTGCGGCCGAGCTGATCGAGCACAGCGCCCTGCGCCGACAGGATGCGCCAATCGGGATCCTCAGGGCTATGCGCCCGGCCGAGGACGTCGAAGGCCTGCTGGAAATTGCCGTTGTCGGCGAGCGCGCGGCCATAGCCGGCGAGCAGCGCCTTGTTGCCGGGATGAGCGAGCACGGCCTGCTCGAGCACCGCGACCGCCTGCGCACGCTGGCCGCTGTCGCGCAGCGCCTTGCCGTATTCGATGGCAATTGCGGGATCGCCGGGCTTGGCGCGATAGCGCTCGCGAAGTGCGTCCATCTCCGGCCTGGCGTCGGCCCTGGTGTCAGACTTGGCGCCGTCCTTGGCGGCGGACTCCTTCTTGCCGCCGAGCGCGCCGGTGACGTCCTCGATGCCGGTGGTCTGACAGCCGCCGAGGGCAAGGATCAGGACGGCAGAACACAGATATCTCGCCGGGGGAAAAGCGAGGGACGAACGCTTGGACATACTCTGATCACTCGGCAACTGATCAGAGATGCTTACCGATTAACGCTAAAGTCCCGTTAAGGAGGCAGGCCTGTCGAGGTTCAGTCGACGAATTCGGCACCGAATTCGCAGCCGATGCGCCAGCGCAGGCGGCATTGGCGGGAATAATCGGGCGCGAAGATGATGGTGAATTGCGGCGGCACTTCCAAAAATTCCGCCACCACCTTCACGCCGCCATCCGAAATGTCCGTGATCGTGCAATCCCGCGGCAGCGAGCCCGCGCCAAAATGGATCTTTGCGAGACGGCTGCACACCCGACGTTCGCTTCTCCGGCGATTTGCAAGCATTTACTTTTCACCCGTTAGACCACGGCCCATCCCGCAGGCCTAGGAGTAGCGGACATTCGTTGGAATGTGCTGAGGAGAGCGACTCGCATTCGAGACGTAGTTTCCGCGGCGCGTTTACGCCCGGTTAGGACTTGACCGGGCGCCAGCGGATTGTTCCCGTATTGTTCTTGCAGAGATGGCCGCGCTCTGCTACCCCTAATTGCAGGACAGGGCAGGCTGGTTCGGCATGGTTCAGCGGGTTTCCACCGTCGCCTTTGAGGGGATCGAGGCCCGCGCGGTCGACGTGCAGGTGCAGGTCGCGCCTGGCCTGCCGGCCTTCGCCATCGTCGGCCTGCCGGACAAGGCGGTGTCGGAGGCGCGCGAGCGGGTGCGCTCGGCGCTGATCGCCTCGGGGCTGGCGCTGCCGGCGCGGCGGATCATCGTCAATCTGGCCCCGGCCGACCTGCCCAAGGAGGGCAGCCATTACGACCTCCCGATCGCGCTCGGGCTGATGGCGGCGATCGGTGCGATCCCGCCGGACGCGCTGACCGGCTTCACCGTGCTCGGCGAGCTCGGCCTCGACGGCTCGATCGCACCGGTGGCCGGCGTCCTTCCCGCCGCGATCGGCGCCAATATGCGCGAGGAAGGGCTGATCTGCCCGGCGTCCTGCGGCTCCGAAGCGGCGTGGGCGAGCCCGGACATCCAGATCATTGCGGCGAGTTCGCTGATCCAGATCGCCAACCATTTCAAGGGCACGCAGGTGCTGTCGCGGCCGACGCCGAAGGTGCACGAGCCCGCCGCCTCGACGCTCGACCTGCGCGACATCAAGGGCCAGGAAAGCGCCAAGCGCGCGCTCGAGATCGCGGCCGCCGGCGGACATCATCTGCTCATGATCGGCGCGCCGGGCGCGGGCAAATCGATGCTGGCGGCGCGCCTGCCCTCGATCCTGCCGCCGCTGTCGCCAAGCGAGCTGCTCGAGGTCTCGATGATTGCCTCCGTTGCCGGCGAGATCGAAGGCGGCGCGCTGACAGCACGGCGCCCGTTCCGCTCGCCGCATCATTCCGCCAGCATGGCCGCCCTCACCGGCGGCGGCGCGCGCGCCAAGCCCGGCGAGATCTCGCTGGCGCATCAAGGCGTGCTGTTCCTCGACGAATTGCCGGAGTTCGATCCGCGCGTGCTGGATTCGCTGCGCCAGCCGCTGGAGAACGGCGAGGTCGCGGTGTCGCGGGCCAATCACCGCGTCACCTACCCTGCCCGCTTCATGCTGGTCGCGGCGATGAATCCCTGCCGCTGCGGCAATGCGTTCGAGCCCGGCTATGCCTGCAAGCGCGGCCGCATCGACCGCTGCTCCGCCGATTACCAGGCGCGCATCTCCGGTCCCCTGATGGACCGCATCGATCTGCGCATCGAAGTGCCGGCGGTGACCGCCGCCGACCTGATCCTGCCGCCGCCGGCGGAAGGATCGGCCGAGGTCGCTGCCCGCGTGGCGGCGGCGCGCGACATCCAGCTGGCGCGCTATGCGAACGCAGGCCTGCCCCATGTCCGCACCAATGCCGAGGCCCCCGCTTCCGTGCTGGAGGAGATCGCAAAGCCGGACGCGCAGGGTCAGAAACTGCTGCGCGACGCCGCCGAGACGATGCGGCTGTCGGCGCGCGGCTATCACCGCGTGCTGCGCGTGGCGCGCACGCTGGCCGACCTCGATCATGCCGACAAGATCGGCCGGCTGCACCTTGCCGAAGCGCTGTCCTACCGCGCACTCGCGGAGGATGTGCGCCAGCTGGCGTAAGCGCCCTCGCATCAACCCGGCGGTAACGACTTTCCTTTACGCTCTGCAAACCATAAGGCCCGACGCGTTTCGACTGTGAGTTTCCCTGGGCCCGGCGAGTAGAGCGTCATGTTGCGTTTCAAGTTCCTGGCCTCGGCTGTTCCCCTGCTCGCGGCTGCGGTCTTCGCCCGCGCCGAGATCGGTTCGGTGTCGCATCCCTGCATCGCGCTGGGCGACACATCGGTCGAGCTCACCTCGCTGTTCTGGACCGCCGGCGTGCATGTCGCCTTCACCGACGATCCCGCGCGGGCCACGGTGCGGGTGCAGATCACCGACGATGCCGACGCGGCGGATTTTGCCGTGGTCGACGACGGCCTCGGCTCCGAGCCGGACTCCTGCCAGGCTGGTCCCTCGACGCGCCTCGTCTCGATCGCAGCGCAGCCGGTCGACGGCGGCCAGGTGGTCTATCTCTCCAGCGAAGGACCGGCGGATTACCGCATCTTTGTGCGCTCGAAGACGTTCTCGCCGCGCGAGGCGGCAGCGCTGATCGTCGGCGCGCGCGGCGGCCATGGCCGCTTCCAGGCGGCTTCGCTTTAAATTTTTTGAGCATGATCTCCGCGCAAACGTGTTCCGCGTTTGTCGCGAGGGAAAACCGCTACACACTTTTCGCTAACGCGGCCCTTCGGGTCCGGATCATGCTCTGACCCGTTAACACCTCGTCAACCCTGTTCGGAGGCATCGCCACAGCCGCAAGCTGTTCGCAAGGTCGGCGGGCCATCGTCGCATGCGGCGGCGGGTTTCAGGCAAGGGTCGGTTGCCAAGGGTCGGTTGTGATGGGTCGGACGTTCCGGATCAAGGTGCGCATGCGTCGCTTCAGGCGGCAGCATCCGAGGCTCGCCTTCGCGATCCGTTCCTTCATGATCTTCTCGGCGACGTTCGGCGGCGCCTATGGTTTCGTCTCCGGCAGCCGGTCCGAGAATTCCGGCTACGATCCCCATACCTTTGCGATCGGCGCCAGCTTCCTGTTCGCGCTCGCCTGTCTCGGCCTTGCAACGCTGAGCATGCGCCTGCGCTTCGTCAATAAGCGGCTGCGGACGCTCGCCGCCCACAACGAAGCGTTGATCGACCGCAATTGGGAGCTGAAGGAGGCGGAAGAACGCGCCCGCAGCCTGTTCGAGCAGCAGGGCGACCTCATCGTGCTGCGCGCTACCGATGGCCGCATCACCTTTGCCAACGAGGCCTATTGCACGCTCGCAGGACAGGCGCGCAGCGCGCTGGTCGGCACGCGCTTCGATTTCGACGTGCTGGAGCAGGGCGACAGCGCCCGCGAGAGCAACGGCACGCGCATCCACGACCAGAAGATCGCAACGCCCCTCGGTGCGCGCTGGATCGCCTGGCGCGAGGGCTATGTCCGCCTCGATGCCGGCCAGCCCGCCGAATTGCAGAGCGTGGGACGTGACGTCACCGACCGCACCGAGACCGAGCGTGCATTGTCCGATGCGCGCGACCAGGCCGACGCCGCCAACCGCGCCAAGTCGCGCTTCCTGGCGATGGCCTCGCACGAAATCCGCACGCCCCTGAACGGCATCATCGGCATGGGCGGCCTGTTGCTCGACACAAATCTGACGCCGGAGCAGGTGACTTATGCCAGGGCGGTGAAGACCTCGGGCGAAGCCTTGATGGCGCTGATCGAGGAGCTGCTCGACTATTCCAAGATCGAGGCCGGCAAGCTCGACCTCGATCAACGTCCCTTCGCGCTCTCGACCCTGGTCGAGGAGATCACCGAGCTGCTCGCGCCGCGCGCGCAGGCGAAGTCGCTCGAGATCGCCGCCTATGTCGACGAGCGCCTGCCGCTGGAAGTGGTCGGCGACGCCGCGCGGCTGCGCCAGGTGCTGCTGAACCTCGCCGGCAACGCCATCAAGTTCACGAGCAGCGGCGGTGTGGCGCTGATCGTCGAGCCCGGCATCTGGCCGAACGAGATCAGCTTCCTGGTCCGCGACACCGGCATCGGAATCGCAGCCGAAGCCCAGCAGCGCATCTTCCGCGAATTCGAGCAGGCCGACGAGCGCGTCGCCCGCACCTATGGCGGCACCGGACTTGGCCTTGCCATCAGCGAGCGCATCGTCAAGCGCATGGGCGGCCGGATCACGCTCACGAGCGAGCCGGGCAAGGGCTCGACCTTCGAGGTCGCAGCGCCGCTTCCGCCCTCGCAAGGCGGCGCGGGACAGACCGCATTTCCGAGCCCCGACCTCACCGGCAAGTCGATGCTGCTCGTCGCCGACGGCATCGAAGCTTCGCTCATCGCGCGGCGCCTCGAGCGCTGGGGCGGCCAGACCTGCCTGGTTGCGGATGCGGCGGTCGCCGAAGCGCTGCTGCCGGAACGCTTCTGGCACGCGGTGCTGATCGATCGTACGCTCGGTCCTGCCGTGGCCGACCACCTCGGTGAAGCCGCCCGCGCGCATGCCTTGCAGCGCCTCGTGCTGCTGACGTCGAGCTCGCGGCACGAGAAGCTGTCGCCGGCCTTCACCGGCTTTCTGGTGAAGCCGCTGCGAGCGGCCTCGCTCGCCGCGCGTCTAGCTCTGACCCCGGAGGTCGCCTCGCCGGATCTCGCGCCGGAGCCGCCGGCGGCAACCGCCGGCCCCGCGCCGGCGAAAGGCCTGTCGATCCTCGTCGCGGAGGACAACGAGATCAACGCCTTGCTGATGCACTCGCTGCTGGCCAAGCTCGGCCACCGCGTCGTCATCGCCGTCCATGGCGAGGCCGCGCTGGAATCCTGGCTCGCGGCCTCATCCGCCGGCACGCCCTACGATCTCGTGCTGATGGACATCCAGATGCCGCAGCTCGACGGCATCGAGGCGACAAAGCGCATCCGCGCGCACGAGGCCGCTCTTGGCGCTCAGCACACGCCGATCCTGGCGCTCACCGCCAACACGCTGGTGGAGGATCGTTATGCCTGCTTCGAGGCGGGCATGAACGGATTTCTGATCAAGCCGCTCGACCGCGAGAAGCTCGAGGAGGCGCTCGCGGGCCTCGCCGCGTCCCGGCACCTGACAGTTCCGGATCTCACGGGAACCTGATCTCGTTCGGCGATCGTAATTGAAATCGCGCGCGTTGCGCGTCACGATCCTCAAGGGGGGCATTTGCAACTGAGGATTTTGCGCATGAACGTGCTTTGCCGCCTCGCCCTCATTGTCCTCCTCGCCGGAAGCGTTCGGCACGCTGCCGCCGATACACCTGATCTCATCTCGTCGCTCAAGCAGGGCGGTTACGTCCTGATCTTCCGGCACACCGCGACCGACGACAGCCAGAAGGACGTCTATCCCTTCAAGTTCGATGACATGAGCGCCCAGCGTCAGCTCAGCGAGAAGGGCAGGGAGGCGGCGCGCCAGATCGGGATGGCGATCAGGGACCTCGCGATCCCGATCGGCGATATCTACACCAGCCGGCTGAACCGCGCGGTCGAGGCCGGCAAGCTGATCTCCGGCCGCGAGGTCAAGCCGGTCGATGCCCTGACCGACAGCAGCAACGCCAGCGCATCGGGAATGGCAAACCCGACCGGCGCCAATGCCAAGGCCGGGCAGGCCGTGCGTCAGCTCGTCGACGCGCCGCCGAAGGCGGGCACCAACACGGTCCTAATCACCCACAAGACCAACATCGCCGACGCCTTCGGCAAGGAGGCCGGCGACGTCCAGGAAGGCGAGGCCTTCGTCTACAAGGCCGGCAGCTCGGGCCCCGCCACCTTAGCCGGGCGCATCAAGCTTGCGGATTGGATCGCGAAAGCGGGCAGGTGAGGGACCGGGAAGCGGCCAGGACTGCCGCTCCACCACGATGTCGTGCTACGGACGTCGTGTGGCGAACGAGTGAAGAGCTGGCGAACACGTGAGAACATCGGAAGACCGTTCATTCCTCATCCTGCTCGGCGCGATCTCCGTTGCGTTCGCCTGGGTGCTCTGGCCGTTCTCCGGTGCCGTGTTGTGGGCCACGCTGCTGGCCATCATCTTCGCCCCGTTCTATCGACGGGTCCTGAAGTCCTTGCCCGGGAAGCACAGCCTTGCCGCACTCATCACCGTCGTCGTGGTGGTCGTCATGGTCCTCATCCCCGTAGCGATCGTCATCGCTTCGCTCATCGACCAGGGCGGAGAGCTATACCAGCGCATTCAGAGCGGGGAGATCAGCCTCGCTCATCCCCTGCAGCAGCTGAAATCCGCGCTTCCCGACTGGGCTGCGTCCCTGTTGGATCGCCTGGCCGGCATCGATTTTTCATCCCTGAGGGAACGCCTGTCGGGTCTGGTCGTCCCTGCCGGGCAACAACTGGCCGGACATGCGATCAACATCGGTCAGGTGACGCTGGAGTTCGTCGCAAGCCTGCTCGTGATGCTGTATTTGCTGTTCTTCCTGCTGCGCGACGGTGACGAGCTCAACGCCCGCATTCGCGACGCGCTGCCGCTGCGCCCGAGCGACACCGCCGAAATCCTCGATGCCTTCACGCTGGCGGTTCGTGGAACCATCAAAGGAATCGTTCTCGTCGCTCTGATCCAGGGAGCACTTGGCGGGCTCATCTTCTGGCTGCTCGGCCTGACGGCGCCGCTGCTCGCCGGCGCGCTCATGGCGCTGGTCTCGCTGCTGCCCGTGCTCGGCTCCGCCCTGGTCTGGGTTCCGGCTGCACTCTACCTGCTCGTGGCAGGCGCAGTCACGAAGGGGCTCATCCTGCTCGCTTTCGGCACCTTCGTGATCGGGCTTGCGGACAATTTTCTCCGCCCGATCCTGGTCGGCCAGTCGATCCAGATGCCGAGCTATGTCGTGCTGCTTGCCACCCTGGGCGGGCTCGCCTCGTTCGGTGCGAACGGCTTCGTCATCGGCCCGCTCGTCGCTGCGATGTTTCTGACGACGTGGCACATCTTCGTCGTCGCGAAGGTGCAACAGGGAGCCCGGAAATGACCGTCATATCGGGCCTGGCGCGGACGATCCGGCCGACGCGGAATGTCAAGCAGCCGAGGCAGTGAAGCGCGGCGCAGAGAGCTTGTCCGGTGTCGTCTGGCCTCCGCGGAAGACGGTATTTGCCTGCGCCGCGCGCTTGCAGTGCGGGCATACGAAGAGATGCGCGATAACCGGGGTCGGCTCGTCCGCGAGCAGTTCCGAGCGGAACCACTTCATTTCCACATGGCAATCCGGGCAGATCGGAGCTTCCAGCTGCTCCGCAGCGCTCCTGAGACGATCAACCATGGTGTGCCCCCGCCGTTTTCCAAGGAATAGCGGAATACCCATTATTGGTCTGCAACAAAAGACACCATGCTCGAACGGGCATGGCAGCGCACCGGGGGCGATTACAGACGCCTGAGCGCCACGCTCTCCACCGTGTGGTCGGCGCCCTTCTTGAGGATCAGCGTCGCACGCGGCCGGGTCGGCAGGATGTTGTCCTCGAGATTGGCGAGGTTGGTGCGCTCCCAGATCGCGATCGCGGTGGCAGTGGCTTCCTCGTCCGACAATAGCGCGTAGCGGTTGAAATAGGACTTGGGATTGGTGAATGCGGTATCGCGCAGCGCCAGGAAGCGCTTGATGTACCATTGCCGCAGGGCCGCTTCGTCGGCGTCGATATAGACCGAGAAATCGAAGAAGTCGGAGACGACGGGCACGGCCTTGCCGTCGCGCGGCAGCTTGCCGGTCTGCAGCACGTTGACGCCTTCGACGATCAGGATGTCGGGCTGGTCGATCTCGGCCCATTGGTTCGGCACGATGTCGTAGGTCAGATGCGAATAGACCGGCGCGCGGACGTGGCCGCGGCCGGACTTGATGTCGGAGAGGAAGCTGAGCAGCAGCGGCAGGTCGTAGCTCTCCGGGAAACCCTTCTTCTGCATGATGCCCTGACGCTCGAGCACCGCGTTGGGGTAGAGAAATCCGTCCGTCGTGATCAGCTCGACCTTCGGCCGCGGCGACCAGCGTGCCAAGAGCGCCTGGAGCACGCGTGCCGTGGTGGATTTGCCGACCGCCACCGAGCCGGCGACGCCGATGATGTAGGGCACCTTGCGATCCCGGATGTTGAGGAACTGGCGCTCGGCGTAATACAGCCGTTGCATCGCGTCGACGTAGATCGACAACAGGCGCGACAGCGGCAGATAAATGTCCTCGACCTCCTGCAGGTCGAGGCGGTCGTGCAGCGAGCGCAGCCGGTCGAACTCGCCCGGCTCCAGCGTCATCGGCGTATCGTCGCGCAGTCGCGCCCATTGCTCGCGCGTATAGACGCGGTAGGGATTGTACTGCTGCTCGGGTGCGCGGATATCCATGACGCCGCCTTTCCGTTGCGATCTATTCGCCTTGCCTAGCCGCCCTTGCGCGACGCCTTTTCTTCTAGCCCCGACATCGAGGTCCGCTTGTCCAGCGCCGCCTCGACCTCTTCCAGCTTTATGCCGCGTGCCTTCAGCAGCACAAGGAAATGATAGAGCAGGTCGGCACTTTCAGCGATCAGATGCGCGCGATCGTTTTCGACTGCAGCGATTACGGTTTCGACTGCTTCCTCGCCGAACTTCTTGGCGCAATGCTCGGGGCCTTTGTCGAGCAGCTTGCGGGTATAGGACGCTTCGCCGCCGGACGCCGCGCGGGCGTCGATGGTTTCGGCCAGATCATGGATCGTGAAACGCGGCATCGGACTCACTCAAAAACACGCTTGGCAACAGATCTGGCCACCGCGGCCATCGCCATCCGCCAATGTAGCATCGTTACGAACCGGAGTCGTCAGGCATCAAGGCGCATCGGCAGCCCACGCCGCGCCATGTGCTCCTTGGCTTCGCGAATGGTGAATTCCCCGAAATGGAAGATCGAGGCGGCCAGCACGGCCGTGGCGTGCCCGTCGCGGATACCGTCGACGAGATGGTCGAGATTGCCGACGCCGCCCGAGGCGATCACGGGAACGGGAACGCTGTCGGCGATCGCGCGGGTCAGCGGAATGTCGAATCCCTGCCGGGTGCCGTCGCGGTCCATCGAGGTGAGCAGGATTTCACCGGCGCCGAGCGAAACCACTTCCTGGGCATATTCGATGGCGTCGATGCCGGTCGAGTTGCGTCCGCCATGGGTGAAGATCTCCCAGCGGTCGCCGCCCGGACGCTTGACGCGCTTGGCGTCGATCGCGACAACCACGCACTGCTCGCCGAATTTCTCGGCAGCTTCCTTGACGAATTCGCGCCGCGACACCGCGGCGCTGTTGATCGAGACCTTGTCGGCGCCGGCGCGCAGCAGCGTCTTGATGTCGTTGACCTCGCGCACGCCCCCGCCGACGGTGACAGGCATGAAGCAGGCTTCCGCCGTGCGCCGGACCACGTCCAGCATGATGCCGCGGTTCTCGTGGGTCGCGGTGATGTCGAGGAAAGTGAGCTCGTCAGCGCCGGCGGCGTCATAGGCGATCGCGGCTTCGACGGGATCGCCGGCATCGCGCAGGTCGACGAAGTTGACGCCCTTGACGACGCGGCCGTCCTTGACGTCGAGGCAGGGAATCACGCGCACCTTGAACATGGGTCAGCTCCTGCGCGCGTCGCGGATCAAGGTGAGGGCGGCGGCGGGATCGAGCCGGCCGTCGTAGAGCGCACGGCCCGCAATCGCGCCCGCGAGCTTTTTCGCGCGCGGCGTCAGCATCGCCTTCACGTCCTCGATCGAGGCGAGGCCGCCGGAGGCGATTACGGGAATCGAGATGGCATCGGCGAGCGCAATCGTCGCCTCTAAGTTCAAGCCCTTGAGCAGGCCGTCGCGCGCGATGTCGGTGAAGATGATGGCGGCAACGCCGGCATCCTCGAAACGCTTGGCGATCTCAAGCACGGTGACCTGCGACGTCTCGGCCCAGCCTTCGACTGCGACCTTGCCGTCGCGGGCGTCGAGCCCGACCGCGACGCGGCCGGGGAATGTCTTCGCCGCGGATTTCACCAGCTCCGGATCGCGCACCGCGGCGGTGCCGATGATGACGCGGATGATGCCCTTGTCGAGCCAGGCTTCGACGGTCTTGAGATCGCGAATGCCGCCGCCGAGCTGCACCGGAATCTTGATCGTCTTCAGCATCGCCTCGACGGCGTCAGCATTCACCGGCTTGCCGGCGAAGGCGCCGTCGAGGTCGACGACGTGGAGATATTCAAAGCCCTGCGCAGCAAAGCTCTGCGCCTGCGCGGCGGGATTGAGGTTGAACACGGTCGCGCGCGCCATGTCGCCTTGCTCGAGGCGCACGCACTGGCCGTTCTTGAGGTCGATCGCGGGAAAGAGAATCATGTCGCACCTGCTCTCGTCCCCATCATGGGAACGGATCTGCCAGCTAAGCACCTCGTCATTGCGAGCGCAGCGAAGCAATCCAGACTGCCGCCGCGGAAAGACGCTGGATTGCTTCGCTGCGCTCGCAATGACGAGGTGAAAGCCGTGCAATCCATCACGGTTTCCATCGCAAAAAGTTCGAGATCAGAGCCAGGCCAAAACGCTGGCTCTTCTCGGGGTGAAACTGCGTGCCGATGGCGGTGTCCTTCGCGACGATCGCGGTGACGGGCCCGCCGTAATCGGCGCGCGCGAGCACGTCCGCCTCGCTGGCCGGGTTGAGGTGATAGGAGTGCACGAAATAAGCGTGCTGGCCCTTCGGGCCGAGCGGCAGCTTGTCCAGCACCGGATGTTCCCTGAGCACCTCGAGCGTATTCCAGCCCATGTGCGGGATCTTCAGGTTTTCATCGCGCGGCGTGATCTTCTCGACGTCGCCGCCGATCCAGTTCAGGCCTTCGGTGACGACGTGTTCCTTGCCGCGGCTCGCCATCAGCTGCATGCCGACGCAGATGCCGAAGAACGGCCGCGCCTTGACGCGCACCGCTTCGGTGATCGCCTCGACCATGCCGTTGACGGCGTCGAGCCCACGCCGGCAATCGGCGAAGGCGCCGACGCCGGGCAGCACCAGGCGGTCAGCTTCGTAAGCCTGGTCGGGATCGCTGGTGACGAAGACCTTTTGCGGGCTCTCCAGGCTGCGCGCGGCGCGCTCGAAGGCTTTCGCGGCGGAATGCAGATTGCCGGAACCGTAATCGATGATGGCGACGCTCATCTTGACCCTCCCGGTTCTGGAAACAACCCAATGATGCCGCCGGCCGGAATCGGCGGCGGGTTCGAGAATGGCTGACCCGGCACATTCCGGGTCGGCGGCGGGCCGCCGCGATCGATGGTCCATTGATCGCCAG
Source organism: Bradyrhizobium sp. WBAH42 (assembly GCF_024585265.1). Classification (NCBI taxonomy): domain Bacteria; kingdom Pseudomonadati; phylum Pseudomonadota; class Alphaproteobacteria; order Hyphomicrobiales; family Nitrobacteraceae; genus Bradyrhizobium; species Bradyrhizobium sp. WBAH42. The sequence goes on from NZ_CP036533.1 coordinate 1,029,667, forward strand.
CGATGCCGTTCTTCTCGCTCCAGCGCTCGAAGAAGCGGCGCTCCGCGGTATCGCCGTCGTCGCCGACCACGATGTCGAGCTGCCGCCACTTGCCGCGCGACAAGGTCCAGCGGCGCAGGCTCGAGGCCTCAAAGCCCATCAGTACCGCGACGATCAGATCGGCGAAGAAGATCGAAGAGCGCCCGGCGCCGAGGCTCGACAGCCCCGCGTTGAACGCGGCCACGAAGATCAGATAGCCGATCAGCGCCAACCACAGCCGATTCCACAACAGCCAGAACGGACCGAAGATCATCGCCCAGAAATGGAAGCCGTCGCGCACGAACACGAACCTGTCGGTCGCGCGCAGATCGGCTCCGGCGGGTGAGGGAGCGTGAACTGTGTAGACAGGCATGGTGATGCCCCGTTCTCGAAATTCAGTGATGCCGCCAGCAGCGTTCGCCGCAAGACGGAGATGTCAGCCGCCGAGCGAGCCCTTGGTGGAGGGGATTTCGCCCGCCGCCTTCGGATCGATCGCCACGGCGGTGCGCAGCGCCCGCGCCAGACCCTTGAAGCAGGACTCGGCGATATGATGGCTGTTATCGCCATATAGGGTTTCGACGTGGAGAGTCACGCCGGCGTTGATGGCAAAAGCCTGGAACCACTCGCGCACCAGCTCGGTGTCGAACTCGCCGATCTTGGCGCGGGGGAAGTCGGCCTTGAACACCAGGAACGAGCGGCCCGAGATGTCGATGACCACGCGCGTCAGCGTCTCGTCCATGGGCATGTGCACGCCGGCATAGCGGGTGATGCCCGCCATGTTGCCGAGCGCCTGCTTGACCGCCTGGCCAAGCGCGATGCCGGTGTCTTCGGTGGTATGGTGATAATCAATGTGCAGATCGCCCACCGCCTTGACCGTGAGGTCGATGCGGGAATGGCGGGCGAGGAGATCGAGCATATGGTCGAAAAAGCCGATGCCGGTCGCGATATTGGCCACGCCGGTGCCATCGAGGTTCACGGAGACCTCGATGTCGGTTTCCTTGGTCTTGCGCTTGATCGTCGCGGTGCGCATTGAAGTGCGGTTTCCATTCTAGCTTGGGAGCCGAAAACGCCAGTCTCTTAACAGCCAAACGACGCCTTCGCTACTGCGGGAACGCTCAAGCATGGCACCACTTCCGCCTATGGTGAGCAGAATCTAGGGCCGGAACGGCCCGTTGTGCCCCAGCCCCTGACCGCCTAAATCAGGCCGGACAACGAGGTATTTCATGCAGGACTCCCAGAACAGCTCGCCGGGCTGGCACGGCACCACGATTCTAACGGTCCGCAAGGGCGGCAAGGTGGTGGTCGGCGGCGACGGCCAGGTCTCGATCGGCCAGACCGTGATCAAGTCCAACGCCAAGAAGGTCCGCAAGCTCGGCAAGGGCGACGTGATCGGCGGCTTTGCCGGCGCCACGGCCGACGCCTTCACCCTGTTCGAGCGGCTCGAATCCAAGCTCGAGCAATATCCGGGGCAGCTGACCCGGGCGGCCGTGGAGCTCGCCAAGGACTGGCGCACCGACCGCTATTTGCGGCGGCTGGAAGCCATGATGATCGTGGCCGACAAGGACGTCTCCCTGGTGCTGACAGGGACCGGCGACGTGCTCGAACCCGAGGCCGGCGTGATGGCGATCGGCTCCGGCGGCAATTACGCGCTGGCGGCCGCTCGGGCCCTGCTCGACACCGACAAGGACGCCGAGACCATCGTCCGCCGCTCGCTCGACATCGCCGCGGACATCTGTGTCTACACCAACCGGAATCTGACCATTGAGAGCCTGGCAAGCGGCTAGGCGATGGCGTCCACCTACGCCTTCCGCCCGATGACCGTGGCCGACCTGCCCCTGATCCGGCGATGGCTGGGCGAGGCGCATGTGCGGGAGTGGTGGGGCGATCCGGACGAGCAGCTTTCGCTGGTCAGCGGCGATCTCGACGAGCCGGCGATGGACCAGTTCATCGTGTTGGCCGGCGACAGGCCCTTCGGCTATCTTCAATGCTACCGCCTGACCGCCTGGAATACGGGCTTCGGGCCGCAACCGGAGGGCACGCGTGGCATCGACCAGTTCATCGGCGAAACCGACATGATCGCGCGCGGCCATGGTTCGGCGTTGGCGCGCCAATTCGTCGACGAACGGTTTCGGCAGGGGCTGCCGCGCATGGTCACCGATCCGGACCCGCTCAACGCGCGCGCGATACGCGCTTACGAGAAAGCGGGATTCGTCCGCGATCGCATGGTCGAGACGCCGGACGGTCCGGCCTTGCTGATGGTGCGCGAACCGTGACGCTGGTGCAGGCCCGCGAGAGCAAGGTCGCTGTCCCGCCGCTCGCCTGGGTCGGCATCGCGCTGTTGCTGCTCGCGCTGCAGGCCGCGATCCTGCTTGCGATGGGCCGCGTGCCGATCTGCACCTGCGGCACCATCAAGCTGTGGCACGGCGTGGTGAACAGCTCGGAGAATTCCCAGCAGATCGCGGACTGGTACACGTTCTCACACGTCCTGCACGGCTTCCTGTTCTACGGCCTGACCTGGCTGCTGTTCGCACGATTGCCGTTCCTGCATCTCTCCTGGCCGGCACGGCTGATCATCGCGATACTGATCGAAGGCGCCTGGGAGATCGTCGAGAACTCGCCCTTCATCATCGAGCGATACCGTGCCGGCACCATCTCGCTGGATTATTACGGCGACAGCATCCTCAATTCGGTCTCGGACAATCTGGCCATGATCCTCGGGTTCCTGGCCGCGCGCGCGCTGCCTGTCACCGCGACCGTGCTGCTGGGGCTGGCCTTCGAGATCGTGCTGGCGCTCCACATTCGCGACAATCTGACGCTCAATATCCTGATGCTGATCCATCCGATCGAGGCCGTGAAGCAATGGCAATCCGGCCCGCCGATCATCTGACCCAAAATGCGGCTTGTCCTTGGCTGCCTCCCGCCCTAGCTAATCAGACATGACAGACTTCTCCCCCCGCGAAATCGTTTCCGAACTCGACCGTTTCATCGTCGGCCAGGGCGACGCCAAGCGCGCCGTCTCGATCGCGCTGCGCAATCGCTGGCGCCGGCAACAGCTGACCGGCTCCCTGCGCGAGGAGGTGCTGCCGAAGAACATCTTGATGATCGGCCCCACCGGCGTCGGCAAGACGGAAATCGCGCGGCGGCTCGCCAAGCTCGCGAATGCGCCGTTCCTGAAGGTGGAGGCGACCAAGTTCACCGAGGTCGGCTATGTCGGCCGCGACGTCGAGCAGATCATCCGCGATCTCGTCGAGGTCGCGATCGCGCAGGTGCGCGAGAGGAAGCGCAAGGACGTGCAGGCGCGGGCCCAGCTCGCCGCCGAGGAGCGTGTGCTCGACGCGCTGGTCGGCGCCAATTCGAGCTCGGCGACGAGGGAATCCTTCCGCAAGAAGCTGCGCGCCGGCGAATTGAACGACAAGGAAATCGAGATCGAGACGCAGTCGTCCGGCGGCGGCATGCCGATGTTCGAGATCCCGGGCATGCCGGGCGCCCAGATGGGCGCGATCTCGATCGGCGACATCTTCGGCAAGCTGGGCGGCCGCAGCAAGACGCGGCGGCTCACGGTGGAAGGCTCGCACGAAATTCTCGTCAACGAGGAATCCGACAAGCTCCTGGACACCGAGCAGCTGACGCTGGAAGCGATCAGCGCGGTCGAGAACAACGGCATCGTGTTCCTCGACGAGATCGACAAGATCTGCGCCCGCGATGGCCGCGTCGGCGGCGACGTCTCCCGCGAGGGCGTGCAGCGCGACTTGCTGCCGCTGATCGAAGGCACCACGGTCTCGACCAAGCACGGCGCGGTCAAGACCGACCACATCCTGTTCATCGCCTCCGGCGCCTTCCACGTCGCCAAGCCGTCCGACCTGTTGCCGGAATTGCAGGGCCGCTTGCCGATCCGCGTCGAATTGCAGGCGCTGACCCGCGACGACATGCGCCGCATCCTGACCGAGCCCGAGGCCTCGCTGATCAAGCAATATGTCGCCCTGATGCAGACCGAGGGCGTGACGCTCGACATCGCCGACAGCGCCATCGATGCGCTGGCCGACATTGCGGTTGCCGTCAATTCAACGGTCGAGAACATCGGCGCCCGGCGGCTGCAGACCGTGATGGAGCGGGTGCTGGACGAGATCTCCTTCACCGCCCCCGACCGCAACGGCGAGACCGTCCGGCTCGATGCGGATTACGTGCAAAAGCACATCGGCGACCTCGCCAAGAACGCGGATCTGAGCCGGTTCATTTTGTAATTTGGAGCGGTCACGCTATTGATGCGGCGTGACCGTACGCATCCTGCAAAATCCCTGGCGGCTCCTGCTCGCGATCAACGCGGCGGTCATCGTTGGCGTCTTCGTCCACAAGATCCAGCTGCCGCCTTATGTCCCCTACATCCATCTGCTGGTCGATTATCATTTCGGCTTCATCAAGCGCGCGCTGATCGGGGCAATCGTCGCGCTGTTCACGGCGAAGGTGCCGGTGTGGCTGGTGTTCGCGCTCGGCGGGACGACGTGGCTTGCAACGCTGGGCCTTTATGCCAGGCTCTTCCAGAACACGTTCGGCTTCTCCGCGAAAACACTGCCGCTGTTCGTCTTCACCGCGGGCTCGCCGTTCTTCCTGAAGAATTTCATGCACACGCTCGGCCATTTCGACATCTATGGCTGCGCGCTGGCGATCATCCTCTTGCTGATGCCGGCGGGCTCGCTGGTCTTCGTGGCGACGGCTGCTTTGTTCTCGATCATTCTCGTGCTGATCCATCACATTCATCTCTTGATGTATGTGCCGACGATCATCACCATCGTCGTGATCCGGCACTACCTCGCTTGCGGCTGTGATCGCAGCAATGTCGTCTTCGGTGTGATCGCCCTTGCCGCCGTCTCGGCGCTGTTCTTCGCCGCGCAGTTTATGGGAACGATGCCGATCCCCGAAGCGGACTTCATCGCCTATCTGAAGAGCCGGATGGCCGATCCGGCGCGCACCGACCTCTTGCAATTCGCCTACATCTGGTACCAGCCGCTGGCCAAAGAAGTTGCCGACACCTGGAGCCGTCTGCCGCACAACATCCTCGGCGTGCCCGTGTTCGCGCTGCTGATCTGGCTGCACACGCCGCTATGGCGTTTCTTCGCGAGCCTGATCGGTGCGCTCGCGAGCGAGCGGCACAAGCGGCTCGTCATCGCCGCGCTGGTCGGCATCAGCGTCGCCTATCTCGTGATGTTCGCGATGGTGTTCGACTATTCGCGCTGGATCTCGAACTGGGCGGTCTGCATGTTCCTGATCCTGCATGCCGTGACGATGCTGCCGGCCAAGCAGGAAGCGCCGCTGATTCCGGCCGAGGATCGAAAGACCAACATCTTCGGCTTGATACTCACGCTGATCCCGCGCGTTGGAATCGTTCGCCCGTTTTAGGCGGTGCGCTCCCTCTCCCGCTTGCGGGAGAGGGTTGGGGAGAGGGCTCTCTCCGCAACCAAAAGCCCCCAAGAGGACAGAACCCTCACCCGCCGCGCTTTCGCGCGCCGACCTCTCCCGCAAGCGGGAGAGGTTGCACCGAACTCGCCCGCCAGAACTCTCTACCCTCGCGCTCGCCTGATCCGCACATACAGCGCCCCCTCGCCGCCATGGCCGATCGCGGCTTCCTCGAAGCCGACGACGAAGGCGCGGAATTCGGGCAGGCTGAGCCATTCCGGCACCTGGCGGCGGAGCACGCCGCTTTCGCCGCCGCTGCGTCCCTTGCCGGTGATGACGAGCACGAAGGTGAGGCCGTCCTGACGGGCGCGGTGCAGGAAGCCGGCCAGCGCGCGATGGGCGCGCATCTGGGTCATGCCGTGCAGATCGAGCCGCGCGTCGATCTCGCTGCGGCCGCGCGACAGCTTTGTCCGCTCGCGCTTGCCGAGCGGCGCAAGCGGCGGAATCGACGGCTTTGCGGCGCGCGGCGCCGGTGCAGCGGCAACCGGCCTTGCCGGTAGCGAAGTCCTGGTCACCTGGGTCCCGGGCGAAGGCTCGGCGCGCGGGGCATGCGCCTTGACCGCGCGATGCTTCCGCAGCGGCTTGACATGCTTTGCAACGAGATCCCAGAGCTCGCGCTCTTCCTCGCTGAGCGCGCGACGGCGCGGCGAGGGGCGAGGCTCCAGCACGGGCGGACGGGAGGGTCGCTTCATTGCGGACGGTGAGGACGATTCTTCGCCGGACGGCGCGGCTCAGGGGCAGGCTCGATCGCGGGACGCGGCACCGGCAGCGGAACGGGGCCGGCGACGGCGACAGTTTCGCTCTTGCCTTGCGCCGCCGCGGCGACAGGCGTGCCGGTCTTTGCCGGATCGGTCTGCGGAAACAGCTTTGCGATCTTCTCCGAGGGCCTGGGGTCCGGGATCGGCAGCTTCGCGGCTCGCGGGGCGGGATCGAGACTCTTCGGCACCAGCATCACGAAATGCATGGGGTGGCGCAGCCGGCCGGAGACGCGGCCGGCATCCGCGCCGGCGCCGAAAAACAGATCGGCGCGTGCGGGACCGATGATGGCCGAGCCGGTGTCCTGCGCGATCATCAGCCGGTGGAACGGCGTCTTGGCGCGCTCGGACTCGATCGGCAGCTCGCCCTCGATGAAGAACGGCGTGCCGTAGACATGAAGCGATTTGTCGACCGCGATCGAACGTCCCGCAGTCAAGGGAATGCCTTGCGCGCCAACTGCCTCCTCCTTGTCGGAGAGGTTGACCTCGCGGAAGAAGATGTAGGCGCGGTTCGCGCGGCGCAGCTCCTTGGCGCCTTCAGGATTCTGCGTCATCCATTCCCTGATCTTCTGCATCGACATCTCTTCCCTCGGAATGATGCCGCGCTCGATCAGGATGCGACCGACCGCCGTGTAGGGATAGCCGTTATAGGCGTCGTAATTGAGCCGAACCGAGCTGCCGTCCTCGAACTTGATCCGCGCCGAGCCTTGGATCTGGGCGAACAACAGATCGGTCGGATCCTTCAGCCAGGCGATCTCGAGCCCGCGGCCCGCGATCTTGCCGTCCTCGATCTCGCCGCGGTCGTAATAGGGCACCAGCTTGCGGCGGCCGATCTTGCGATAGACCGGGCCTTTGTTGGGCAGGCTGACCGAGTCCTGCTTGTAGCCGCGCACGAACAGGTTCGAGGGGCGGCGATAGACCGGCACGTTGTAGACATCGGTCTGTGTCCGCGATCCCTCCAGCACCGGCTCGTAATAGCCGGTGACGAAACCGTCGGGCTCGCCGAGCCGCGAGATCCGCAGCGGCGTGAAATTCTCCTCGAAGAAGGTCTTCGCTTTGCCGTCGTCGGTGAGATCGAGCGTCTTGGCGGCCCGGCAGGGCTCAGCCAACGAGGCACCCAAAGCCTTGGATTCGGCCTTGGGTTCGGCCGCGCCGCTCTGCGCATTGATCGACTTGCAGCTGGCGCGGAAGGTCTTGTACGCCGTGAGATGATTGTCGTCGCCCCAACCCTTCACGTCTGCCCAGGCCAGCGGCAGATATTGCGCGCCGGGAATTTCGAACGGCAGGGAGAGCTGTGGATAGGGCAAGGCCCGCGGCGGAGCGGCAGGCGTTCGTGGCAGATGATGGTAGTGACTGCGGTGATGACGCCGCGCCGCCTCGGCACCGAGCGAAAACGACGACAGCACGACGGCGCCTGCGCAAAGCGCCGTCGCGCTGTTCTTCAGGAAAGTCTTAATTCGCGCTTCCGGTGCCAACCAGCTTCCAGTTCGGATCGCGAGAGGAGGTGTCGCGGGCGAAGGTCCAGATATCGGTGATGTCGGCGACCGTCTCGGCGCTGCCATCGACGATGTTGCCGGTCTTGTCGCGGGTGACCGAGATCATCTGCGAGACGAAGCGCACGGTCAGCTGCGCGTTGCGGTCGCGCAGCTCGGCGCCGACGAGCTCGGCCTTGTCGATTGAGACGAAGCGCGTCTCGGTCCTCTGCTCGTTCCTCTCGCGTTCCTTGATCGCGGCGTCGAAGCTGTCATAGACGTCCGACGACAACAGATCGCGCAGCGCGCGGCGGTCGCCATTGGCGAAAGCCAGCACGATCATCTCGTAGGCGCCGCGCGCGCCCGAGAGGAAATGGCGCGGGTCGAAGCTGGAGTCTTTCTCGACGATGGAATCGAGACCCTGCGCCAGCGCAGTGCCCGGCTCGGCCAGCCCCTTCCAGCGATCGGCCGGTGCGGTCGGCTCGGCCGTCGGCGCCAGCGGCGCCTGGTCGATCACCTTGCCCGGCACGGTCACGACGTTGTTGTCCTGGGCACCTCCCAGCGCATTGCGGGCGGCGGTGCGATCGAACGGCGGCCGCTCATTGCCCGTGCGCTGCCCCAGCACGCTACGCAGCCGCAAGAAGATGAAGACGGCCAGCGCCAGGAATATGATGGTGTAGATGTCCACGTCGTATCCGCTTTCTGGTCTTTTCAGGGCTCGTTGCCGGGAAAATCAATCCGGCCAGTAGACCGTTCCTTTCGGAAACGGCAAGTCTACATCACCATATTAGGTCCGCGTCAGGTCCGTGGGATGTAGGCACGAAATCTTGCCCGGCCAATGGCGCCTTTTGGCACAGCGCCAAGTGTAGCGCGTTTTATGCTTAAGGGGAAACCCGATCCTGGCCGGAAATCGCGCATCTTCAATCACTTAAGGCGAAATTTCGCGGAAAAGGCAGGATGAGCGTCCAAGGCGCGAGCGCGGGCCGAATTCCCGGTCCGGGACCGTTCGTCCTTGTGGAACGAGCCGGCCCTATGTTAGCCAACCGCCGCGAAATTCAGCCCCAATCGGGTAAGGAGACACTTTCATGACCAACGGTAACGGCACCCCTCCCGAGGCGGCCCAGGCTCCCCAGCTCAACGTGCTGGCGCAATATACCAAGGACCTCTCGTTCGAAAATCCCAACGCGCCCGGCTCGCTCCAGCAGCAGAGCCAGCCGCCGCAGATCAACATCCAGATCAACGTCAGCGCCAACAATCTCAGCGAACAGGAATTCGAGGTGACGTTGTCGGTCGAGGGCAAGGCCGAGACCGCAGGTAAAGTGATGTTCTCGTTCGAGCTCGCCTATGCCGGCGTGTTCCGGATCGTCAACGTGCCCAAGGAGAACCTGCATCCGCTGGTCATGATCGAGTGCCCGCGCCTCTTGTTCCCGTTCGCACGCGAGATCATCGCCACCGCGGTGCGCGACGGCGGGTTCCCACCGCTGATGCTGGATCCGGTCGACTTCGTCGGTCTGTACCGCCAGAACATGGAGCGACAAATGGCCGCTCAGGGTCAAGCCGGTCAGGCCTGAGCGGCGACCGCCACGGCTGGAGCGGGCAGGTACTCGTTCCAGATCGCCTTGTCACCCATGGTCGCGATGAAGGCCCGATGGGCCTCGCGCTCGGCTTCAGAAATCCGCGGCGTGAGCGGCACCAGACGTTGCCGCCGCGGCGCATCGCCAGCGCTGTGGACCCTGATCTCCTCGGTGTCGGAGGCCAGCAGCAGCTGCGACTGCCGCGCTCCAACCAGATCGACATAGACCTCGGCGAGCAGCTCGGCGTCCAGCAGCGCGCCGTGCTTGGTGCGGTGTGAATTGTCGATCGAATAGCGCGAGCAGAGATCGTCGAGCCGGTTGGACACGCCGGGATGCTTGCGACGCGCCAGCAGCAGCGTATCGACCAGGCGCTCGCGCGGGATCGCAGCGCGCTCGATGCGGTCGAGCTCGGCGTTGATGAAGCCGATATCGAACGAAGCGTTGTGGATCACCAGCGGGGCGTCGCCAATGAACGCGAGAAAGTCGTCGGCGACCTCGTGGAACAACGGCTTGGTCGCCAGGAATTCGGACGACAATCCGTGCACCGCAAACGCTTCCGCCGGCATGTCCCGCTCAGGGTTGATATAGACGTGGTACGTCTGTCCGGTCGGCATGCGGTTGAAAATCTCGACGCAGCCGATCTCGACCAGTCGATCGCCGCGCAGCGGATCGAGGCCGGTGGTTTCAGTGTCGAGGACGATTTCGCGCATGTCTTTAAGAAGCCGTGTGAGGTGGCGAATCAGATCCGCCGCTGCGGCATCTTAACGACCTCGGCCAGGATGTGCGCGATTTGGGCGCGCACCGGGTCAAGGCCGTGTGAGGTATCCACCACGAAATCGGCCCGCTTGCGCTTCTCGGCATCCGGCATCTGCTTGGCGATGATGGCATCGAGCTTGGCCTCGTCCATCGTGCCGCGCGCCAGCACCCGCTGGCGCTGAAGCTCCGGCGAGGTCGAGACCACGACCACGGCATCGACCCGCTTCTCGCCGCCGGTCTCGAACAGCAGCGGGATGTCCAGCACGACGACCGGCACCTTGGCTGCCTCGGCATCGGCAAAGAATTTCTGCCGGGAAGCGCCGAGCATGGGATGAACGATCTGCTCGAGCTGCTTGATGGCGGCGGGATCGTGCACGACGCGCGCCGACAGCTTTTGCCGGTCGACCTTGCCGTTCGCGGTGGTGCCGGGGAAAGCGGCCTCGATTGCGGGGGCAGCCTCACCCTCATAGAGCTGATGCACGGCGGCATCGGCGTCGTAGACGGGAACGCCGGCCTCCGCGAACAATTTCGCGGTGGTGGATTTGCCCATCCCGATCGAGCCAGTCAGTCCGAGAATCCGCATCAGCACCCAGCCTTCTGTCGCATCTACACCGCAATTAGCTGCTCGCTCCGCAGATACGCAAGCAGCGGCAGCAGCGGTAGGCCGAGAATGGTGAAATGGTCGCCCTCGATGCGCTCGAACAGATGGATGCCGAGGCCCTCGAGCTGATAGGCACCGACGGTTCTGGTCACGGCCTCGCCGGCGGCGTCGAGATAGGCCGAAAGCTCGGCTTCGCTCATGGGCCGCATGGTCATGCGCGCCACGGAAACGTCCTCGAACACGATCCTGCCATCCTGCGCCACGGCGACGGCTGAATTCAGCTCGTGCGTCTGACCGGCGAGATCGCGCAATTGCGCCAGCGCCTGGGCGCGGCCGGCCGGTTTGTTGAAGAGACGGTTCCCGAGGGCCAGCGTCTGGTCGGCGCCGATCACATAGTGTCCGGGATGACCGGCAGAGACCGCTCTGGCTTTCTCGCGCGCCAGCAACAGGCCGATCTCGCGCGGGTCCGAAAGTTTTGACGCGGCCTGAATGCCGCGCTCGTCGATATCAGCGATGACAGCTACGAATTCGAGCCCGGCATTGGCCAGCAGCATTTTGCGCGCGCTGCTTTGCGAGGCCAGGATCAACGGACTTTTGCCGCGCCACAAACTCATCGGCGACACTTACTCGGACGGCCGGTTGCGCTGGCGGTCACTATACAGCTTCATGATCGCCGCCGCGGTTTCCTCGATGGAGCGGCGCGTGACGTCCAGCAGCGGCCAGTCGTGCTTGGCGCTCAGCTTGCGCGCGAACGCGACCTCCTCGGTGACCGACTGCTTGTCGGTGTAGGTATCGCTGCCGGACTCGGCGCCCATGGAAAGCAGGCGATTCTGACGGATCTGAATCAGGCGTTCCGGCGTCGCGTGCAGGCTGACGACCAGCGGCCGCGTCAGCGTCTCCAATTGCGAGGGCACGGGGATGCCCGGCACCAGCGGCACGTTGGCGGTGCGGATACCGCGATTGGCCAGATAGATCGAAGTCGGTGTCTTCGAGGTCCGGGACACGCCGACTAGGACCACATCGGCCTCGTCGAGACCTTCGACGTGCTGACCGTCGTCATGGATCATCGTGTAGTTCAGTGCGTCGATGCGCTTGAAATATTCCGCGTTGAGCACGTGCTGGGCGCCGACACGGCCGGTGGTCGCAGCGCCCAGATAGGCTTCGAACAGCTGCATCACCGGCCCGATGATCGAGAGGCTCGGAACATTGATTTGCTTGCACTTGTCCTCGAGTCTGGCGACCAGATCCTTCTCGAGCAGCGTGAACAGCACGATCCCCGGTGCTTCCTCGATCTCGTCGAGCACGCGGTCGAGCTGCTTCTGGCTGCGCACCAGCGGATAGACGTGCTCGACCGGCGTCACGTTGGCGTATTGGGCCGCGACCGCGCGCGCCACGGTGATGAGCGTTTCACCCGTGGAGTCCGAGACCAGGTGGAGATGGAAATAATTGTTCGAGGTCGGCACAAAAACCCTTTGAATTTCGTTGGGGTGGTTTGTGGATTTCTGTGGAGCTTAACCTCTCGGAAAGGGATGCGCGACACCAGGGGCGGGACAAGCGGCGATTTTCTTCACACTGCTGCCGGTCAGGACAAGTCCGGCGCCCCACCGAGAGGGAAACGGGATTGCGCGGACAAGTCCCTTGATAAGCTGCCGATACAAACGCGCAAGCCTTTGAAGCCGACTGACTTATCGGAAGTCGACAAAGGCTGTCCGGAATATGTGGATGGATGTGAACAAGCGCGCGCGAACGCGCGGACGGAATTGCGTGAGTCCAATCCACGGTCACATAGACTCAAACCTTAAGAATCTAAGATTCTAGATTTGAGGAAGGCGCTACGGACGGATATGTGTGCGGGGTAAGACCTTAACGAGTTCTTACTATCCCCAGCGCTCCCGAGCTGCACAGCAACCCGGACCGTCGAAAATGTTCGAAGACGTCTATCTCTGGATCAAGGCGCTGCACGTGATCGCCGTCATCTCCTGGATGGCCGGCATGCTCTATTTGCCGCGGCTGTTCGTCTATCACTGCGAGGCCGAAATCGGCTCGAAGCAGTCCGAGACGTTCAAGGTCATGGAACGCCGGCTGCTCAAGGCGATCATCAACCCCGCGATGATGGTCACCTGGCTCGCCGGGCTCTATCTCGCCTGGTCCGGACATTGGTTCTCGTTCGGCTGGCTGCACGTAAAACTGGCACTGGTCCTGGTGCTATCGGCGGTCCACGGCTTTTTTTCCCGCTGGGTCAAGGATTTTGCCGCTGATAAGCGTCCACGAAGCCAGAAATTCTATCGGATTATCAATGAGGTGCCGACCGTCCTGATGATTTTCATCGTCGTCATGGTGATCGTGAAGCCGTTCTAGGCATACCCCGCGGCGATTAGCTCAGCGCTTCGGCTTGCGGAGCGTTGAGCGATTTTCTATATTAGCGATATCCCACCCAACGCAGGCGGATGTGGTTGTGTCCGAGCCTTCCAGAGGCCGGACACCGCATCAGGTTTGAAGCCTCACCGGCGCTTAACCTTGCCAGACCTGCGGACCTTACCTGCACCTGCTCGCGTCCGCATTTCAGAGCCACCTCGCACCCCCCTCTTTTTCAGGTTACCCCACAGGACCACCCCAATGCGGGAAATCAAACTCCAGGACCTCAAGTCGAAAACCCCGGCCGAGCTGGTCTCGTTCGCGGAAGAGAACGGGGTCGAAAACGCCAGCACCATGCGCAAGCAGGAGCTGCTGTTCGCCATCCTCAAGCAGCTCTCGCTGGCCGAGACCGATATCGTCGGCGAGGGCGTCGTCGAAGTGCTCTCCGACGGCTTCGGCTTCCTCCGCTCGCCCGATGCGAATTATCTGCCGGGTCCGGACGATATCTACGTTTCGCCCTCGCAGATCCGCCGTTTCGGCCTGCGCACCGGCGACACCATCGAAGGTCATATCCGCAGCCCGAAAGAGGGCGAGCGCTACTTCGCGCTGCTGAAGGTCAACACGCTCAATTTCGAGGACCCGGAAAAGGCCAAGCACAAGGTCAATTTCGATAACCTCACGCCGCTGTTTCCGAATCAGCGTTTCCGCATGGAGATCGACGATCCGACGCGGAAAGACCTGTCTGCACGCGTGATCGACATCGTTGCGCCCATCGGCAAGGGCCAGCGCGCCTTGATCGTGGCGCCGCCGCGAACCGGCAAAACCGTGCTGATGCAGAACATTGCGCACTCGATCACCCACAACCATCCCGAATGCTATCTGATCGTGCTCTTGATCGACGAGCGTCCGGAAGAAGTCACGGACATGCAGCGCTCTGTGAAGGGCGAGGTGGTGTCCTCGACCTTCGACGAGCCGGCGGTGCGCCACGTTCAAGTCGCCGAGATGGTGATCGAGAAGGCAAAACGCCTGGTCGAGCACGGCCGCGATGTCGTGATCCTGCTCGATTCGATCACGCGCCTCGGCCGCGCCTACAACACCGTGGTGCCGTCATCCGGCAAGGTGCTGACCGGCGGTGTCGACGCCAACGCGCTGCAGCGTCCGAAGCGCTTCTTCGGCGCGGCCCGAAACATCGAGGAGGGCGGCTCGCTGACCATCATCGCGACGGCGCTGGTCGATACCGGCAGCCGCATGGACGAAGTCATCTTCGAAGAGTTCAAGGGTACCGGTAACTCCGAGCTGATCCTGGACCGCAAGGTCTCGGACAAGCGCACTTTCCCGGCGATCGATATCTC